>DYBL01000099.1 GCA_019418625.1 Clostridiales bacterium | reverse complement strand
GTGCTTGATGCGCCCGGCCAGGCCTACCCGCTCCAGCGCCGCAAGGGCCATCTCCCGCCGGTCGTCGGCGTTCACGCCCTGATAGATCAGCGGCAGCTCCACATTCTCCAGCACCGTCAGGCTCTGGATCAGATTGTACTGCTGGAAGATGAAGCCGATCTGCTTGTTGCGGATGTGGGACAGCTCCTTGTCCGTCAGCTCCCGGACATCGGTGCCGTCCAGCAGATATGTACCATGCGTCGGCACGTCCAGGCAGCCCAGCACGTTCATCATGGTGGACTTGCCGGAGCCGGACTGGCCTACCACGGCCACAAACTCGCCCCGGTCGATCTCCAGACTCACGCCGTCCAGTGCGCGGACCTCGCTTTCCAGACCCTCGCCGTAGATCTTATAAACGTCTTTCAGTCGTACCAGCATATCACATCCAGGAGCTTTCCGTCTGTACCTGGGTAAAGACGACCGCTCCTTCCTCCACACCGGATTTGATTTCCACGTTATAGGTATCGGAGATACCGGTCTCCACCGGCACCGCCCAGAAGCCCTCGGGCACGCCCTCCACGGGCACGCTCAGATCGATGGCGTTGTCAGGCCGGTCCCCCTGGACAAACACCACGTCACCGGCAGAGCCGTCTTCCATGGGAACGGATTTGACGCACTGGATGGGTACCACCAGGCAGTTGTCGTTCTCGCTGGCCACCAGAGAGTAGTTGATGTAGCTGCCGGTCATGAGCGTGCCGTCCACATTGTCCACCGAGATGACCATGGGATAGCTGGCCACGCCGTTTTCCGCCTTGGAGTTCAGGCTCACAGACTCCACGATGCCCTGGAAGGTGGTGCCCCACTGGTCGATGGTCACCATCATGCCGGGCTTGACATAGCTGACATTGCGCTCATCCACCGTGGCATCCACCACGATGGTGGAGGTGTCCGCGATGGTCAGCACCGTGGTGTTGGCCTCAATCTCCTTGCCGGCCTGAATGGCCAGACCGATGATGGTGCCGTCGATGGGCGCCACGGCGTTGCAGTTGTCCAGATTCTTCTGGGCCGTCTCCAGGGCCTTCTGGGCCTCCTCCAGGCTCTGCTGCACGGAGAAGATCTCGCTTTCGCTGTCCTCGCCGTCGATGCGCACCAGCACCTGACCCTCCTTCACCTGGAGGTAATCCACCAGGTCGCTGGAGATCACCGTGCCGTTGACGGTGGAGCAGAGGTCGCCGGTGCGGTAGTAGGCCAGCTTGCCGGCCTCATAGGGATACACCGTCTCGCCGTTCACCGTGGCGGTGGCGGAGGCAGCCATGTCTGCCGTCAGCGCGCCGTCATTGGGCACCAGCACATCCACAGAGAAGAGCTTGGAGCCCTCCGGGGTGATGCGGCTGACCATGTGGACCGCTTCCACCGTACCCTTCACGGTGGTCATCAGGGACGGGATGGACACATCCATGGTCTGGCCGACCTTGATGGTGCCCTCGTAGGCGTAGCTGTAATACTGCTCCAGGCGCAGCCGGGTGTCGTCCGCCAGCACGGCCACCTTCTGGCCCTTGGTGATGGTATCGCCGGGGTTGAGGGTCACCGTCTCCATGAGCTTTCCGGGATATCCGGCGGACAGGTTCAGTCCCGCGATATCCTTTTGCAGGGTGCGCAGCTGCTTTTCATAGCCCTCCACATCCTTGCGGGCCTTCTCCACTGCCGTGCGGGCCGCCTCGGAATCCACCGTGAACAGCGGGGTGCCGGCCGTGACCTGCTGACCCTCGGTGACCAGCACGTCCTGCACGGTTCCCGCGGTGGTCAGGGTGATGGTCTCGCTCTTTTTCGCCTTGGTCAGGCCGCTGCCCTCCACGGTGGAGGTGATGGAGCCGTAGCTGACCACGTCCGTGACCACCTGGGCCTCCGGCTGCTTATCCCGCAGGAAAAACCACCATGCACCTACCGCAGCGGCAATCAAAATCACCAGCGCAATGATCCGGCGGATCAGTCTGCGGCGTTTTTTCTTGGGCATATCCTTCCACTTGGCGGCCCATCCGCCCTTGGGTGCGGCCTCCGCCGCGGCAGCAGGCTCCGTTGCGGGAGTCGCTTGCTCCAGATCCTTGACTTCAGCCATGCTCAATTCTCCTCTTCTATGTTCTTCCTTTGCGCACATGCGGCGCAGTATTAACTGTATTAAACATGCTAGAACAGTTAGGTATGTAAAGCAACAACAAAATGGTTACAGATTTCGATACTCCGGGCTGTCATACCTGATTTAATATTAAGACGGAATCCATATGGAAAAGGTTACAGGCTCTGGTAAAAAAAGCCGCCTCCCGGGGGAGGCGGCTCTTGTTTCGATCAGGCCGCGGCGCTTTGACGCTTGGCCATGGTGCGCTGGTAGAGGATGACACCGCCTACCACCACGAAGCCCAGCACGTCGGTAATGGTGCCGGGGATCAGCATGCCCAGGCCGCCGGCCAGCAGCGCCAGCCGCAGCACAGCGGGAATCCTGCGGTAGAGGAAGCCGTTGAGGGCCGCTGCCACCGCGAAGATGCCCAGCAGTGCGCTGATGCAGATCTGCACCACCTGGAACGCACCGGATACATCCACAAACAGCATCTGGGGGCTGGTGGCGAAGATATACGGCACGATGAACGCTGCAATGGCCAGTTTGGTGGCGTTGACGCCGGTCTTCATGGGGTCGGCCTTGGCGATGGCGCTGCCGGCATAGGCCGCCAGAGCCACGGGCGGGGTGATGTCTGCCACGATGCCGAAATAGAACACGAAGAAGTGGGCCGCCATCTTGGTCACGCCGATGGAGGGATCCATCAGGATGGGGGCGCAGGTGGAGGCCATGATGCAGTAGTTGGCAGTGGTGGGAACGCCCATGCCCAGCACGATGCAGCAGAGCATGGTCAGTACCAGGGCCACCATCATATGGCCGCCGGAGAGGTTCACGATGGCGCTGAGCAGCTTGGAGGCAAGGCCCGTCACAGTGATGCAGCCGGAGATCATACCGGCCACGCCGCAGGCCACCGCCACGGTGACAGAGCCCTTGGCGCCGCCCTCCAGGGAGCTGAAGATCATGGTGCCCAGGTTCTTCACCGGGTTTTCACCGGCCTTCTCCCCGCCGGGGCGGGTATCCAGGATCAGATCCGGGATGCTCACCACCACGGTGGCCACGATGGCCAGGGCCGCGGAATAGGCCATGGTGTAGGTGTTGGTGGACACCAGCACCACCAGCAGCACCAGGGGGAACAGCAGGTAGACCCGCTTCATGAGGACGCTCAGCTTGGGCAGCTGGTCCCCGGAGATGCCCTTGAGGCCCAGCTTCTTGGCCTCCAGGTGCACGGCGATGTAGATGCCGGTGAAATACAGCACGGCAGGCAGGATGGCCCGCATGGCGATGGTGCTGTATGCCTCGCCGGTGAACTCGGCCATGAGGAAAGCGGCAGCGCCCATGATGGGCGGCATGATCTGGCCGCCGGTGGAAGCGGCAGCCTCCACGGCGCCGGCGAATTCGCCCTTGTAGCCGGTCTTCTTCATCATGGGGATGGTGACGGAGCCGGTGGTCACGGTGTTGCCCACGGAGGAGCCGGACACCATGCCGCACAGGGCGGAGGAGATGACAGCCACCTTGGCGGGGCCGCCGGGGGCGGCGCCGGCCACGGCGTTGGCCAGGCTGATGAAGAAGCTGGCGATGCCGGTGCGCTCCAGGAACGCGCCGAAGATGATGAACACCACGATGAACTTGGCACACACGTTCACCGGACCGCCGAAAATGCCGTTGGTGGTGTAGAACATGGTGCGGATCACCTGGTAGATGGTCATGCGCAGCTGCTCAGCAGAGAAGGGGTTGGACCCCATCAGGTTGAAGAAGGTATAAATAAGCAGCGCGCCCGCCACGCACAAAATGGGCAGGCCCACGCACCGGCGGCAAAGCTCCACCAGTGCCAGAATGGCGATGAGGCCCACGATCATATAAAGGTGGTTCTGCATGACACGGGCAGACATCTGGATGACCTTTTCCGCGTTGATCGCATAGAAGAAATAAGCGCCGGGGCCTGCGATCAAAAGCAGCACGTCATACCAGGGCATGTGGTTGACCCGGCTGTCACCCTTTTTGGCCGGGAAGGTCAAAAAGCCGATCAGCAGGATCATGCCCATAAAGATGGGCAGCCGCCGCTGGGGCAGCACCGTGAGAAACACCGTATCCACGATGGAGTAGGCCGCAAAAGCTGCCATCAGGATGCGGATGAGCAGCTTGGGCGTCCCTTCCCAGCTCCGGGTGTTGGACTCCCGGTCGTATTTTTTCATGACCGCTTCTACATCTGCGGCCGTTCCCACGGAGGCGTCCTGCTCGGCCTGATGGGCCAGCAGGTCCTTCTCCGTGTCCTTTTTCTTGAACAGTCCCATTGGGTTCCCCCTCACACAGGTTGATTACAGGTTCTTTACACGTTCTGAACAGTCCATGATACCAAGGAACTACGGCGGAGTGATCCGCCGTAGTTCCGTCATGTCTCTTCAGTTCTGGTGCCGGTCTTACTTGGTGGGCACCTCGATGCCCTTTTCAGCGAAGTACTGGGCAGCACCGGGATGATAGAGAACGTTGGTCACGCCGGCGGCAAACTCCAGATCCAGCTCCTTGGCCTTGTCGTGAGCCAAGGAATCCTTGTTCTCGAAGATGGTGGAGACGATGTTGTACACATCGGCGTCGGAGACGTCGTCCCGGGCGATGATCACAGCGCTGACCGCCACGGTGGTGGCCTCGGGCACGCCCTCATAGGTGTCGGCGGGGATCACGTACTTGGAGTAGTAGGGAGAGGACTCCTGGAGCTTGGCGATGTGCTCATCGTCCAGGCTGACCAGATAGGTATCCTTGGCGGTAGCCAGGGTGGTGATGGCCACGGTGGGAGCACCGGCCACCACGAAGGCGGCGTCGATCTTGCCGTCCTGCAGAGCGTCGGCGCTGTCGCCGAAGTCCTGATACTGGGCCTTGATGTCGGTCTCGTAGTTCAGGTCATAGGTGCTGAGGATATCCACAGCGTTGTAGAACACGCCGGAGCCGGCGGCGCCGATGGACACGGTCTTGCCCTTCAGGTCGGCCACGGTCTTGATCTCGGGATCGCAGGTGACGATCTGCACCTGCTCCATGTACAGAGCAGCCACGGTGGAGAAGCCGGTGACGGGCATGCCCTCAAAGAGGTTGGTGCCCTCGTAGGCATAGCTCATAACGTCGGACTGGGCGAAGCCCAGCTGACGGGTGTTCATCTCCATCTGCTCGATATTGTCCTGAGAGCCGTTGCTGGTAACAGCAGTGACCTTGGTGCCGGTGCCGGCGGAGGTGATGGCCTGGGCCAGCACGTTGCCGAAGCCGTAATAGGTGCCCTGCTCGCCGCCGGTGGAGAACTTCAGCTCCACGCCGGAGCCGGTGGCCTCGCCGGTGCTCTCCACAGGGGTCTCGCCCTCGGGGGCAGACTCAGCGGGGGTCTCCTCCTTGGAGCCGCAGCCGGCCAGCACGGAAGCCATCATCATGGCAGCCATCAGCAAAGACAGAATCTTCTTCATGGTACATTCCTCTTTCCTTGTTTGGTTTCAGGTGCTATGTTCATGGCGCATATCATACCGCATCAGCCTTCATTTTTCAAGGCCCATTTCAGTTTTTTTGGATTTTTTTGCAAGTTGTTTTTCTTTACCTTGCAGTTTTCCAAATTTGCCCTGCTGTTCCGCTGAAAAAAGCGCCAGATATGCCGCCGGTTTTTTCGCATTTTTATTTATTTTGCACAGCAAAAGCCCCCGGCTGATGCCGGGGGCTTTCGGAAAAAAATCACTTCAGGGTGATGAGGAGCTGACCGCCCTTGACGGTATCGCCCTCCTTGACGCAGACGCTGTCCACCGTGCCGCTCATGCGGGCGGTGATGGCCGTCTCCATCTTCATGGCCTCGATGGTCAGCAGCGTCTGGTTCTTCTCCACCGTATCGCCGGGCTTGACGGCGATCTTGCTGACCGCACCGGGGATGGAAGCGCCTACCTGGCTCTTGTCCTCGGGGTCGGCCATGGGGACCTTGACGATGTTCTTCTGGGCCGCCTCGTCGGGCACCTGCACATCCCGGCGGATGCCGTTGAGCTCAAAGCTGACGGTGCGCATGCCCTCGCTGTCCACTTCGCCCAGTCCCAGATACTTGATGACCAGGGTCTTGCCGTCGGCGATATCCACCTTGTTGGTCTCGCCCACAGCCAGGCCATGGAAGAACACATGGCTGCCCAGGCGCATGATATAGCCGTACTCCTTGCGGTTTTTCACATACTCTTCCACAACCTTGGGATACAGGCAGTAGCTGAGCACCGCCCGCCAGGAGGGATCGGGATCGAAGGCCGCCATCTCCCGCTTCTTGGCCTCGAAGTCCACAGGCTCCAAAAGCTCGCCGGGACGGCAGGTGATGGGCTCCTTGCCCTTGAGCACCACTTTCTGCAGATCCTTGGGGAAGCCGCCGGCGGGCTGGCCCATCATGCCGGAGAAGTAGCTGACGGCGCTGTCCGGGAAGGCCAGGTTCTCGCCCTTTTCCACAATGGTCTCGGGCGTCAGGTCGTTCTGGGTCATGAAGATGGCCAGGTCGCCCACCATCTTGGAAGAGGGCGTCACCTTGATGATATCGCCCAGCATCTCGTTGACCTTGCGGTAGTTCTCCTTGACCTCCGTGAAGCGGCTGCCAAGGCCCAGAGACTCCACCTGGGGCTTGAGGTTGGTATACTGGCCGCCGGGGATCTCATAGCGGTAGATATCCGTGGAGGGGCACTTGATGCCGCCCTCAAAGGAGTCGTAGCGCTTGCGCACGTCCTCCCAGTAGTCGCTCAGGCTCTGGAGGCGTGCAAGATCCAGGCCCGTATCCCGCTCTGTGCCCTGCAGGGCCGCCACCACGGCGTTGAGAGAGGGCTGGCTGGTCAAAGAGGCCATGGAGCTGATGGCGCAGTCCACCACGTCCACGCCGGCCTCGGCGGCGCACAGGTAGGTGGCCACCTGGTTGCCGGAGGTATCGTGGGTATGCAGCTGGATGGGGATGCCGATCTCCTGCTTGAGGGTGGACACCAGCTTCTTGGCGGCGTAGGGCCGCAGCACGCCGGACATGTCCTTGATGCACAGCATGTGGGCGCCACGGCGCTCCAGCTCCTTGGCCAGCTTCACATAGTACTCCAGGGGATATTTGTCCCGCTTGGGGTCCAGGATGTCGCCGGTGTAGCAGACGGTGGCCTGGCAGATCTTGTTCTGGTTGAGCACCTCATCCATGGCCACCTCCATGCCGGGCAGCCAGTTGAGGGAGTCGAACACCCGGAACACATCGATGCCGCTGCGGGCGGCCTCCTTGATGAATTCCCGGATGACGTTGTCGGGGTAGTTGGTATAGCCCACGGCGTTGGCGCCCCGCAGCAGCATCTGCAAAAGCAGGTTGGGGGCCTTCTGTCGGATCAGGTCCAGCCGCTCCCAGGGGGACTCATGGAGGAAGCGGTAGGCAACGTCAAAGGTGGCGCCGCCCCAGCACTCCAGGGAGAAGGCGTCCGCCAGGATCTCGCTGGTGCCCTTCATGCCCTTGATGATGTCCCGGGTACGCACGCGGGTGGCAAGCAGGGACTGGTGGGCGTCACGGGTGGTGGTGTCGCAGATGAGCAGCTTCTTCTGATCCCGCACCCAGTCGCACACGGCCTTGGGGCCCTGGGCGTCCAGCATCTGCTTGAGGCCGTCGGGCCGGTTGCCGGTGACGGGCGGGAACCGGGGCGCGTCATAGAACTGATGCCCTCCCTGCTCCTTGACCACGATGTTGCCGATATACTTGAGCATCTTGGTGGCCCGGTCCTGGCCCTCGTCCAGCTCAAAGAGCTCCGGCGTCTCGTCGATGAACTTGGTGTGGCAGCCGCCGGCGATGAACACCGGGTTTTTCAGGATGTTGGTCACAAAGGCGATGTTGGTCTTGACGCCCCGGACGTGGATCTCGTTGATGGCGCGGGCCGCCTTGCGGCAGACGCCCTCAAAGGTATTGTCCCAGGTGGTGATCTTCACCAGCAGGGAGTCATAGTAGGGAGAGATGACCGCGCCGGTATAGGCGTTGCCGCCGTCCAGACGGACGCCGAAGCCGCCGGCGGAGCGGTAGGCCGTGATCTTGCCGGTGTCGGGGGCAAAGTTGTTGGCCGGGTCCTCTGTGGTAACGCGGCACTGGATGGCATAGCCGTCATGCCGGATGGTGTCCTGGCTGGTGATGCCGATGAGGGGATCATTCAGGGGGCGGCCCTCGGCGATGAGGATCTGAGAGCGCACCAGGTCGATGCCGGTGATCATCTCAGTGACCGTGTGCTCCACCTGGATGCGGGGGTTCATCTCGATGAAATAGTGATGGCCGTCCTTGTCCACCAGGAACTCCAGCGTGCCGGCGTTCACATAGCCCACGTGCTTGGCGATCTTCACGGCGTCGGCGCACAGGGCCTCCCGCACCTCGGGCGCAACAGAGAAAGCGGGGGCAAACTCCACCACCTTCTGATAGCGCCGCTGGAGGGAGCAGTCACGCTCGTAGAGATGCACCACGTTGCCGTAGTTGTCGCCCAGCACCTGCACCTCGATGTGCTTGGGCTCCACCAGGAACTTCTCCATGAAGATATCGTCGTTGCCGAAGGCCTTCTTGGCCTCCGCCTTCACCAGGTCGAAGTTGATGCCCACCTCTTCCACGGTGTCGCAGCGGCGCATGCCGCGGCCGCCGCCGCCGGCAGCTGCCTTCAAAATGACGGGGAAACCGAACTCCATAGCCAGCTTCTGGGCGGCCTGACGGCTCTCCAGAGGCTCCGTGGTGCCCGGGGTGGTGGGCACGCCGCACTCCACGGCCATCTGCTTGGCGGAGAGCTTGTCGCCCATCATGTCCAGCACCTTGGAAGAAGGGCCGATGAACTGGATGCCGGCCTCCTCGCAGGCCCGGGCAAAGTCACCGTTCTCGCTCAAAAAGCCGTAGCCGGGGTGGATGGCGTCCGCCCCGTGCTTTTTGGCCAGCTGGATGATGCGGGGAATGTTCAGATAGGCGCCCAGGGGGCTCTCGTTCTCGCCGATGAGGTAGGACTCGTCCGCCGCGGTACGGAAGAGGCTGTACATGTCTTCATTGGAATAGATGGCCACCGTCTGCAATCCCAGATCGTGGCAGGCCCGGAAGATCCGCATGGCGATCTCGCCCCGGTTGGCCACCAGCACCTTTTTAAAGGTTCGGCTCATAAATTCGCTTCCTCCTTCCTCCGCTCGTGGCGGAGCATACGATTTTTCTCAGTATACGCCTGTTGGCCGCCAGGATGCAACAGCATCTTCCGCCCTGTCTCCATTTTTCAGAGGAGGCGACAGTTTTTTCTCCCGACGGGGGGGCGGCCTTGTTGATATCAGTGGCGCTGATGGGCGCCATCAGTTCCATGTTTACAAACGGCGCCGGGACCCTGCCGGGCCCGGCGCCGCTTTTTCATTTAGTGGATGGCCTTGGTATCCACGTCCTCTTTCAGCTTGGCCGTGAACGCGTCCATGGACATAACGCCCAGGTCGCCGTCGGCACGGTGCCGCACGGAGACGGTGCCCGCCTCGGCCTCCTTGTCGCCGATGACCAGCATGTAGGGGACCTTCTCCAGCTGGGCCTCGCGGATCTTCTTGCCGATCTTCTCGTTGCGGTGGTCCACCTCCACCCGGTAACCGGCGCCGTCCAGCTGGGCGGCCACCTGGTCGGCGTACTCCGCGGCACGGTCGGTGATGGGCAGGAGCTTGACCTGGACAGGGCTCAGCCAGGTGGGGAATGCACCGGCGAAGTGCTCGGTGATAACGCCGATGAAGCGCTCGATGGAGCCCAGCACCACGCGGTGGATCATGACGGGACGATGCTTCTGGCCGTCCTCGCCCACGTACTCCAGCTCGAACCGCTCAGGCAGCTGGCTGTCCAGCTGGATGGTACCGCACTGCCAGGTACGGCCCAGAGAGTCAGCCAGATGGAAGTCCAGCTTGGGCCCGTAGAACGCGCCGTCGCCTTCGTTGATGGTGAAGTCCTTGCCCATGTCGGTGATGGCGTTTTTCAGGATGTCCTGGTTGCGCTCCCACTCCTCCACGGTGCCGATGTGGTCCTCGGGCATGGTGGAAAGCTCGATGGTATAGCTCAGGCCAAAGGTGGAATACACCTCGTCGAACAGGCGCACCGTCTCCTGGATGACGTCCTTCATCTGCTCACGGGTCATGAAGACGTGGGCATCGTCCTGGTTGAAGCAGCGCACGCGGAACAATCCGTGGAGGGCGCCGGAGAGCTCATGACGGTGCACCAGGCCGATCTCGCCCACCCGCAGAGGCAGGTCACGGTAGGAATGGGGCTCGCTGGCGTAGACCAGCATGCCGCCGGGGCAGTTCATGGGCTTGATGGCGAAGTCCTCACCGTCGATGACGGTGGTGTACATATTCTGCTTGTAGTGATCCCAGTGGCCGGAGCGCTCCCACAGCTGGCGGTTGAGGATGACGGGCGTGGAGATCTCCACATAGCCGTACTTCTTGTGGACCTGACGCCAGTAGTCCAGCAGGGTGTTCTTGAGGACCATGCCCTTGGGCAGGAAGAACGGGAAGCCGGGGCCCTCGTCCCGCAGCATGAAGAGGCCAAGCTCCTTGCCCAGCTTGCGGTGGTCGCGCTTCTTGGCCTCCTCGATCTTGGCCAGGTACTCGTCCAGCTCCTCCTTCTTGGGGAAGGCGATGCCGTAGATGCGCTGCAGGGTCTCACGGTTGGAGTCGCCGCGCCAGTAGGCGGCGTTGCAGGCGGTCAGCTTGATGCCGTTGCCCTTGATGCGGCCGGTGGAGTCCAGGTGGGGGCCGGCGCACAGGTCAGTGAACTCGCCCTGCTTGTAGAAGGAGATGTGGGCATCCTCCGGCAGATCCTGGATCAGCTCCACCTTGTAGGGCTCGCCCTTTTCCTCCATGAACTTGATGGCCTCTTCCCGGGGCAGCTCAAAGCGCTCCAGCTTCAGCTTTTCCTTGCAGATCTTGCGCATCTCGCCTTCGATCTTCTCCATGATCTCGGGGGTGAAGGGGAAGGGAGAGTCCATATCGTAATAGAAGCCCTCGTCAATGGACGGGCCGATGGCCAGCTTCACCTCGGGGTAGAGGCGCTTGACGGCCTGGGCCAGCACATGGGAGCAGGTATGCCAATAGGTGCGGCGATACTCTTCATTTTCAAACGTATACAGGTTTTCCTCAGACATGTTGGTTTCCTCCTTTTTCGTTGAGGGGTGAAAAAAATCTCACCCCTGAAAGATCAGGGGTGAGATACGAAAACGTATTCCACGGTTCCACCCTGCTTGCATCCAAAAAGATGCCGCTCGTGTCCTCTGTAACGGGAGAACCCGTCCCAGCCTACATATCGGTGGGCAGCTCCGAGGCGGTGGCATGCTCCGGTTCCGGCAAGAGCCGCTTGCAGCCAGCGGCGGCCCCTCTCTGCTGTCATTCCCGGGCAGCGTCCTCTTCAACGCTTTTTGATATCGTGCAACACTATACCACGGTGTGCTGTCCCTGTCAAGGGCACATTTTTCCTCTGCGCAGGGAACTTGTACTGTGCGTTCTGCTCACTCGCCAGCCCACAGGATATCCCGGGCCACCGGGGTGTAGAACAGCCGCTCCACCTCGGACCGCTCCTTTGTGATGCCCAGGATCCACATGAGCTTTGCCGTCACCGCCTCCGTGGTCATATCATATGCCTCCAGGACTCCCAGCGTGTTCTTCAGCCGATGGCCCACATGGTACACCCCCAGATCACTTCCCTCGTTTTCCACCTGGGTGGTCATGACCACCGTCTTTCCCCGCTCCATCCAGTCCCGCACGCACTCAAAAAAGCCGCCGGTTTCCGGCAGTCCGCCCACGCCGAAGCTCTCAATGATCAGCGCGTCGTTGCGTTCAAGCAAAAAGTCCGCCTGGCAGCGATCCGCCCCGGGCACCAGCTTCATCAGCGCCACCCGTTCGTTCAAATCGTCGTAAAACACCGGCGTATCAGCGCAATCCGGACGGATGAACCGCAGCAGCACACCGTCCCGCAGCACCCCCAGCACCGGGAAATTGATGCTGGAAAAGGCCCGGAAGCTCTTGGAGCGGGTCTTTTTTGCCCGGGTCCCCAGGATCACCTTTCCGTTAAAAACAATGGAGACCCCCGGCACATCCTCCGTGGCACAGCGCAGCGCGTCGGTGAGGTTGATCTTGGAGTCGGTAGAGTCAAAGCCCATGGGCTTCTGGGCGCCGGTGAACACGATGGGCTTGGGACTTTGCTGGATCAGATAGCTCAGCGCCGCAGCAGAATAGGCCATGGTGTCGGTTCCGTGGGTAATGACAAATCCGTCATACGCGTCGTAGTTTTGGCGGATGCACCGGCTCATGAGCTTCCAGTGACGCGGTCCCACGTTGGTGCTGTCCAGGTTCAAAAGCTGCAGGCACTCTACCTGGCAGATGTCGGACACCACCGGCAGATGCGCCAGCAGCTGGCTCGTAGTCAGCTCCGGCGCAAGACCGCTCTCCGTCACCGCGGAGGCAATGGTCCCGCCGGTGCCGATCAGCAGGATTCGTTTCATGTAATTCACTCCAGTTCTCTATGCTCCAGAGCCGCCAGGCCGAACCGGGCCGCCAGGGCGATGCGCCGCCGTGTCTCCTCGTCCGGGGCACTTTCCCACTTCTGCCGCAGCGTGCGCAGGAAGATCCCCCGCAGGGAATCCTCTCCCGCGCCGGCCCACACGTCAACAGCCATGCGCGTCTCGTCCCGCACCTCCAGGGCATAGAACCGCTCCCGCAGGGCGGACTCCACCGCCCGGGCATTTACGGCACCGTCTGACTCCCCGGTGAGGATGATGCGGTAGAGGTCCCGCCGGGTGTCGCCCCGGGTAACCTGCTCCGCCGCCTCCAATGCCGTGCGGCCCGTCACGTCCGCCTCCACGATCTCGTAGCGCCGGCGGGCAAAGGGGACGAACGACGCCTCCACGGTGCCGTCGTCCGACACGGTGCCGCACAATACGCCCTTTTCCCCCGTCTCGTCAAAGCCCCGTCCCTCCGGGCAGCCGGGCCAGGCCCAGAGCGTCGCGCCGCAGCGCTGGGGCTCCATGCCCTTGTGGACATGGCCCAGTGCC
Source organism: Clostridiales bacterium (assembly GCA_019418625.1). Lineage (GTDB taxonomy): Bacteria > Bacillota > Clostridia > Oscillospirales > Oscillospiraceae > Oscillibacter. Next base: position 95 of record DYBL01000099.1, on the reverse strand, counting down.
AGATAGGCAAGGCCGCTTTGGGCGATGTCCTGGCGGGAAACGGGATCGTACCGGCGGCGGGAAGGCTCCACCTCCCCGTGGAGAACCCCCAGATG
>DYBL01000098.1 GCA_019418625.1 Clostridiales bacterium | reverse complement strand
GCCATGACCGTCCACCCGGTGCGCATGAGCGGCATGGTCATCGCCGCGCCCCAGACGTACAACTATTTCCAGCGGCTCCAGGACCGGATCGTGGACTTCGTCTCCCGCCACAGCCGCATCAGCCGGGAGGATTTCACGGCTCTCATGCTGAAAAAGGACGATATGGCCGCGGACGTGGGCAGCGTCCTCTACGGGGAGGAGGCCGTGGAAAAGGGGATCATCGACGCGGTGGGCGGCCTTTCCGACGGCCTTGCGTGCCTCTACCGGCAGATCCGGGAGCAAAAAGGGGCGGAGGGATAACCAAAGCGGCCTGCAAAAGCGGTCCGCTGGGCGGATTTGCCCGGCATTTCAAGGATTTCTCCTTGAAATGCCGGGCTTTTTCTGCTATTGTATTCTAGTTATAGTATGGAGATTGGCAAGAGGTGGGAACGTGTATTTAAAAGCATTGGAGATCCAGGGCTTCAAGTCCTTTCCCGAAAAGACCGTGTTGAACTTCGGTGAAGACATCACGGCCATCGTGGGGCCTAACGGCTCCGGAAAATCCAATATCTCCGACGCCATCCGCTGGGTCATGGGCGAACAGAGCGCCAAGGGCCTGCGGGGCGCCAAAATGGAGGACGTGATCTTCGGCGGCACCGCCAAGCGCTCCCAGGTGGGCTTTGCACAGGTGACGCTGGTCATCGACAACACCGAGCACATCTTCCCCACCATGGAGGAGACGGAGGTGTCCGTCACCCGGCGGTACTACCGCAGCGGCGAGAGCGAGTACTACATCAACCGCCAGTCCGTGCGCTTGCGGGACGTGGCGGAACTGTTCATGGACACGGGCATGGGCCGGGAGGGCTACTCCATCATCGGCCAGGGCAAGATCGACGAGATCCTCTCCGCCAAAAGCGGCGAGCGGCGGGAGATCTTCGAGGAGGCGGCGGGCATCTCCAAGTTCCGCCACCGCAAGGAGGACGCCGAGCGCAAGCTGGAGCGGACCGAGGAGAACCTGGTGCGCATCAACGACAAGATCGCCGAGCTGGAGCTGCAGGTGGGACCCTTGCGGGAGCAGGCGGAAAAGGCGAAGAAATACCTGGTGCTGCGGGATGAGCTGCGGCTTCTGGAGATCTCCGTGTGGCTGGAGAATCTGGACGCCCTCAAAGCATCCGCCCGGAAGCTGGAATCGGACTTCCAGGCCGCCCAGGCGGAGCGGGACAGTGCCCGTGCGGCGCTGGATGCGCTGTATGCCCAGAGCGAGGCCTACGGCGAGCGCATGCGGGAAAAGGACATGGAGATCGAGTCTGTCCGGGCGGAGGCCTCCGACCTGGACGGTCAGGCCAAGGAGAAGGAGTCCGCCCTGGCGGTGCTGGAGAGCACCGTAGGCCACCATCAGGACAACATCGACCGGGCGGAGGCGGAGCTGGCGGATCAGGCCAGCCGCTCCGGCGGCCTTGTGCGCCAGGCAGAGGAGCAGGAGGCCCAGGTGCGGGAGCTGGAGGCGCAGATCGCCGGGCTGAATGAGGCGCTGGATGCCCTGCTGGAAAAGGCGCAGGAAGCCGCGGCCCAGGCCGGCGGCGCCCAGTCCCAGGCGGAGGCCCTGCGGGGCCGGGAGGCCGTGGCGGTAGCCGCCGCGGCGGATGCCCGGGCGGAGGAAGCCGCAGCCGCCGCGGAGAGCGAGCAGCTGCGCCAGCGGCTGGAGACTGTGGAGCAGGACCGCGCCGCGGCCCGGGAGACCC
>DYBL01000097.1 GCA_019418625.1 Clostridiales bacterium | reverse complement strand
AGTGGGTGTAGCCCAGGGTGGGAGTGGCCTTGTAGACTTCGGCAAAGCGGCTGAGGTTGGCTACCACCGCCAAAAGCTGACCCCGCAGGTACTGGAGGCCCTGGCGGTAGATGATGAGGTCGGCATTGTCGGTCACATAGCAGCTGGTGGCGCCCAGGTGGATGCTGCCCGCGGCACCGGGCGCGGCCTTGCCGTAGGTATAGACGTGGGCCATCACGTCGTGGCGGACCTCTTTTTCCCGGGCGGCAGCGGTCTCGTAGTCGATGTCGGTGATGTGGGCCTCCAGCTCTGCCACCTGCTCGGCGGTGATAGGGAGTCCCAGGTTGTGCTCCGCCCGGGCCAGGGCCACCCACAGGCGCCGCCAGGTCTGGAAGCGCATGTCGGGGGAGAACAGATGCAGCATGAACGCGGAGGCGTACCGGGACGCCAGGGGGGATTCGTAGCGGTCTTTGGACATGGCAATGCCACCTTTCTTCCGTTCACAAATAAGGAGGCACCCGGGTGGGTGCCTCCGAAGGGATCGTCGGTTTCGCCGGAGGCGAAGCTTCGGTGAGGGGTGCTCCCCCTCGAATCATTACCGCAGGATGATGGCTTCCCGCTCGGCGCCCACGGACACGTAGGTGATGGGGCAGCCGATGGCCTTTTCCACATACTCCACATAGTCACGGGCGGCCTGGGGCAGATCCTCCCACTTGCGCACGCCGGAGATGTCGCACTTCCAGCCGGGCATGGACTCCCACACGGGCTTGGCGTCGGGCAGCACAGCGGGGAAGGGGAAGTAATCGATCTGCTCGCCATTGAGAGTGTAATGCGCGCAGATGGGGATCTCGTCCATGTAGCTGAGCACGTCCAGCTTGGTCAGGGCGATGTCCGTGGCGCCCTGGCACTGCACGCCGTAGCGGGTGGCGACCAGGTCGATGGGACCCACCCGGCGGGGACGGCCGGTCTTGGCGCCGTACTCGCCGCCGGCGGAGCGCAGCTGCTCGGCCTCCTCGCCGAACCACTCACAGGTGAAGGGGCCCTCGCCCACGCAGGAGGAGTAGGCCTTCACCACGCCCACGACCTTCTCGATCTTGGCCTCGGGATAGCCGGAGCCCACGGGGGCATAGGCGGCGATGGCGTTGGAGGAGGTGGTCATGGGATAGATGCCGTAGTCCAGGTCACGCAAAGAGCCCAGCTGGGCCTCAAAGAGGATGGACTTGCCGGCCTTGTTGGCCTCACGCAGGAAAGCGCCGGTGTCGCAGATGAAGGGCTTGATCTTCTCGCCGTAGTCCGCCACCCAGGCCTTCAGGTCCTCCATGGTGTAGGGCTTGGCGCCGTATACCTTCGTGAGGATCAGGTTCTTCCACTCCAGAATGCCCTCCAGGTGCTCCCAGAGCTTTTCGGGATAGAGCAGCTCGCCGGCCATGACGGTCTTTTTCTGGTACTTGTCAGAATAGAAAGGCGCGATGCCCTGCTTGGTGGAGCCGTACTTCTTGTCGGCCAGGCGCGCCTCCTCCAGACCGTCCAGATCCCGGTGCCAGGGCAGCAGCAAAGAGGCCCGGTCGCTGATCTTCAGGTTCTCGGGGGTGATGGACACGCCCTTGGAGACAACGTCCTGCATCTCGGTCCACAGGCTCTCGCAGTCCAGCGCCACGCCGTTGCCCAGGATGTTGACCACGCCCTTGCGGAAGATGCCGGAGGGCAGCAGATGCAGGGCAAACTTGCCCAGCTCGTTGACCACGGTGTGGCCGGCGTTGCCGCCGCCCTGGTAGCGGACGACCACGTCATAGTCGCTGGTGAGCAGATCCACCATGCGGCCCTTGCCCTCGTCGCCCCAGTTGATGCCTACGATGGCGCAATTTGACATAATAAAAACCCTCCCGGTTTTACATTTACGGGTGTAATGTATTGGGCCATAAGCGCCCAACCTAATCTATTATATCGGGTGTTTTTTCATAAGTAAAGAACAAAGTCGTAATACCGGGAATAAATTTCCCTAATAGGTCGACCTTTTTTTCGGCGCCCTCTGCCGGACAAAGCCCTTTCCAAACGGGGCGGGCTGTGATATACTTTTGCAGAAAATAAGAGGAGAGGTCGTGCGTTACCTATGAGAGCCATCGGGTTTGATAACCAGAAATACCTGACCACCCAGTCCGAGCAGATCAAGCGCCGCATCGCACAGTTCGGCGGCAAGCTGTATCTGGAATTCGGCGGCAAGCTGTTTGACGACTACCACGCGTCCCGGGTGCTGCCGGGCTTTGAGCCGGACAGCAAGATCCGCATGCTCCAGCAGCTGAGCGACGACGTGGAGATCGTCATCGCCATCAATGCCTCGGACATTGAAAAGAACAAGGTGCGGGGCGATCTGGGCATCACCTATGATGACGACGTGCTGCGGCTGATCGACATCTTCCGCCAGCTGGGGCTGTATGTGGGCAGCGTGGTCATGACCCGGTACAGCGGCCAGGCGGCGGCAGACGCCTTTTTGAAGCGGCTCACCGCCCTGGGCATCCGCTGCTACCGCCACTATCCCATCGCCGGCTACCCCTCCGACGTCCAGCACATCGTCAGCGACGAGGGCCTGGGCAAGAACGACTATATCGAGACCAGCCGCTCCCTGGTGGTGGTGACGGCGCCGGGCCCCGGCAGCGGCAAGATGGCCACCTGCCTTTCCCAGCTCTATCACGACAACAAGCGGGGCATCACCGCCGGCTACGCCAAGTTTGAGACGTTCCCCATCTGGAACCTGCCCCTCAAGCACCCGGTGAACCTGGCCTATGAGGCGGCCACGGCGGACCTCAACGATGTGAACATGATCGACCCGTTCCACCTGGAGGCCTACGGCAAGACCGCCGTCAACTACAACCGGGACGTGGAGATCTTCCCGGTGCTGAGCACCATCTTTGAAAAGATCCAGGGCAAGTCCCCCTACCAGTCCCCCACGGACATGGGCGTGAACATGGCGGGCAACTGCATCGTGGACGACGCGGTGTGCTGCGCCGCCAGCCGCATGGAGATATTGCGCCGGTACTACACCGCCTGCGTGGAGCGGCTCCAGGGCAAGAGCGGGGACGAGCCAGTGCGCAAGCTGGAGCTGGTCATGCAGCAATCGGGCGTCACGCCGGAGATCTGCCCGGCGGTGTCCGCGTCCCTTCTGAAAGCAGAGACCACCGGCGGCCCTGCCGGCGCCATGGTGCTGCCGGACGGCCGTGTCATCACCGGCAAGACCTCCGACACCCTGGGCGCGGCCTCTGCCCTGCTTTTGAATGCCCTCAAGGCTCTGGGCGGCATCGACGATCAGTTCGAGCTGATCTCCGCCCAGGTGCTGGAGCCTGTGTGCAAGCTCAAAACGGCGTATCTGGGCCACAAGAATCCCCGGCTCCACACGGACGAGGTGCTCATGGCGCTGACCATCTCCGCCCTGACCAACCCCCTGGCGGAGCTTGCTCAGCAGCAGCTGCCCAAGCTTCGGGGCTGTGACGCCCACTTTACCGTAGTGCTCAGCGAGGTGGACGAAAACCTGCTGCGGCGGCTGGGCATCCTGGTCAGCTGCGAGCCCCGGTACGAGACGAAGAGGCTCTATCACAAGTAAGAGAAAACAAGCGGCGGCGCCCGGAACAAAGGACGCCGCCTTTTCTCCCGCCGCAGGACGGGAGACGGCGGAAAGGAGCACTATGGATCGGATCATTGAACAAATCGCCCGGGAGCTGGGCAAGGAGCCCCGGCATGTGGAAAATGTGGTGCGCCTCATGGATGAGGGCAACACCATCCCCTTTATCGCCCGCTACCGCAAGGAGCTCCACGGCGCCATGGACGATACGTCCCTGCGTACCCTGGAGGAGCGCCTCAAGTACCTGCGGGGGCTGGAGGAGCGGCGCGAGAGCGTGAAAAAATCCATTGCCGACCAGGGTAAGCTGACGGAGGAGCTCTCCGCCGCCCTGGACGGGGCCGAGACGCTGGCCCAGCTGGAGGACCTGTACCGGCCCTACAAGCAAAAGCGCCGCACCCGGGCAACCATCGCCCGGGAGAAAGGCCTTGCGCCCCTGGCGGAGCTGCTGTTTGCCCAGCGGGCGGACTGCCCGCCGCCGCTGGAGGCGGCCGCGGCCTATGTGGATGCGGAAAAGGGCGTGGAGACGGCGGAGGACGCCCTCTCCGGCGCCAGCGATATCATCGCCGAGCAGCTCAGCGACGACGCGGCGCTGCGGGGCAAGCTGCGCACGCTGCTGGAGAAAAACGCCGTGCTGCACAGCACGGCGGCCACGGAGGAGGACACGGTCTACCGGCTCTACTACGAGTTCACCCAGGCAATTTCCAAGCTCCAGGGCCACCAGGTGCTGGCCATCAACCGGGGCGAGCGGGAGGAAAAGCTGAAGGTGAGCGTGGAGCTGGACCGGGAGCTGGCACTGCGGACCGTGCGCCGCCACGCCGTCATCCCCGGCAGCGCCGCCATGGAATTCGTCAAGGCCGCGGCGGAGGACGCCTATGACCGCCTCATCTTCCCCTCGCTGGAGCGGGAGGTCCGCGCGGCGCTGACGGAGGCGGCCGGCGAGGGCGCCATCGGCCAGTTTGCCCTGAACCTCAAGCCCCTTTTGATGCAGCCGCCGGTCAAGGGCAAGGTGACCATGGGCCTGGACCCGGGCTACCGCATGGGCTGCAAGGTGGCGGTGGTGGACGGCACCGGCAAGGTGCTCTCTACTGCCGTGGTCTATCCCACCTATGGCGAGCGCCAGAAGAAAGAGGCCATCGCCGCCCTGGCAAAGCTCATCCGCCGTCACGGCGTGGAGCACATCGCCATCGGCAACGGCACCGCCAGCCGGGAGACGGAGCAGATGGCCGTGGAGCTGATCCGTCAGGTGAATGAGGCGGGCGCCCATGTGAGCTATATGATCGTCTCCGAGGCGGGCGCCAGTGTGTACTCCGCCAGCCCCCTGGCGGCGGAGGAGTTCCCGGACTACGATGTGAACCTGCGCAGCGCCGTGTCCATTGCCCGGCGGCTCCAGGACCCTCTGGCAGAGCTGGTGAAGATCGACCCCAAGGCCATCGGCGTGGGCCAGTACCAGCATGACTGCCCCCAAAAGCGGCTGGACGAGGCCCTGGCCGGTGTGGTGGAGGACTGCGTCAACGCCGTGGGCGTGGATGTGAACACCGCCTCGCCGTCCCTTTTGCAGCATGTGGCGGGCCTTACCGCCACCACGGCGAAAAACGTGGTGGCCTACCGGGAGGAAAACGGTCCCTTCGCTACCCGCCGCCAGCTTTTGAAGGTGCCCAAGCTGGGTCCCAAGGCCTTTGAGCAGTGCGCGGGCTTTTTGCGCCTGCCCGGCGGCAAGAACGTGCTGGACAACACCGCCGTCCACCCGGAGAGCTACGCGGCGGCGGAGCAGCTGCTCGCCCTCACCGGCCACACCCTCTCCGACGTGCAGGCGGGGAACCTGAGCGATCTGCCGGCGCGGCTGAAGGCCTACGGAGAGGAAAAGGCCGCGGCGGCGTGCGGCGTGGGCGTGCCCACGCTGCGGGACGTGGCGGCGGAGCTGATGAAGCCCGGCCGGGACGTGCGCGATGAGCTGCCCAAGCCCATTTTGCGCACGGACGTGCTGGAGATCAAGGATTTAAAGCCCGGCATGGAGCTCACGGGCACCGTCCGCAACGTCATCGACTTCGGCGTGTTCGTGGATATCGGCGTCCACCAGGATGGACTGGTGCACATCTCTCAGGTAGCGGACAAGTTCATCCGCCACCCCTCGGAGGTGGTCTCCGTGGGCGACGTGGTGAAAGTGGTCGTGCTGGACGTGGACGAGAAGAAAAAGCGCATCAGCCTCAGCATGCGGCAGGCGGGCAAGTGACGCCTTTGAAGAGCTTTTAAATGGGCGGAAAGGGGGCTGGAGCCGGTGAAGAAGCGGTGGCTGATCCTGACTGCGGCGATTTTGGTCACCGCAGTTTGGATACAGGAGACAGCTTTTGACCTGCCTGATCGCAGGGACATGGAGCAATGGCTGACGGACGGCACCTTTCAGGCTGCGGTGGAGGCGCTGCGGGAGGCGGAGGACGGTGATTCCTGGACGCTGACGATCGACCGAGACGTTGTGCGGAGCCGGGGACCGGGAACGGATGCGCAGACCTCCTTGGCGGAAACGTCTTATGGGGAGGTCCTTGTGCCGCTCATGAGTGAGTACGGCTTGCGTGAGGTCACTGTTGCCTGCGACGCCGGAGAACACCTGGCTGTTACATTCGGAGCGGTCCGGTATGACAATGAGGACTTCACAAAAGACGGCGTTTTTTTGATCTGGATCGATCCGGGCTATCACGGGAGAGACAGCGGACAGCCGGACCGGACGCTTGATGCTGGGTATGCCGATGAGATCCTGCGGTGGTGGCCGGCAGAGGAGGAGCGGATCCGGGAGCACTGGTATTTCTGGTCCGTGTCCGGTGAGCCTACCTGCTGAGAGAAAGGAGAGAAATCGATGGTACTGACCATTGACCGGGTGAATGACCTTCTGGACGAGATGGCAGAGGAGTTTCCCGAGGTCCTCTTTGAGGGACTCAACGGCGGGGTGAATCTTCTGGAAGAGGCGCTGCCGGACCCGGGCTTTCCTCCGGGGGAGATGTATATTCTGGGAGAGTACTGCCACGATCTTCTGGGTTGCTACATCAACCTCTACTACGGCTCCTTTGCGGCGCTGGCGGAAAAGGAGGACTGGGACGAGGACACCTGGGCCGACGAGCTCTACACCACCCTCTCCCATGAGCTGACCCACCACATGGAGGGCCGGGGCGGCCTCCATGCCCTGGATGACCGGGACGCGGAGGAGCTGGCCCAGTACCGCCGGGACATGGGACTTTCTGAATAAGCAAAAAGCAGGGGGCTGATCCAATGGTCAGCCCCCTGCTTTATATTTTATATAGGTATGGTGCCGGCGCGCTGCGCTCAGCGCAGGCGGTCCACCAGATAGGGAATGGCGGTTTCAAAGTCCACGCCGTACCAGGCGTGATCGGCGCTGGCCAACGTGGCGCGGATGCACTCTACGGTGTAGTCGGCCGCCAGAGCCAGGGCGTCGCCCAGGGACTTGCCCCGCATGAGGCCGCCCACGCAGGTGGAGGCGAACACGTCGCCGGTGCCGTGGAAGCTGGCGGGCAGGTGCTCGGCAAAGTAGCTGCCGTACTGGCCGGTCTGCTGGTCGTAGTACATGACGCCCAGCTTGCCCTTCTCGAAGCTCACGCCGGTGAGCGCCACATACCGGGGACCCAGCTTGGCCAGGGCCTGGAGCATCTGGCGGATGTAGTCCTCGTCGTACTCGGTCTTGTAGGGCAGGCCCGTCAGCAGACTGGCCTCCGTCAGGTTGGGGACGATCAGATCAGCCTTGGCGCAGACCTTGGCCATCTCGGCGGGGAAATCCTCGCCGAAGGCCGGATAGAGCTTGCCGTTGTCGGCCATGACCGGGTCCACCACGATCAGGTTATTCTCAGTCTTGAACTGGTCGAAGAAGGCGCACACGTCACCGATCTGCTCTTTGGAGGCAAGATACCCGGTGTAGATGGCGTCAAAGCCCAGCTTTTCAGCCTTCCAGTGGGCGGCGATGGGGCCGATCTGGTCGGTGAGGTCCTTGCAGGTGAAATTCTGGAACATGGTATGGGTGGAGAGCACGGCGGTGGGCACGATGGAGCACTCCACGCCCATGGCGGAAATAATGGGCAGGGCCACGGTCAAAGAGCACTTGCCCAGACAGGAGATATCCTGGATGCTGACGATGCGCTTCATAAACGGCACTTCCTTTGCTTGTTTTGCCTCATTATAGCAGGGACTCTGACCTGCCGAAAGAGTCAGTTTTTGAATTTGAAATAAGGTCAGATACGATGGCGTTTTTGGGGAGAAAACGGGAAAAGACCCGGTCCGCAGCGGCGAACTGCGGGCCGGGTCTTCCCGTATGGAAAAGAGAGGGGAAAAGAAAAGGATCAGGCTTTGCAGGGGGTCTCGGCCTCCACGTTGATGTGGTGGCCGCTGTAATTGCCGGCAATGACCTTGACCTGGTCCTTGGCGGCGGCCAGGAGCTTGGAGAAGGAGATGCCGGTGTCATAGCCCATCTCGTTGAGCATCCAGACCATGTCCTCCGTGGAGAGGTTGCCGGATGCACCGGGGGCGAAGGGGCAGCCGCCCAGACCGCCCAGGGCGGACTGGATCTTGGTGACGCCGGATTCGATGGCGGCCATGGTGTTCACCATGCCAAGGCCCCGGGTATCGTGGAAGTGGACCATCAGCTCCAGGGAGGGATAGGCCTCCTTCACGGCGGCGATAACGGCCTTGACCTGGGCGGGATCGGCGATGCCGATGGTGTCGCACAGGCAGCAGGTGGTCATGCCGGCGTCCGCGTAATCCTTCAAAAACGCCACTACGGCGGCGGGGTCTTCGTACTTACCCTCGAAGGGGCAGCCGAAGGTGGTGGCCAGGTCCACGATCACGTCCAGGTCGGGATAGGCGGCCCGGATCTCCTTGTAGGCCTCCAGGGACTGCTCGTGGGTGCGGTTGATGTTGGCCTTGTTGTGGCTCACGCTCAGAGAAACCACATAGCACACCTTTCTGAGGCCCAGCTCATAGGCGTTCTGAGCGCCCCGCAGGTTGGGGACCAGGGCGAACAGGTCCAGATCGGGATACTTTTTCAGGACTGCCTCGGTGACGTCCTTGGCATCCGCCAGCTGGGGGATGGCCTTGGGGCTGACGAAGGAGGTGTACTCCAGATGCTTGACGCCGGCGGCGACCAGATCGTCGATGACCTTGAGCTTCTGCTCCGTGGTGATCTGGGCACATTTCACGCTTTGGAAGCCGTCCCGGGGGCCGACTTCGATCACATCAATTTTCTGCTTCATGGTGCGGTGCCTCCTTTAAATCACGCCTTTTTCCTTCAGCTCGGCCAAGCGGGCCTCGTCAAAGCCCAGCATCTTGCCGAAGATCTCGGCATTGTCCTCGCCCAGCAGGGGAGCGGGCTTGCGGGGGCAGGACTTGGTGCGGGTGAGCTTCTGGGCGGTGGCGGTGATGTGGAGCTTGCCGATGCCGGGCTGATCGATCTCGGGGAACATATCCCGGGCGCCGGCGATCTGAGGATCGACCACCATGCGGTCGATGGTGTTCACGGCGCTGGCAGGGCAGCCGGCACCGTTGAGCATCTGGTCGATCTCCTCGATGGTGTAATTCTGGGTCCAGGCGGAGACGATCTCCCGCAGGGGCTCGTGGTTGGCTACCCGGTCCTTGACCTCCAGGAAGCGGGGATCCTCTTTCAGCTCCGGCTGGCCCATGACATCGCACAAAATGGCGAAGAGCTTGTTGTTGCCGGCGGCGATGATGACGTTGCCGTCCTTGGCAGGGAAGGAGTCATAGGGATAGGTGGACTCATAGCGGTTGCCGATGCGCTGGGGGATACGGCCGGTGGCCTGATAGATCATGGTGATGTTCTCCATGGCGGAGACCACGGAGTCCACCAGGGCCACGTCCACCTTCTCACCCAGGCCCGTCTTCTGACGGTTCACCAGAGCGGCCAGCACGCCGATGGCCAGGTTCAGTCCGCCCAGCACGTCGCCCATGGGGGTGCCCACGCGGGTGGGCTGTCCGCCGGGCCAGCCGGTGGTGCTCATCAATCCGCCCATGGCCTGGCCCACGATATCATAGCCGGCCCGCTTGCTGAAGGGGCCGGTGTGGCCGAAGCCGGACACGGCGCCGTAGATGATGGCGGGATTGACCTCCTTGAGCACATCGTACCCGAGGCCCAGCTTCTCCATGGTGCCGGGACGGTAGTTTTCGATGACCACGTCCGCCTTCTTCACCATCTCCTTGAAGATCTCCTTGGCCTCGGGGTCCTTCAGGTTCAGGGTGCAGCCGATCTTGCTGCGGTTGAAGTTGGCGTAATAAACGCTGTTGCCGTTGACAAAGGGGCCCATCTTGCGGGTGTCGTCGCCGCCCTTGGGATTTTCCACCTTGATGACCGTGGCGCCCATGTCCGCCAGGATCATGCCGCAGTAGGGACCGGCCAGAACGCGGGTCAGATCCAGCACTACGACGCCTTCAAGCAAGCCTTTTTCCATTTCCATTGCAGTAACCTCTTTTCAAAATCGATTCACGAGTTTGTTCATGCTTTTGCAGAACTATGAAGCAAAAAACATGCCAGGTATAAAAACGGGAAAAACACGGGGAAAGAGGGAAAAGGGACGGAAAATGTATCACATGACGTTGCTGTATGATACAAAGAGATGTTGCATGATGTAACGTTTTCCGGGGGCGATTGTCACGGGAGCGGTTGTCTGGTATAATTTGAAATGCCGCATTGCGGCGGAATCTGAGACTGTGAGGAGCGAACATGGAACATTTCTTTACAGGTACAGGGCAGTATGTGGCGTCACCGGAGCTGATGAGCGCGGTGAACGTGGCCATCACGCTGGAAAAGCCCCTTTTGATCAAGGGAGAGCCGGGCACAGGCAAGACGCTGCTGGCCCAGGCGGTGGCGGACGCCCTGGGAGAGCAGCTGCTGGTGTGGAACGTAAAGTCCACCACCAAGGCCCAGGACGGTCTGTATGTCTATGACGTGGTACAGCGGCTTTACGACAGCCAGTTCGGCACCGGCGGCGTGGACGATATCGCCCGTTACATCAAGCTGGGCAAGCTGGGCGAGGCGTTCCGCGCGGAGCAGCGGGTGGTGCTGCTCATCGACGAGATCGACAAGGCGGACCTGGAGTTTCCCAACGACCTTTTGTGGGAGCTGGACCGGATGGAGTTTTATATCCCCGAGACCGGGGAGACGGTGCGGGCCCGGCAGCGGCCGGTGGTCATCATCACCTCCAACGCGGAAAAGGAGCTGCCCGACGCCTTTTTGCGACGGTGCGTGTTCCACTATATCGAGTTTCCCGACCGCGCCCAGATGGAGCAGATCGTCCGTGTCCACTTCGGAGATCTGGAGCAGGACCTGCTGACCCAGGCCCTGGAGGCATTCTACTGGGTGCGGGGCCTGCGGGACATCGAAAAGCGGCCCAGCACCTCCGAGCTGGTGGACTGGCTGCGGGCCCTGGCAGCCGGCGGCGTGGCGCCGGAGCGCATCGCCCGGGAGATCCCCTTTGCCGGTGTGCTGGTGAAAAAGGACAAGGACCTGCGGACGCTGCGCAAGGCGCTGGGGTGAGGGATGTTCGCGGAGTTTTTTTACCTGCTGCGCGCCCGGGGGCTGGATGTGTCCATCAGCGAGTGGCTGACGCTGCTGGAAGCGCTGAGCCGGGGGCTGCACCGCTCGTCCCTGACGGGGTTCTATCAGCTTTGCAGGATGGTACTGGTGAAGGACGAGGCGGACTATGACCGGTTTGACCGGGTGTTTCTGGAGTTTTTCCGGGACGTGCCCTGGGACGGGGAACTGCCGCCGGAGCTGCTGGAGTGGCTGGAGCATCCGATGGAGGATCTGGGCCGCACCATCGCCGACCTGCGCCGCCAGGGCGTGCCGGACGAGACGCTGGAGCAGCTGATGGCACGGCTGGAGGAGCGATTGAAAGAGCAGACGGAGGAGCACAACGGCGGAAACTACTGGGTGGGCACCCAGGGCCGCTCTCCCTTCGGCAACAGCGGCGTGCACCCCGGAGGCATCCGCATCGGCGGCACGGGGCAGCACCGCACGGCGGTATCCGTTGCCGGAGAGCGACGGTTCCGGGACTTCCGGGGGGACGCCACGCTGGATGACAGCCGGTTCCAGACGGCGTTCCGGCTGCTGCGGCAGATGTCCTTCCAGTCGGACGGGGAACCGGAGGTGGATGTGGACGGCACCATCCACGATACCTGCGACCACGGCGGCACCCTGACCATCCGCTACCGCAGGCCCCGGAAAAACGCGGTGAAGGTGCTGCTGATGATGGACTCCGGCGGCTCCATGGAGTACTACGCCGGGCTGTGCGGCGCCCTGTTCCGGGCGGCCACCCGGTCCAACCACTTCAAAGAGCTGCATGTCTATTACTTCCACAACTGCGTCTATGACAAGCTCTATCTGGAGCCCTCCCTCCAGTGGGGCGGCGGGGGCTCTGTTCCGCTGGACTGGGTGCTGCGCAATTACGACAGCAGCTATAAGCTCATTTTGGTGGGGGACGCCGCCATGCACCCCTATGAGCTGACGGAGCCGATGTATGACTGGTCCACCCGCAGCTACGGACCGTCGGGCATCCGCTGTCTGGAGCGGCTGAAAAACCAGTTCTCCCATCTCATCTGGCTCAACCCCAACCCCATGCCGCAGCGGCGGGATTACTGGAGCCAGACCCACTGGGATCTGGGCAAAGTGTTTCCCATGTACGAACTGACGGCGGAGGGACTGGCGGCCGGAATGCGGCGATTGATGCAAAAACGGTGATTTTTCCCGGCGTGGATGTCAAAAAAATGCCTCTTTTTTTGCTGGCTGCCTACACTTTGGAAGCAACTGTCTTTCTGGTGTAGACGTTTCGTCAAAAGGTAGTATTTCCCCAAAAAACAATTGGAAGAATTGTGCATTGTATTTACAGGATACAAATTATATAATGTTAGCAGAAAATGAAAAACAAAGAAAAAAGAATTTGTCTTTCATTAGAGGACAATCTTCTTGAATTGACCAACTGCATCCGCTCTTGATCGTGGAAGAATTGTTGAAAAGGCTGAAAAGCAAAAATGATTGGGAGGTTATTTTCATGCTGACATTGGAAATGATCCAGGACGCTCAGAAGGCGCTCAAGGGCATCGCCCGCAGAACTCCTCTGGATGCCGCGTCCAAGATCGCCGACAACCTGTACATCAAGGCGGAGAACCTGCAGCTCACCGGTGCCTTCAAGATCCGCGGCGCCTACAACAAGATCCGTTCCCTGACCCCTGAAGAGGCGGCCAAGGGCGTCATCGCCTGCTCTGCCGGCAACCATGCCCAGGGCATTGCTCTGTCCGCTACCAAGCTGGGCATCAAGTCCATCATCTGCATGCCTGCCGGTGCCCCCATCAGCAAGGTGGAGGCCACCAAGAAGTACGGCGCCGAAGTGGTGCTGGTTCCCGGCGTGTATGACGATGCTGCCCGCGAGGCGGACCGTCTGGCCAAGGAGCACGGCTACACCTTTGCCCATCCCTTCAACGATCCCTATGTCATGGCCGGCCAGGGCACCATCGGCCTGGAGATCCTCGAGCAGCTGCCCGAGGTGGAGCAGGTGGTCTGCCCCATCGGCGGCGGCGGCCTCATCAGCGGCATCGCGCTGGCCATCAAGAGCCTGAAGCCCTCCTGCAAGGTCATCGGCGTTCAGGCTGCTACCGTGCCTTCCATGTATGAGTCCTGCAAGGCCGGCAAGATCACCACGGTGCCCGACGGCGATACTCTGGCCGACGGCATCCACGTGCTGACTCCCGGCAACATGACCTTTGAGATGTGCCAGAAGTATGTGGACGAGATCGTCACCGTCACCGAGGACGAGATCGCTGCTGCCATCCTGGCTCTGATGGAAGGCCAGAAGACCGTGGCCGAGGGCGCCGGCGCCACCACCGTGGCTGCCTGCATGTTCGGCAAGGTGGACATCTCCGAGAAGAAGACCGTGTGCGTCGTCTCCGGCGGCAACGTGGACGTGACCACGCTCTCCCGTATCATCACCAAGGGCCTGACCAAGTCCGGCCGTATCACCGAGATCACCACCAAGGTGGTGGATAAGCCCGGCAGCCTGATCCAGGTGCTGCAGGTGGTGTCCGGCTGCGGCGCCAACATCCTCAGCGTCAACCACGAGCGCGAGGCCAAGGATTCCGACGTGGGTGCATGCCTGGTGACCATGGTGCTGGAGACCCGCAACGAGGCCCATGTGGAGGAGATCAAGGCCGCCCTGCGGGAAAAGGGTTATTCTTTGCTGGGCTAAAATCCGGCAATTAATAAAAAATAAAAGGAGGGGGATCTCCGGAGTAGGAGCCCGGAGATCGAAAAAACAATGGAAAAGCAAAAGAAAAAGTTGGGCCTGCTGCCCAAACTGCTCATTGCTATCGTCCTGGGCCTGATCGTCGGTACGGTCTGCCAGAGCATGGGCGATGCCGGTGAGCTGATCATCCAGATCGGTGCGACCTACAACAGCATCTTCGGCAACTTCCTGAACTTCTGCATTCCCCTGATCATCATTGGCTTCGTCATCCCCGGTATCGCCGACCTGGGCGAAGGCGCCGGCAAGACCCTGGCCCAGACCACTGGTGTGGCCTATCTGTCCACCATTATCGCCGGTTCTCTGGCATTTGCCGTGGATATGGCTCTGTTCCCCAGCCTGGTGCACGCCGACATGTTCGTGGCTGATGCCCAGAACGCGGAAGAGACCGCCCTCAGCGGCCTGTTCACCATCGAGATGCCTCCCATCATGGGCGTTATGGAAGCCCTGCTGATCTCCTTCATCCTGGGCCTGGGCCTGACTCTGGTCAAGGATAAGACCCTGAAGGTTGCCATCGACGACTTCGCCGCCATCATCACCAAGCTGGTGGCCAGCGTTGTGATTCCTCTGCTGCCCATCCATGTGTACGGCATCTTCGCCAAGCTGACCTATGCCGGCACCATCATGGAGCTGATGACCTCCTTCGTGAAGGTGTTCGCCGTCATCCTGGTGCTGCATGTTGTGATCCTTCTGTTCCAGTATACCGTTGCCGGTACTGCTGCCAAGAAGAATCCCTTCGGCCTGATCAAGAACATGATCCCCGCTTACACCACCGCTATCGGCACCCAGTCCTCCGCTGCTACCATTCCCGTCACCGTGGAGTGCACCAAGAAGAACGGCGTGTCCGACTCCATCGCGGAGTTTGTGTGCCCCCTGTGCGCCACCATTCACCTGTCCGGTTCTACCATCACCCTGACCAGCTGCTCCATCGCCGTCATGATGATGATGGGCCAGCCCGTCACCTTCGGCAAGATGTTCCCCTTCATCCTGATGCTGGGCGTCACCATGGTGGCTGCTCCTGGCGTCCCCGGCGGTGCTGTTATGGCCGCTCTGGGCATCCTGCAGTCCATGCTGGGCTTTGATGAGACCATGCAGGGCCTGATGATCGCTCTGTACATCGCTCAGGACTCTTTCGGTACTGCCTGCAACGTCACTGGCGACGGCGCTATCGCCGTGCTCATGGACGCTATCACCGGCAAGAAGAACAAGGCTGCGGTCTGATCGTCTATCCATCCACTCTCCCCGGATATGAAAAAGCCAGGCGCTCCGCATTTGCGGAGCGCCTGGCCTTTTGTGTTGCGGAAGGCCTTCCGGCTGCGGCTGACAAAGACGCGCAGCCCTGGCTCTGCACAGAGCGGCCAATTGCGGGATTTCTCAAATATATGGACAAAGCGACGGCCCGCGGCGCATGCGCCGCGGGCCGTAGTGTTTGAAAAGAGAAGCGTTTGCCCTCAGGCGCCGGGCTCTTCCAGGGAGTAGCGGTTGAACAGGGAGAGAAGCTCCTCCATGCCGGTGGCTGCCTTTTCCGCGCCGGAGCGGTCCAGCACGATCTTGCCCCGCTGCATCATCAAAATGCGGTCGCCGTACTGGGCGGCGTGGCGCAGGTTGTGGGTCACCATCATGGCAGTAAGCTGCTTTTGGCGGACGATCTTATCCGTCAGGGCCATGATGACCTCGGCGGTCTTGGGGTCCAGGGCGGCGGTGTGTTCATCCAGGATCAAAAAGCGCAGGGGCGTCATGGTGGCCATCAGCAGGGAAACTGCCTGCCGCTGGCCGCCGGAGAGGGCGCCCATCTTCACGTCCAGCTTATCCTCCAGACCCAGGCCCAGCTCCCGGAGCTGGTCGCGGTAGGCATCTGCCCGGCGGCGGTTCACGCCCCAGCCAAGGCCGAAGGGCTTGCCCTTGTTGTCCGCCAGGGACAGGTTTTCCAGCATGGTCAGGTTAGGGCAGGTGCCGGCGGAGGGATTTTGATAGACCCGGCCCATGTCGGCGTAGCGGCGGTAGTCCTTGAGCCGGCGCACGCTTTTGCCGTCGATGAGTACGTCGCCGCCGTCCATGGGGATGGAGCCGCAGAGAATGTTCAAAAGAGAGGTCTTGCCGCTGCCGTTGCCGCCTACGATGGTGACAAACTGCCCGGTCTCCACCGTCAGGGAAAAATGGTCGAACAGCCGCTGCTCGGCCACGGTGCCGGGGTTATAGACCTTGGTGATGTCCCGGATCTCAAGCATGGATGATCGCCTCTCCTTTCCGGCCGGATACCACCAGCACCAGCAAAAACAGCACGGCGGTGGCCAGCTTCATCATGTTGGCAGGCAGGCCCGCGTTCAGCGCCGCCTGGATGCACAGCTTGTAGAGGATACTGCCCAGCACCACAGCCGTGGTGCCCTGAGGGGAAGCCAGCAGCCGCAGCACCGGCTTGCCCCGCAGGAGACGGCCGGGCCCGGCGGCATAGAAGTTCATGAGGGATACGCCGATGATGACGGCGGCCAGACCGTAGACCAGCTGGCCGGTGCCCATGGTGGCGGAGAAGCTGCGCTGCTCGTGGCACACCACGCTGCCGGCCAGGGCCACCAGGGCGTTGGAGAGCATAAGGCCGAAGATCTTCACTGCGCCCCGGTCCTTGGCCAGGGTGGTCACAAGGTCCGCGTTGTCGCCCACTGCCCGCAGCAGCAGGCCGGACTTGGTCTTGAAGTACAGGTCCAGCACCACCTTCACCACGATCACCAGCACCAGGGAGATCACCAGCTTGCGCTCCATTAGGTTCAGGCCGCCCAGGGCAGATTCCGCCCAGGCGGCGGTGAAGATGGTCTCCACGCTGCGGTCCACCGTCAGGTTGGATCCGGCGATCTGCAGATTGATGGAGAAGAGGGCCGTCATAGTGATGATGCCAGCCAGCAGGTTGCGTACCTTCAGGCATACATGGACCACGCCGGTGAAAAGACCCGCCAGAGCTCCGGCGGCTATGGCCGCGGCCAGGGTGGCCAGAGGACTGACGCCCCGGGTCAGCAGCACGGCGGTGACGGCGGCGCCCAGGGGGAACGTGCCGTCCACCCCCAGGTCGGGGAAGTCCAGGATGGAATAGGTAATGTATACGCCGAAGGAGATCAGCGCGTAGATCAGGCCCTGGGTAAGGGTGCTGATGAGCAGGTCCGCCATAGAAAAGGCCTCCTTTGTCCGCTCAGCGGACGGTATTGGTCAGCGTGCCGATCCCCTCGATGGTGCACGAGACGGTGTCGCCGGTGTCCAAGAACCGGGGCGGGTCAAACCCCATGCCGACGCCGGCGGGGGTGCCGGTGGCGATGATGGTGCCCCGCAGCAGCGTCATGCCGGCGGTGAGCTCCGCCAGAAGGGAGGGGATGTCGGTGAGGAACTGCGCCGTGTTGGACGATTGCCGCACTTCGCCGTTGACGGTGGAGGAGATGTCCAGAGCCGGAGGAAAGGCGATCTCGTCGGCGGTGACGATGCAGGGACCCATGGGGGTGAAGCCGTCCAGGCTCTTGCCGAAATACCACTGCTTGTGGCCGGTCTGGAGATCCCGGGCGGAGACGTCGTTGACGATGGTGTAGCCGAAGATATAGTCGGTAGCCTGTTCTGCGGGCACATTTCGGGCATCCTTGCCCAGGATCACCGCCAGCTCCACCTCATAGTCCAGCTTCTCCACCAGACCCGCGTGGCGGGGAATATCGCCGCCGGGAGCCACTGCCTCACTGACCCGCTTGGAAAAGTACACGGCCACGGGCTTTTCCTTGGTGAAGGCGTCCGCATCGTAGCGGGCGGCCTCCGCCTCGTGGGCCTTGTAGTTCATGCCCAGGCACAAAATATCCTGCCGGGGGCGGGGAATGGGCGCAAGAAGGGTGATCTGGGCCGTGGGGATCACGGCGCCGGCCTCCTCCGCCTGGGCCGCCATGGCACGCAGATGGGGCAGGGAAGAGGCGGCGATCAGCTGGTTCATATCCGCAAAGGGGAGCGGCGCCACATGGGCGCCGTCTCCGGTCAGGGCGCCCACATGCTCGGCGCCCCGGAAGCGATAGGTGATGAGTTTCATAGGTGATTCCTCCTGATGATTTATTGCGCGGAGCTCTCCACAGCCGTTTCGGCGATGTCCGCGGGAACGGAGATGCCCATGGCGCTCAGCGCGGGAGAGTTGATGTAAATGCTGTATTCAGAGATGGTCTCATAGGGCAGCTCAGCGCAGGTAGCCTCGCCCCGCAGGACCTTGGCGGCCATGAGGCCGGTCTGCTTGCCCAGCTGGACGTAGTCGATGCCGGCGGAGGCAACGCAGCCAAGCTTCACCTGCTCCACCTCGGAGCCGTAGATGGGCACGCCTGCCTCGTTGGCCTTTTCCAGGATGGCGGGCAGTACGCCTACCACATTGTTGTCCGTCAGGTTGGACATGGCGTCCACACCGTGGGAGAGGACGGTGTCCGCCGCCTGGGTGACCTCGGCCTGGGAGGTGACGCCCACGGCGTCAATGGTGAAGCCGTAATCCGGGGCCTTTTCCTGATACTCGGCAATGGTGGAGACAGAGTTGGGCTCGCTGGTGGTGTAGAGGATGCCGATGGTCTTGGCCTCGGGCTGCAGCTGGCGGATCAGCTGCAGCTGGGCCTCCACCGGCAGGGCGTCGGAGGTACCGGTGACGTTGCCGGAGTCCAGTCCCGCCTGGACGGGATCGTTGATGGCGGTAAAGATCACGGGAATGTCCTTGTTCTCGGCGGCGGCGTAGCAGGCCACGGCGGAGGGAGTGGCGATGGCCACCATCAGATCCACGTCGGCGGCGGAGAAGGAGTCGCCGATCTGGCGGGCGATATTGTCGTCAAAGCCGGCGTTCTGGTAATCCACGGTGAAGTCGGTGCCCTCCACCAGACCGGCTTCCTCCAGACCCTGCAGGAAGCCGATGCGGCAGTTGTCCAAAGAGGCGTGCTCGCCATACTGGCTGATGCCGATGGAGTATACGGTGTTTTCAGATTCTTTCTGGCCGCAGGCGGTCAGGGGCAGAGCCAGAACGAGGGCCAGAGCGGCGGCGATCATACGGAACTTTTTCATAGTCAATTCTCCTTTAATTCATGAAAATGTGGATTCAGCGGGAAAGAACCAAAGCTCCAAGGCACCATCGCCGGGTATTTTCTTTCATAAAAAACGCTCCTTTCCGGGCAACAAAAAAAGCCCCATCCCAGATTTGGGACAAGACTTCTGATCCTGCGGTACCACCCAAGTTGACGCAAATGCGCCCGCTCGTTTCACGGACAATGATCCGTGCCGCCCTGGTAACGGGTGCGGGCCCCGTCAGAGGCTACTGGGCGCGTGGCCGTTCGCTCTGCCCTCGCAAGTCCATTCGCCGGAACGTCCTCTGCCGCGATCCCACCATCCGCGGCTCTCTGAAAGGTGACCGAAACCGGTTACTCCTCTTGCTCACAGGTTTTGATTTGAAATTATTCACATTATACGCACTGGGCGGACGATTGTCAACCACCAATCCGCGAAAATTTTTCGCGCTGCCGGTCGGAACAGGAAAAAGGAAGCCCCTCCCGCCGGAGCGGGAGGGGCGGAGGGGGTTAAGACAAAAGCAGCTTGTCGTCGGCCTCGTCGCTGCCGCTGACCTTGCTGAACAGGGCCAGCAGGTCGGGCACGGTGAGCTTTTTCTTTTCCTCGCCGGCCACGTCGATGACGATCCGGCCGTCATACATCATGATGAGCCGGTTGCCGTGGGCGATGGCATCGCGCATATTGTGGGTGACCATCATGGTGGTCAGATGGTTTTCCTCCACGATCTGATCGGAAAGGGCCAGCACCTTGGCGGCGGTCTTGGGGTCCAGGGCGGCGGTGTGCTCGTCCAGAAGCAGCAGTTTGGGCTTTTTCATGGAGGCCATCAGCAGCGTCAGCGCCTGGCGCTGGCCGCCGGAGAGCAATCCCACCTTACTGGTCAGGCGGTCCTCCAGACCCAGGTCCAGCCGCTCCAGCAGCCGGCGGTACTCCGCCCGCTCTGCGCGGGTGATGCCCCAGCCCAGGCCCCGCCGCTGGCCCCGGCGGGCGGCCAGAGCCATGTTCTCCTCGATCTGCATGGTGGGGGCGGTGCCCAGCATGGGGTCCTGGAACACCCGGCCGATGAAGGGGGCCCGCTTGTACTCGGGCAGGTGGGTCACATCGGTGCCGTCGATGATGATGGAGCCGGCGTCCACGCCGTAGGTACCGGCCACGGCGTTGAGCATGGTGGATTTGCCGGCGCCGTTGCCGCCGATGACGGTGACGAAGTCCCCGTCGTTGAGGGTCAGATCCACGCCCCGCAGGGCCTGCTTTTCATTGACGGTGCCCGCGTTGAATACCTTCCATACGTTCTTCAGCTCAAGCATGATCCGCACCTCCCTTGTTGGCAACCGCCAGCTTGGGGCGGCTGTGCTTGCCCTTGAGATAGGGCACGGCCAGGAAGATGGCCACGATCACGGCGGTGAGGAGCTTGAGCATGTCGGAGTCCACCCGCAGCCACAGCACCACCTGCATGACCAGATAGTAGATGATGGCGCCCAGCACCACGGCCGCCAGCTTCAGACCGAAGTTGCGGAAGACCTTGGAGAAGAGCACCTCGCCGATGATGACGGCGGCCAGGCCGATGACGATGGCGCCGCGGCCGGAGTTGATGTCGATAAAGCCCTGATACTGGGCAAGCAGGGCGGAGGACAGTGCCACCAGACCGTTGGAGAGCATGAGGCCCAGCACCTTGTTGAAGTCCACATTGATGCCCTGGGCCCGGCTCATGTTGGGGTTGGCGCCGGTGGCGCGGATGGAGCAGCCCAGCTCCGTGCCGAAGAACCAGTACAGCGCCAGAATGATGACCAGGCAGAACACGGCGCCCCACAAAATGGGGCTCTTGTACCAGGGATAGCTGCCGTCGAAGAGGTAGCGGGAGGAGACCACCAGGTCGTACTTGTCCACGCTGATGGCCTGGTTGGCCTTGCCGGCGCCGGTGCCCCAGCCCATGATCTTGAGGTTGATGGTGTACAAAGAGAGCTGGGTCAGAATACCGGCCAGCAGGGCCTGGATGCCCATGACCGTGTGCAGAAAGCCGGTGATGAATCCGGCGGCCATACCGGCCAGAAACGCGGCGGCCAAGGCCACGGGCATGCTGTGCCCGCCCAGGATCATCATGACGCACACGGCGCCGCCGGTGGACATGGTGCCGTCCACAGTCAGGTCGGCAATGTCCAGGATCTTGTAGGTGAGGTATACGCCGATGGCCATGATGCCCCAGATCAGTCCCTGGGCCACGCCGCCCGGCAGGCTGCCCAGCAGCTTCGCAAAATCAAGCATGGTTTTCTCCTCCGTTGTTTCCTTGGAAATCCGCCGTTCAACGGCTTGCACAAATCCGCGGGAGGGGGGAAGCCCTCTCCCGCGGATGGGTGAATTGCGGTCCGATCAGCCGATGGCCACGTAGTCCTCGGGGATGGTCACGCCCAGGGCGTCCGCCAAATCCACGTTGTACTTCTTGGTGAACTGGGGGGCGTACTCGATGGCCATGGTGGAGATGTCCTCCCCGTCCTTGAGGATGCGGACGGCCATGTTGCCGGTGGCCACGCCCAGGTCATAGTAGTTGATGGACAGCGTCGCCACGCCGCAGCCGGCGCAGATGCCCTCCTCGCCGGCCACGATGGGCACGCCGGCGGGCTGGGCCACGTTGTTGATGGCCTCGGCGTTGGAGGCGGCGGTGTTGTCGGTGGGGATGTACAAAACGTCGCTGTTGTCGCAGGCGGTCTTGACCACGGAGGTGACGTCGTTGGAGTCCACGAAGCTGTAAAGCTCACAGGTGTAGTCCAGATCCTCCAGATAGCCCTTGACGGTGTCCACCTGGTACTGGCTGTTGGGCTCGCCGGAGCAGTACACCAATCCCACGGTCTTGGCGTTGGGGAACAGCTCCTTTACCATGGCGGCCTGCTGGTCCAGAGGCGCCAGGTCGGAGGTGCCGGAGACGTTGCCGCCCACGGTGCCGCTGAAGTTATCGATGTCCAGGGCCACGCCGTACTCGGTGACGGAGGTGCCCAGAATGGGGATGGAGCCGGTGGCGGCCACGGCGGCCTGCAGGGCCGGGGTGGCGTTGGCCAGGATCAGGTCCACGCCCTCGGTGACGAACTGGCCGCAGATGGACGAGCAGGCGGCGGAATCGTTGGAGGCGTTCTGCTCCAGAATGTGGACGTTCTCTTCGCCAAGGCCCTCCTTCACCGCGTCGATAAAGCCCTGGGTGGCGGCATCCAGCGCGTCGTGCTGCACCAGCTGGCAGATGCCGATGGTGTAGGTGCCGTCGCCGGAGGCGGCGGGCTCCTGGGTCTCCTCGGTGCTGCCGCAGGCAGCCAGGCTCAGCGCCATCACGCCGGCCAGAGTCAAAGCAAGCAATTTCTTTTTCATGGCAGAGCTCTCCTTTTCATTGGATCATCGGCACCGGAGCGCTGCCCCGGGCGTGCCTCCGCACCGGCGGAGGGAGAGAGGTGCTTCCAAACCACCGCTCTCGTTACTTTTACAACATACAGCTTTAAAGGGATAAAGTCAACCGTCATTTTTTACAAAAACAGGTACCGTTCATGCACGAACTGTTCAAAACCGCGCCGTTGACTTTTCCACAGCGCAGTGCTATCCTTGGAACGTATTTTGGAAGCGCTTTGGCAGCGGTTTGCGGCATGGGCCGCAAGGCGACAATCGAACACGGAGGCGACACCGCGGATCGCAGCTGAGAGTCCGGATTACAGAAGGGACTTTCAGCCGCAAACGGATCCGGCGGTGCTTTTTATTTTGGAAAGAGCGGCCGTTTTTGTCTGTGCGGAGCGTACAATTCCCCCGTAAGGGGCAGGATAAGGAAGAAAGGCAGGGATGTATATGGCAACGAAGTATGTGTTTGTCACGGGCGGCGTGGTGTCCGGCCTGGGAAAGGGGATCTGCGCGGCGTCGCTGGGCAGACTTCTGAAGCAGCGGGGCGTGCGGGTGCGAAACCAGAAGCTGGACCCCTATATCAATGTGGACCCGGGCACCATGAGCCCCTACCAGCACGGCGAGGTGTTCGTCACCGACGACGGCGCGGAGACGGATCTGGACCTGGGGCACTACGAGCGGTTCGTGGACGAGGACCTGACCGGCAACAGCTCCGTGTCCTCCGGCAAGATCTACTGGTCGGTGCTGAACCGGGAGCGGCGGGGCGACTACCTGGGCGCCACGGTGCAGATCATCCCCCACATCACCAATGAGATCAAAGAGCGCATCTATGCCATGGCCGGAGAGGACGTGGACGTGGTCATCTGCGAGATCGGCGGCACCGTGGGCGACATCGAGTCCCAGCCCTTCCTGGAGGCCATCCGCCAGGTGGCGGCAGAGCGGCCCCACGGGGACGTGGCCTTCATCCATGTGCCCCTGGTGGTGGAGATCCCCGGCTCCGGAGAGCTCAAGAGCAAGCCCACCCAGCACTCGGTGAAGGAGCTTTTGTCCCTGGGGATCCAGCCGGACGTGCTGGTGTGCCGGTGCGACGCGCCGCTGACGGAGGACATCCGCCGCAAGATCGCCCTCTTCTGCAATGTGGAGCCGGCGTGCGTCATCCAGAACGCCACGGCCCAGACCCTCTATGAGGTGCCGCTGCTGCTGGCAAAGGAGGGCCTGGACGAGGTGGTGTGCCGCAAGCTGGGCCTCATCACCCACCAGCCGGACCTGCGGGAGTGGAGTGCCATGGTCAAGCGGGAGAAGAGCGCCAGCCGGCAGGTGACCATTGCCCTGGTGGGCAAGTACACCCAGCTCCACGACGCATATTTGTCCGTAGTGGAGTCGCTGCACCACGCCGGCACCGCCAACGACGCGGTGGTGGATATCCGCTGGGTGGACTCCGAGACGCTGACGCCGGAGAATCTGGACACGGTGCTGGGAGATGTGTCCGGTGTGCTGGTGCCCGGCGGCTTCGGCGACCGGGGCGTGGAGGGCATGATCCTGGCCTGCCGGTACGCCCGGGAGCACGGCGTGCCTTACCTTGGCATCTGCCTGGGCATGCAGATGGCGGTGGTGGAGTTTGCCCGGGACGTGCTGGGCTGGAAGGACGCGGACTCCGCCGAGTTCTCCGAGACCACGGCCCATCCGGTCATCGCCCTCATGCCCGACCAGGTGAACGTGACGGAAAAGGGCGGCACCATGCGCCTTGGCAAGTACCCCTGCGTGCTCAAGGAGGGCAGCCGCAGCCGCGCCCTCTATGGCATGGCGGAGATCTCCGAGCGGCACCGTCACCGCTTCGAGTTCAACAACGACTACCGTACCCAGATGGAGCAGGCCGGTCTGGTGCTGGCGGGCCTCTCCCCCGACGAGCGGCTGGTGGAGATCGTGGAGCTGCCGGACCACCCCTGGTTCGTGGGCGCCCAGTTCCACCCGGAGTTTAAGAGCCGTCCCGACCATGCACATCCCCTGTTCTACGGGTTTGTGGAGGCGGCGCTGAAGCGTCAGGAAGAGCAGAAGTAACCGTCGGGACGGCTCCGCCCGTGCGGGACGGCTGCCGCCTGAGGCGGCGAGTCCCGCGGGCATTTAGGGGAATGGCGCAGGATGCGCCTATTCGTCCCGACCATGCACACCCCCTGTTCTACGGGTTTGTGGAGGCGGCGCTGAAGCGTCAGGAAGAGCAGAAGTAACCGCCGGTCAGGAAACCAGACGGTGCGGTCCGTCCAAAATTGTGCTATCATAATGGAAAAAAGGCCCCATCACCCATCATGAAACGGAAAGGAAGGGTATCATGAACCATTTTTCTCAGATCGCGGCCCGGCTGGAACAGTATGATCTGGACGCGGTACTGCTGACGGAGGAGGCTAACCGCTTTTATGCCTCCGGCTTTCACTCCGCCGGAACGGACGGCGCGGCCCTGGTGACCCGCCGGGGCGCCTGGTATTTCACGGACTCCCGCTATATTGAGGCGGCGGAGCGCTATGTTCAGGACGCCCGCATCGCCGAGGTGCGGCCCGGCCGGGGATACAGTGTGCTCATTGAGGAAGTGGTGAAAGAGGAAGGCATTGCCCGCCTTGGCTTTGAGGATGCCTATATGACCGTCCGGGACCACGGCTTCTATGCCAAGGCCCTCTCCTGTGAGCTGGTGCCCGCCACGGAGCTTTTGTGGGAGCTTCGCAGTGTGAAAAGCCCGGAGGAGCTGGCGGTGATGGAGCAGGCCCAGCGCATTGCGGAAAAAGCCCTGGAGGAAATTTTGAACGAGATCCGCCCCGGCGTTACGGAAAAGGAGATCGCGGCCCGGCTCCAGTACCTGATGCTGCACTTCGGAGCGGAGGATATGTCCTTTGATCCCATCGTGGTCTCCGGCCCCAACGGGAGCCTGCCCCACGGCGTGCCGTCGGACAAGGCCATTGCCCGGGGCGAGTTCGTCACCATGGACTTTGGCTGTGTGTACCGCGGCTACTGCTCCGACATGACCCGCACCGTGGCGGTGGGCAGCGCCGACGAGGAGATGCGCCGGGTGTATGAGACGGTGCTCTCCGCCCAGAAGGCCGGCATCGCCGCCGCCCGGGCAGGCGTCACGGGCAAGGCAGTGGATGGCGCGGCCCGCAGCGTCATTGCCGCCGCCGGGTACGGGGACTATTTCGGCCACAGCTTTGGCCACGGCGTGGGCGTGGAGATCCACGAGTCTCCCAACGCCTCCCCAGCGGTCCAGGAGCCCCTGCCCGCCGGAGCGGTGATCTCCGCAGAGCCC
>DYBL01000096.1 GCA_019418625.1 Clostridiales bacterium | reverse complement strand
GGGTCTTGCGGGCGGCTACCCGGTGGGGGCCCGGACGGCGGCGGAGCTGTACACCGCCGGCTCTCTCAGCCGGGAGGAGGCGGAGCGGCTCCTCTGCTTTGCCAACAACTCCAATCCGGTCTTTCTCATCAGCGTTTTGGGCGTGGGCGTGTTCGGCTCCGTGCGGACCGGCGTGTGGCTTTGGCTCATCCACGTGCTCTGCGCGCTTTTGACGGGTCTCCTCTTCCGGGGGCACGGTGTTTCTTTTGGACATCAGTATGTGAAAAGGCGATCCGCTTCACAGGATATCTCCTTTTCCTCCGCCCTGGTGCAGTCCGTCCGGGAGGGGCTGGGGGCCATTTTGTCCGTCTGCGCCTTTGTGGTGTTCTTCTATGTGCTCTCCCGGCCGCTGCTCACCCTGGGCGGCCTGGCTGGCACGGCAGCCGTGGGCATCACGGAGCTTTTTTCCCTGACGCCGCTGCTGACGCCGGACCGCATGGGCTTTTCCCTGGCCGCCGCCATGTCCGGCTGGGGCGGGCTCTCCGTACTGTGTCAGACGGCAGCTGTGGTGGAAAAGAGCGGTCTTTCCATGGGCCGCGCCGCAGCGGGCAAGGCCGTCCACGGCCTGCTCTCGGGACTGTTGGGCTGGCTGCTGGCCGGGTATGTGCTGGCATAGCAATACCCTCCGCTGCCAATTTCGACAACGGAGGGTATTGTTTTTCTAAAATTCTACAATTTGTATCATCTTTGTCCCTTGTCGTAAGGGATGCCCTCCGCCTTGGGCGCCCGGGACTTCTGGGAGGTGAACGCCAGGACCACCAGGGAGATGATGTAGGGCAGCATGTTGTACACGGAGCTGGGCAGGTTCAGTGCCTGCAGCACGTCGAAGCCGGAGTACACGTTGCCCAGGGCCCGGAAGAAGCCGAACAGAATGGCCGCCAGGGCAATGCGGGTGGGCTTCCACTGGCCGAAGATCATAACGGCCAGTGCCAAAAAGCCGAAGCCCGCCACGCCGTTTTCAAACTTCCACTCGCTGACGCCGGCGGTGATATACACGATGCCGCCCAGGCCGCCCAGCACACCGGAGATCATAACGCCGGCATAGCGCATCTTATAGACGTTGATACCCACGCTGTCCGCCGCCTGGGGATGCTCGCCGCAGGCCATGAGCCGCAGGCCGAACCGGGTCTTGTACAGCGTCACATAGGCGATGACCAGCGCCGCCGCGGCCATCAGCATGAACCAGTTGAACTCAAAGGAGCCGATGTTCACCAAAAAGGCCTTCTTGGGCTCGATATACTGGATGGTGGAGGAGACGTTGTCCACGCTCTCGGCGGTGTTCATGGCCTTGACGAACACGGTGGCCGCCGCAGTGCCAAGCAGGTTCATGGCGGTGCCCACCAGGGTCTGGTCGGCCTTGAAGTTGATGGCCGCTACCGCCAACAGCAGCGAATAGATGAGGCCCAGCAGCATGCTGGCCAGTGTCACCAGCAAAATGATGACCGGGGCCGCTGTGCCGGCAGGCAGAAACTTCATCATCAGCGCGCCGCCCAGGGCGCCCATGACCATGATGCCCTCCAGGCCGATGTTGATGACGCCGGAGTGCTCAGAGAAGCATCCACCCAGAGCCACCAATACCAGAACGGAGGCGAAAATCAGCGTATATTGCAGCAGCAGTGTCATTTCGTCTCGCCTCCCTTCCCGTGATCCGCTTCCCGCTGGGCACGCTTTTCGTCCCGGCGGTCCAGCCGCTGGTTGAGGATATACTTGAAGAACAGCACGAAGCTGCAGAGGTAAATGATGATGGCGGAGATAAAGTCAGAGATCTGGGCGGAGTACATGGTCTTGTCCACGTAGGCGCCGCCGTTGGTGATGTGCTGGATAAAGAGAGAGGAAAGCACAGCGCCGATGGGATGGAGGCCGCCCAGGAAAGCGGCGGCGATGCCGTTGAAGCCCATGGCTGGGATGGCGGACTGGGTGCACTGCCACTGCTCAAAGCCGGTGAGGTACAGCATGGCGGCGCCCATGGCAGCCAGGCCCCCGGAGATGGCCATGGTGAGGATCAGGTTGCGCTTTTCGGCCATGCCGCAGTACTTGGCGGCGAACTTGTTGCAGCCGGTGGCCTTGAGCTCGTAGCCCAGCTTCGTCTTGTCCAGCAGCACCCACACGCCCACGGCCACCAGCACGGCCAGGGGAATGGCGATGGTCACATACTGATTGTTGCTGAAGAGAGCGCCCAGGCCCAGGCTGGGCAGCAGGGCGTCCGGGTTGACGGTGGAGATATTCACCGTATAGGGGCTGGTGGGCTCTTTCACGCCGGTGAGGATGGTATTCACCAGATACAGGCTGATCCAGTTGAGCATGATGCAGGAGATGACCTCATTGACGTTGCAGTATGCCTTCAAGATGCCGGAGGCAGCGCCCAGCAACGCGCCCGCCACGATGGCCACCAGCATGCACACATACCAGGGCATGCCCCAGGCCAGGGCACAGTAGAGGCTGGCACCGGCGCCCACCACGTACTGACCCGCGGCGCCGATGTTGAAAAGGCCCACTTTATAGGCAAAAAGGACCGATAAACTGCACATCAGCAAAGGTGCTGTCTTGGCCAGGGTGTTGCCCAGGTACTTGAGCTGGGCGGTAGAGCGGGAATAGGTCATGAAGTTTTTGACGATGGTCAAAATGGCCTCTCCCGCTCCGCTGGGGTTGATGAGCAGCAGGGCGATGTAGCCGATGAGAAGGCCCAGCAAAATGCAAAGCAGCGACGCCAGCAGCGACTGGACCGCGCCGTTGCGCAAAAGAGATGTCTTTTCCTTTTTCACTGCTTACGCCCCCTTCCGCTTCGCGCCGGCCATGTAAAGGCCCAGTTCTTCCACCGTGGTGGTCTTGGGATCCAGCTCGCCCACGATCTCGCCCTCGTACATGACGAGGATCCGGTCGCTGAGAGCCATGACCTCATCCAGCTCCAGGCTCACCAGCAGCACGCCCTTTCCGCTGTCCCGCTGGGAGACGATCTGCTTGTGGATGTACTCGATGGCGCCCACGTCCAATCCGCGGGTAGGCTGGACGGCAATGAGCAGCTCGGGGTTTTTGTCGATCTCCCGGGCGATGATGGCCTTTTGCTGGTTGCCGCCGGACATGCTGCGGGCCACGGTGACGGGGCCCTGTCCCGAGCGGACATCGTACTGTTCAATAAGGCGGGAGGCATAGGCGCGGATGGCCCGGCGCTTGAGGAAGCCGGTCTTGGTGACAAACTCAGGCTCGAAGTACCGCTGGAGCACCATGTTGTCCTCCAGGGAGTAGTCCAGCACCAGACCGTGCTTGTGGCGGTCCTCCGGAATATGGCTCATGCCCATGGTGGAGCGGCGGCGGATGGAGGCGTGGGTGATGTCCTCACCCCGCAGGCAGATACGGCCGCTCTTGGCGCTCTCCAGGCCCGTCAGGCCGTAGACCAACTCCGTCTGTCCGTTGCCGTCGATGCCGGCGATACAGACGATCTCGCCGGCCCGCACCGTAAAGGAGACATTCTTCACAGCATTGTTGTTGTGGGCCTTGGAGGCAATGGTGAGTCCCTCCACCTCCAGGATGGTCTCGCCGGGCTTGGCCGGCTCCTTGTGGACCACAAACTCCACGTCACGGCCCACCATCATGCGGCTGAGCTCTTCCCGGGAGGTATCGGCAATGTTGACGGTGCCGATGTACTTGCCCTTGCGCAGCACAGAGCAGCGGTCGGCCACCTCCATGATCTCGTTGAGCTTGTGGGAGATAAAGAGGATGGACTTGCCCTCCGCCGCCAGGGAGCGCATGATCTGCATGAGCTCTTCGATCTCCTGGGGCGTCAGAACAGCAGTGGGCTCGTCGAAAATGAGGATCTCATTGTCCCGGTAGAGCATCTTTAAGATCTCCGTGCGCTGCTGCATGCCCACGGTGATGTCCTCCACCAGGGCGTCCGGGTCCACGTGCAGTCCGTACTTCTCACTCAGGGCCATGACCTTTTTGCGGGCCTCCCCCTTTTGCAAAAAGCCGTGGCGGCAGGGCTCCACGCCCATGATGATATTATCCAGCACCGTGAAGCACTCCACCAGCTTGAAGTGCTGATGGACCATGCCGATGCCCAGGGCGTTGGCGTCGTTGGGATCGCGGATCTCCACTTCCTGCCCGTCCTTTTTGATGACGCCCTCCTCCGGGCGGTACAGTCCGAACAGCACGCTCATCAGCGTGGACTTGCCCGCGCCGTTTTCGCCCAGCAGGGCGTGGATCTCCCCTTTTTTCAGTTGCAGCGTAATATCGTCATTGGCCACAATGCCGGGAAAGCGCTTGGTGATGTGCAGCATTTCAATGGCATATGGATGTTCCAAGTTCACGACCTCCCCCTTCTTCCCGTTTTCCGCGCATACGTTTATGATTTATTGTACTATATTTTCCCTTACAATTCAAAACAAAGTTATGGGAAACGGAAAAAAAGAGGACGGGATATACCCGTCCTCTTTTTCAGCAGAGGTGATTACTTGATGTTGCCGTACTCGTTGACCGTGACAGCAGTGGTCGCGGGCATGGCAGTGGTGTCGTTGGAGACGGTGATGGTGCCGTCGAACATGCTCTTCACCAGCTCCTTGTAGTTATCCTGGGTGAAGGTGTCGCACCACTGGGTGGACTCCATGGGCAGCTGGACATAGTTGGCAGTGGGATCGTCGCCGGACTCCAGGCCCAGGGTTTCGATCTTGCCGCCGTAGTTGGCGAAGTTGCCCGCAGCGATCTCCGTGAGGATGTGCTCCACGGTGGGAGCCAAACCCTTCATAGCGGAGGTGACGGTCATACCATCGCCGTAGCCGCCGTCGATGATGCCGGCCTGGTCCACGTCCACGCCGATGACCTTGCCGCCGACCTTGGCAGCAGCCTCAGCCGCGGAGGTGTAGATGCCGCCGCCGCAGGCGAACACGACTTCCACACCCAGGGTCTGATACCAGTTGTCCATGTAAGCGGTGATGTCGGCGTCGCCGGCGAAGGCGTTGCCGTAAACATACTCCACAGTGGCGGTGGTGCCCAGATCGGCGGCAGCAGCGTCAGCGCCCTGGACGAAGCCGTAGCCATAGCGGACCACAGCGGGGACGGCCATGCCGCCCAGGAAGCCCAGGTGGGTGTAGCCCATCTTCACAGCAGCGTAGCCGGCCATGTAGCCGCACAGCTCTTCCTGATACACAGCGCAGTACACGTTGGAGGGCAGGGTGTAGTCACCCAGGTCGCCCTCGCCCACGTCCAGCGCCACGAAGGTCACGTCGGGATAGGTCTCGGCGGTCTCCTTGATGGTGTCGGCAAAGGCATAGCCGGGCATGACGATGACATTGTAGCCCTCGTCCACAGCGGACTCGACCATGGCCACGCGCTCGGCGGTGGAGTCACCGGCGGGCTTGAAGTAGTTGAACGTGACGCCGTTGGCCTCGCAGTAGGCCTTGCAGGCCTCATAGGTGGTCTGGTTGAAAGACTGGTCGGTAATGTCACCGTAGTCGGTGATCATGGCGACGCTGAAATCAGCGGTGTCCTCGGGGGTCTCCTCGCCCTCAGCGGGAGTCTCCTCCTTGCTGCCGCAGGCGACCAGGGACAGGGACATCACCAATGCAAGCGTCAAAGCAAGAAACTTCTTCATTGGAATCTACCTTCCTTCAAATTGTTTGACCTCTCCCTACGGGAAAGATCTGTCCTTTTGGGACAGCCCTATTATATCATTCTTCACATGGATTTCAATTGATTTTCACATTTGTTTTCCGTTTGTCCACATTTTTGGTCAAAAAGGAAAATTTTCAGTGACGGCAGCCGCTCCCGTCCGTCAGCCCCGTTTGGCCATTTCCACCGCCACGCCCAGGGCGATCTCCATCATGCGGGTGAAGGTGGTCTGCCGCTCGGCGGGAGGCAGTTCCTCCCCGGTGACCAGGCTGTCGGAGATGGTGCACATGGCCAGAGCACGCTTGCCCGCCTCGGCGGCGTTATAGTACAGGGCCGCAGCCTCCATCTCAATGGCCAGCACGCCCATCTCGCCCCACTTCATGGTATCTCCGGCCTTGTTATAGAATACGTCGGAGCTGAGGAGGTTGCCCACGGGGGGCTCCACGCCCATGCGCCGGGCCACGGCCACCGCCGTCTCCAGCAGCGTGAAGTCTGCGATAGGGGCGAAGGTGCCGCCCAGGCCGAACTGGTGGGCATAGTTGGAATCCGTGCAGGCACCCTGGGCCAGCACCACGTCCCGCAGCTTGAGCTTGGGGGAGATGGCGCCGGCGGAGCCGATGCGGATAATGTTGTCTACATCGTAGACATGGAACAGCTCATGGGAGTAGATGCCGATGGAGGGCATGCCCATGCCGGAGGCCATGACGGACACCGGTGTGCCCTGGTAGGTGCCGGTATAGCCCTGGATGCCCCGGACGTTGTTCACCAGCACGGGGTTTTCCAGAAACGTCTCGGCGATGAACTTGGCCCGCAGGGGATCGCCGGGCATCAAAACGGTCTTTGCGAACGCGCCGGAGGCAGCTTCATTATGCGGTGTACCCATATCTTAGCCCTCCATGGCCTTCACGGCCTTGACGATGCGGCTGGTGCCCAGGCGGGAGGCGCCCAGGGCGATGAAGTCCTCGGCGTCCTTCAGATCGGCGATGCCGCCGGCAGCCTTGATCTTCACATTGGGGCCCACGTGCTTTGCAAAGAGGGCCACGTCCTCCCGGGTGGCCCCGCCGGTGCCGAAGCCCGTGGAGGTCTTGATGTAGTCGGCGCCGGAGGCGGTGACGATCTCGCACATTTTGATCTTTTCCTCGTCCGTGAGGAAGCAGCACTCGATGATGACCTTCAAAAGCTTTCCGCCGCAGGCCTCCTTGATGGCGCGGATCTCGCCAAGCAGGTCGTCCCACTTCTTGTCCTTCACCCAGCCCAGATTGATGACCATATCCACCTCGCTGGCGCCGTTTTTCACAGCGTCGGCAGCCATGAAGCACTTGGCAGCGGTGGTGTCATAGCCGTTGGGGAAGCCGATGACCGTGCAGATGGGGAGCTTGCCCGCCACATACTCCGCGGCCTGGGCCACGTAGCTTGCGGGGATGCACACGCTGGCACAGCCGTACTTCATCCCGTCATCACAGATGGCCCGGATCTCCTCCCAGGTGGCAGTCTGTCCAAGGAGCGTATGATCGCACTTGCTGAGGATCTCTTTCACTTCCATTGCCATTTCTCCTTTATTGTTTGATACCGCACCGGCGCGGCTTGCGTCTATACTTAGTAGTATACCAGTTTTCCCGAAAGCTGTCCAGCTTCCGCGCCCTTGCCAGCCATGGGCGCTGGTGCTACAATGGGAATACACTTTACAATGGAGGAACCACCATGAAGCGCACCCTGATTTCTTTATTCTGCATCTTCACCCTGGTGCTGGGCTGCATGCCCTCGGCCGGCGCACTGGAGGGCGAAGCTCTTCGTGCCGCGGACTCTCTTGCTACGCTGGGCCTGGTACAGGGCACGGCAGACGGTGACTATGATCTGGATGCCCCTGCTACCCGCGCCCAGGCAGCGGTGCTGCTGGTGCGTCTGGCAGGCGCCCAGGCGGATGCCGCCGCCGACCCCTGGTTCGCCGGGTTTCGGGACGTGCCCGGCTGGGCCGCCGATGCCGTGGACTACGCCGCCCACCAGGGCTGGGTCAAGGGCGTGAGCCAGACCTCGTACAACGCACAGGCCAATATCGACGCCGGCGACTGGTACGCCTCCCTTCTGCGGATGCTGGGCTATGAGGAAAACGCGGACTTCACTCTGGCCGACGCCGCCTCCTTTGCCCGCCGGGCGGGACTGACTTCCCGCGCCTACGACGGCCCCATGAGCCGGGGTCAGCTGTTCTTGTCCATGCAGGACGCGCTCACCTTCCCCTATCGGGACGGCAGTGAAACGGTGGTGGAACGGCTGATCCGTCTGAGACTGACCACCCGCTCCGCCGCCAGCGCCCTGGGTCTGCTGGACACCCCCCTCTCGGCCCGGCAGCTGGCCGACCGAAGCCTTTCATCGGTTTTCAAACTGGTGACCTACACCAGCCAGGAGAGCGTGGACAGCAACGACCCGGACTTTGACGCCAGCGGCTTTTTCATCTCCGCGGACGGCGTGGCCGTCACCAATTACCACGCCATTCACGGTGCCATGGAGGCGGTGGTCATCACCCAGGACGGACAGCGTTTTCCCGTGGAGCAGGTGCTCTATTACGACGCCGGTATGGATGTGGCCGTGCTGAAGATCTCCACGCTCTCTGAAAGTCATGTCCGCACCGCTTTCGCCCCGCTGACCATGGCACCCTCCGGCAGCACCGACGTACGCACCGGTGACATCGTCTACGCCATTGGCTGTCCGCTGGGGCAGGGGCTGTCCGTCAGCAGCGGCGTGGTCAGCGACCCGTCCCGCGGAGTAGACCGCTACACGCTGCCTTGTATCCTCAACACCGCCGATACCTCCGAGGGCAGCAGCGGCGGCGCATTGTTCAACGAATACGGCCAGGTGATCGGCATCACCTCCGGCGCCTACCGGGACGGAAACGGCATGTATCTGGCCGTCCCCATCGACGCAGTATTGACCGCGGACTTGACCGGTGAGGGGCAGACCCTCCGGCAGGTACGTTCGGTCATGTACGTGGAGCCGGTGGAAGTTCCGTAAGCATGCCAAAAAAGAGCCTTCCCGATGGGAAGGCTCTTTTTCGTTCCGTATGATTCAGTGGGACAGGATATACTGCTCCAGCTCCTCCGCAGTGGATACCACCGCCACGGCGCCGGCTTCCGCCAGTTCACCGGGGGCCGCGTAGCCAAAAAACTCCACGCCCACGCAGTCCAAGCCGTTTTCTCTGGCACCCCGCACATCAAACTTCCGGTCGCCCACCATGAGCACCTGAGGCTTGTCAGCTTCTGTCAGCCCCAGGCGGCGCAGCGTCTCCCGGATCACATCCGCCTTTTCCCAGTCTCCCACCGGAGGACTGCCGGTGATGGTTTCCATAGACGGAGCAAAGCCGAACTTTTCACAGATGGGCACGCACATCTCCTCCGGCTTAGAGGAGGCCACCGCCAGCACATAGCCCTGCTCCTTCAAACGGCGGCAAAGTTCCGGCATGCCCGGTGCGGCGGCGTTTTCAAACTTGCCGATGGGCGCGTACCGCTCCCGAAACAGACGGACCCCCTCCAAAGCCTGCTCCGGCGTAAAGCCGCAAAAGCGCATATAGGAGTCCTGCAGGGGCGGGCCGATGAACTTGAGCAGCGTCTCCACAGGCGGAACCGGCTGGCCCATTTTCTCAAACGCATAGCACAGGCAGTTGAGGATCCCCTCCTTGGAATCGGTCAGCGTTCCATCCAGATCAAATAAAATGTAGCGGTACATACCATCTCTCCTTTTTGCTGGGGAGATTTTATCATCATTTCCGCCTTTGCGCAAGGGGATGCCGCCGTTTTGCCCGGATACCCGGTACTTCGCAAAACACGTCTTCAGCAAACAGAACTTTTTGAGAAACTATGCAGCGGGACTATCGCATTCAAACGAAAGATGTGGTAATTTCATATTGTGCAGTTCTTTTCAAAAAAGATTGATTTCAGTCACCTGTTCGGTCTTTGCACTGTTTCATTCCGTTGATCACATGGATGATGAACGCTTTCTCATCAGGGGACAAACTGCGGATCAGCCCGTCCAGGAATACATCCTGGCTGTGTGTCTCTTCTGCCGGCCGCTCCTCACACAACAGATCATTGATGTCCATGTGCAGCACATTGGCAATGTTCACCAGCGTTTGAAGACTGGCAGTCATCAGGTTATTTTCCAGCTTTGCCACCGCATTGGTGGAGATATCGATTTGTTCCGCAAGCTGTTCCTGCGTAAGCCCCGCATACTTCCGCGCCGCTTTGATTCGCCTTGCAATCAGCGGATAATCCACCTTATATCTGTAATCCATATTTGCCGCTCCTTTGTATCAAGGATATATGGATTATTTTCAAATTATAATTGATTATTGCTCCAAATTATTATTGACTAACAATGAATCCAACTCTATACTGTATGGAAAGGATCTTTCCTGTCTGTCCAAGGACCGCTGGTCTTCACAGAAAGCATCGCACATCCACCGTCATATGATTGGGAGCGTGCCTATGCGTGATTCATTTCCTACGTTTTGGCTTATTTTCCCGGTTTTGCCTCTGGCAGCAGCCGGCACAGGCGCTTTTTTCAGCGCCCGTATCCGCCATACCCGGGCCCGGCGTTCTGCCCGGCAGCTCTTCTACCGGGCATGCCGGAAACACGCCATTGCGGAGAGCGCGGACCTCTCCTCTGCGGAACACTACGAAATCGCCGTCCGGCTGGCGG
Source organism: Clostridiales bacterium (assembly GCA_019418625.1). Taxonomy (GTDB): domain Bacteria; phylum Bacillota; class Clostridia; order Oscillospirales; family Oscillospiraceae; genus Oscillibacter. The sequence continues at coordinate 31,433 of DYBL01000096.1, read as the reverse complement.
GGGAATACGGTCTTTCCTGTCCTTCCAGGGAAGTGCTTGGCCGCATTCTCGACGAGGAAAAGCCCTCCTATGAAGCACGCAGGCGAACCGCACATCATTAAACCACTCCCCGGCCCCGAAGGGCCGGGGAGTGGTTGATCCTATGGCTCCCGATCAGCCAAAGCAGGGCCACAGCCAGCGAAAATGCGGGCCGGTCCTGCGGATCCGTGCATATGGCTCAGGGGGGCATGCAAAGCTTCCCATTTCCGGACGCTGCCCCGGCAAATTTCTTATGGTCAAAACGCGTCACACAAAAAATCCCCGGTCCTTTCGGACCGGGGATTTTGCATCCTGATGGATTCAGATCAGCCGAAGTAACGCTCCAGCAGGCCCTTGAAAGCCTTGCCGTGACGGGCCTCGTCGCGAGCCATCTCGTGCACGGTGTCGTGGATGGCGTCCAGGTTCAGAGCCTTGGCCTGCTTGGCCAGCTCGACCTTGCCGGCGGTAGCGCCGTTCTCGGCCTCGACGCGCATCTCCAGGTTCTTCTTGGTGGAGTCGGTCACGACCTCGCCCAGCAGCTCAGCGAACTTGGCAGCATGCTCAGCCTCCTCATAGGCGGCCTTCTCCCAGTACAGGCCGATCTCGGGATAACCCTCACGATGGGCAACACGGGCCATGGCCAGATACATACCGACCTCGGAGCACTCGCCGGCAAAGTTGGCGCGCAGGCCCTCGATGATCTCCTCGGGAGCGCCCTGGGCAACACCCACCACATGCTCGGCAGCCCAGCTCATCTCGCCCTTCTGCTCGGTGAACTTAGAGGCGGGAACACCGCACTGGGGGCACTTCTCGGGGGGATTCTCGCCCTCGAACACATAACCGCAAACCTGGCAAACCCACTTCTTCATAGTAAAGATCCTCCTTATGTTTTTCAATCGTCTGATCGATTTTCACTTAGTTCCTCTTGGGATGGTCTGAGTATAACAGTATATTCTAATGTTTTGAAGTTGCTTTTGCAACTTTTGAAAAACTTTTCGAAAACTTCATTTTTTGCGTGCCGCAGATGGCTCTGTAACCTATGTGTGCCAGGCCTCCTGCAAAGCCGATCACGTAAAAACAGAGAGGCTTGCGCCTCTCTGTTTTTATCAGACAAAAGCCGGATCACTCCTTCTCCGCCAGAGCCTTCGCCTCAGCAATGGCCTTTTCCTGAGCCATGGGCGGGCACTGCGCCGGGCCGAAATCCGCTCCGTTCCGCTTTCCTTGCCGGAAAGCTTCACGCCGCTTCTTTGTCCTGGCTTTTTCCCACTGCGGACCTGCGTCCGCGCCGGGAGCCCTGGTCGGACCGCCCGTACGGAACCGGATCACTCCTTCTCCGCCAGAGCCTTCGCCTCAGCAATGGCCTTTTCCTGGGCCATGGGCGGGCACTGCGCCGGGCCGAAATCCGCTCCGTTCCGCTTTCCTTGCCGGAAAGCTTCACGCCGCTTCTTTGTCCCGGCTTTTTCCCACCGCGGACCTGCGTCCGCGCCGGGAGCCCTGGTCGGACTGCCCGTACGGAACCGGATCACTCCTTCTCCGCCAGAGCTTTCGCCTCAGCAATGGCCTTTTCCTGAGCCATGGGCGGGCAGTCCTCGTAGCGGACAAAGTGGAAGGTGAAGCTGCCGCGGCTCTGGGTCATGGACCGCAGGTCGATGGCATAGCTGCCCATTTCGGCCATGGGCACTTCCGCGGAGATCACCTGACTGCCGTCGCCGGTGGGATCCATACCCATAACGCGGCCGCGGCGCTTGTTCAGATCGCCGATTACATCGCCCATGTAGCTGTCGGGCACGGTGACCTTCAGCTCGCCCACAGGCTCCAGCAGTACGGGATTGGCCTCAGGCAGCGCCGCCTTGTAGGCCAGCTGCGCAGCGGTCTTGAATGCGATTTCAGAGGAGTCCACAGGGTGATAGGAGCCGTCATACAGCACGGCCTTCAGGTTCACCACGGGATAACCGGCCAGAGGACCGTGGACGCAGGCCTCACGCAGGCCCTTTTCCACGGCGGGGAAGAAGTTCTTGGGCACGGAGCCGCCGAACACTTCCTCGGCAAAGACCATTTCCTCAGACTCGGGGTTGGGCTCAAAGCGGATCCACACGTCACCGAACTGGCCGCTGCCGCCGGTCTGCTTCTTGTGACGGCCCTGCTTCTGGACCACCTTGCGGATCTTCTCACGGTACGGCACACGGACGGGAGCCAGCTCCGCCTCCACGTTGAAGCGGCTCTTGAGCTTGCTGATAAGCACATCCACCTGCATGTCGCCGGCACCGGAGAGCACCATCTGGTGGGTCTCGGCGTTATTGTCCACGGAGAAGGTGGGATCTTCCTCGTTCAGACGGGCAAGGCCCTGGGCGATCTTGTCCTCCTGGCCGCGGGTCTTGGGCACGATGGCCACGGAGTAGCAGGGCTCAGCGAAGGGGATGCTCTTGAGGGCCACGACCTTACGGGCGTCGCACAGAGTATCGCCGGTCTTGACCTTATCCATCTTGGCGATGGCGCCGATGTCGCCGCAGGAGAGCTCCTTGACCTCGGTGGCCTTCTTGCCGCGCATCACATACAGGCGGCCCAGCTTCTCGCTGGCGCCGGTGCGGGCGTTGACCATGGCGAGATCCGGCGTGATGGAGCCGGAGAGCACCTTCACGAAGGAGTACTTGCCGTACTGATCGGACACGGTCTTAAAGACGAACGCGGTGGGCACGCCGCCGGGAGAGACAACGAACTCCTCGGTCTCGCCGTCGGCACGGGTGGCCTTGTGATAGTTGCCCTCCATGGGGTTGGGCAGCAGATCCACGATGTTGTCCATGAGCATGAGGGAGCCCATGCAGTTGACGGCGGAGCCGCACAGCACGGGGAACAGGCTCAGCTCCCGGACGCCCTGGCGCAGGCCCTGGATCATCTCGGCGTAGGTGAAGTCCTCGCCGCCGAAGAACTTATCCATGAACTCCTCGCTGGTCTCGGCCACGGACTCTTTGAGGGCGTCGTTGAACTCGGTGATGACGTCCACCTTGTCCTCGGGCACCTCGATCTCCACGCGCTTGAGGTCCTGCATCTCGTAGGCGCGCTTGTTCAGCACGTCGATCAGGCCGGTGACATGCTTGTCCTCGTCCCAGATGGGGACCACCAGGGGAGCGATCTTCTTACCGAAGCGCTCACGCAGGGCCTCGAAGGTGGCGTTGTAGTCGCTGTTGTCCTCATCGGTCTTGGAGATATACAGGAAGCGGGGCATATTGCGCTCTTCGCAGTACTTCCACGCCTTCTCCAGGCCAACGGACACGCCGTCCTTGGCAGAGCAGACAATGATGGCGGCGTCGGCGGCACGCAGTGCCTCCATCACCTCACCGGCAAAGTCAAATGCACCCGGGGTATCCAGCACATTGATGCGGCAGCCCTTGTACTCCAGGGGCGCCACGGCGGTGGAAAGGGAAATCTGACGCTTGATCTCCTCGGCGTCGTAATCGCACACGGTATTTCCGTCGGACACACGGCCCATGCGGTCGATGGCGCCGGTTATATACAGCAGGCTCTCCGCCAGGGCGGTCTTACCGTTTCCGCTGTGACCCAGCAGACAGACGTTGCGGATGTTTTGTACAGAATAGCTCATGATCTTTCCACTCCTTATGTTAGTGCTGTTGCAAGCGCCCCGGCGGTACGCCGGGCCGCAGATCGGCTCCGATGACGTATGTCAGATCGCCTAATGTAGAAATTATACAACGACCAGCCGGGCAATACAACTAAAATTTTGGCAGGTTCCACATTTTGGGCAGGAAGGAGAAAAAGACCGCAAAATTTTGGAGGCTTGGGTAAAAAGAAAGCGCCGCAGGAAAGCCTCCTGCGGCGCCCGGATCAATCTTCAATAACGGCCCACCCGGTCCGACATCACCAGCACCGGCAGTACCCACAGCAGCAAAAATGCCACCAGGGACAGCGGTGTCAGCAGACGGTATTCTCCCAGAGAGGTCAGGTAAAAGGCCAGCAGGGTGCCCAGTGCGCTTCCCAGCAGGGAAAGGCCCGTGCACCGGCGGGCGGCAGAGCACATACGGCGGCCGCCCACCACTGCCTCGGCATAGGGCAGCAGTCCCTCCCGCAGCAGCAGCGCCCGGGGGGCGCCCCGGTCCAGTTCCGCTTCACTGAGGGCCACCCGCGTGCTCAGATCCGGATACTCCACCTTCACCTTTTTATAAAACTTGCGGTGCAGCAGTCCCGGCGTGATATTGGGATCTCTGGAGGCCAATATGGGCATCATACGACTGCGGCGGATCATCCGCAGGGCGAAATCCACATTCTCCGAGGCATTGTATTTCACGGCGAACACCGCCGCCAGCTGCCGGTCCACCGCCAGGAAAATGCCGGTCTTCAAATTGATGTTGCCCGGCAGCCGCACCTCCATTTTGCGCATGAAGGAGGCCGAGCCCATGAGCACGGACTCTCCCCGGATGGTGGCGGAATAGCCCCCCTCCTCATAAAAGCTGAAATCACAGGCGTTCTCCCGCCGCCCGCCTTCGCTGCGGCACAGGTCGTCAAAAAGACGCTCCAGGCCGCACCCGGCACAGCGGGTCATGGCAGCGGCATAGCCGTACACCTTGGGCAGCTCCTCGCCGAAGGTCTTGACGCCATTGAGCTGGATGGTGCCCGGCGGAAACAGATCCGCGTCCGTGACGATGAGGCCCCGGCGGGCGCTGATCTTCTCCGCGCCCTGCCAGCCTGCCACGGCACACCCCGCCTTTTGCAGATGGCGGCTGAGGCGGGAAAAGGGCAGGCTCCAGCTCAGCGGCAGGGCAAAGGTGGCCCCGGCAGCCAGAATGGCGGACCAGTTCAAAAGAAAGTCTCCGCCCCGTCCCTGGCCCAGGGAGCTCAAGCCCGCAAATACCAGCGACCCCACCGCCACGATGGGCAGCAGAGCAGTCTGCCACAGCGTGGGCATGTCGTCGCTCTTGAAGGTGTTGTAAAAGCCCCGCACCGCGCCGTTTTGCTTGCAGGCCCCCTGATCGGTCTCCGTCACCAGATAGGGCGGCTCGTCGTCCAGAGCAGCCGTGCGCATGGTCTCATAACGCGCCTGGCTGAGACGGCTCAGTCCCCACTGGGCGAAGGCCAGGGCCGTGCAGGCCGCGGCGGCGTAAGGGGTGACGGCCGTCCGCTCCGGTGAGAGCAGGGCCGCCGCGCAGTCGCCGGCAGATACCAGCGTGGAAAGGGCAATGAGCACCTCCGCCGTACAGCGGCGCCGGCGCAGCTGGTGCAGTGCCCTGGAAAAGACCTGACGGCACAAAAGCGCCGACAGGATCAAACACCCCAGCAGGGCCGCCGCCCGGTTGGCAAGGGCGTCGGACCACCAGGGGATCACCACGCCGTATGCCTCCGCCGCCAGTATCACGATGGGCACCAGCGCCATGGCACAGGCGGCGGGCACCGTGCTGCGGTGGCTCTTCCACGCCCGGCCGCAGGCCTCGGACACCTCCGCAAGCTCCGGCTCCGGCGGCTCCTCCGGTTCCGGGGGCTCTTCCGGCGGCTGCGGGATCTGCTCCGTCTCTTCCAGCTTCCGCCGGGAGAACAGCCCCAGCCTGGGCCGGACAAGCGGCTCCCGCCGCTCTTCCTCCATCACCGCGTCCACGGTGCTGCCCACCACTTCCTCCAGGGAGATGGGGTGGGGCGAGCGGGGCAGCGCCTCCTCCAGAGGGATCTCCTCCGGCCGCTCCGGCTCGTCAGGTTCTTCCTGCACGGGCTCGGCGTCATGTTCCCGGCGAGTGCCGGGGAACAGGATCCGCTTGTGCCCCCGGCGTGAGGGTTTTTCCGCAGGCGCCTCTTCAGGCGGCGCTTCCTCCTCCGGCGGCATTGCAGCCTGCTCCCCCGCCGCAGTTTTTGCTGTCGGCTCCTGTGTCTTCGCGCTTACAGTGCGCTCCACATCGCGCAGGATCTGCTGTTCCCGGCTGGTGCCGTACTCGGCCAGGATCTCTTCCAGAGAGAAATCCCCGTCGGCGGGGACGTCTGTTCCCTCCATCAGGGGATCATAGATTTTTTCATGGTCCTTTGACGTCATGGGTCTTCCTCTTTATAAGATGCGTTGATTCCCGGGTGCGCGGATCATCGGACTTATGCAAGCCGCTGGCGCACCGCCTCATAGAGCAAAATAGCCGCTGCCGCGGACGCGTTCAGGGAGTCCAGCTTCCCGCTCATGGGAATGCTCACCAGAAAATCGCAGTTCTCCGCCGCCAGACGGGTCATGCCGTCGCCCTCGCTGCCGATGACGATGGCCGCGGGGCCCTTGAGATCTGCCTCGTAGAGGCTGGTGGTGCCGCCCGCCGCCGTGCCGAACACCCAAACGCCCTGCTTTTTCAGGTCCTTCAAAAGCGCGGGGATATTGGGCACCCGGGCCACGGGCATGTGGGCCACGGCGCCGGCGGACGTCTTGGCCACCACCGCAGTAAGGCCCGCACTGCGGCGCTTGGGGATGATGACGCCGTGGGCGCCGGCACAGCAGGCCGTGCGGATGATGGCGCCCAGGTTATGGGGATCGGAGATCTCGTCGCACACCACCAGCAGGGGGTTCTCCCCCTTTTCGGCGGCAGCGGCAAGCATGCTCTCCACGCTCACATACTCCCGCACGGCGGCCAGGGCGATGACGCCCTGGTGGGCGTGCGTGCGGCTCATGGCGTCCAGCTTGCGCCGGTCCGCCTCCACCACCACCACGCCGGCGGCGCGGGCCTTGGAGGCGATGTGCCCCAGGGTCTTGTCCGTCTCTCCCTTCTGGAGATAGATCTTGTCGATCACGCTGCCGGCACGCAGCGCCTCGATGACGGCGTTGCGCCCTTCGATGATGCCGTCCGCCTCGGCGGACAGGTTGTCTTTTCTCTGTTCGTCCATACGTGCTCTCCACAATCAAAAGTTTTTCGACATTCAGGTTGTAGTATACCATAGAAGCCGGACACAATAAAGCTTAATTTACAGAAACTTCATTAAAAAGCCATCCCTTGTTCTTGTGAGTTTCCAAGTTCTGTGGTATACTGCGTTATAATTTTGGAGCCTTGCCAACCCTGAAAGGAGTTCACCATACATGAATCCAAACGACAACAAAAATAACCACAGCGGCGGAAAGGGCAGCGGCAACTGGCGGGGGATCCTCTCCCTGGTCTGCTGGGCACTGCTTTTGACCATCGTCATCAATTCCGCCACCGCGTACCTGGGCAGCGCCGGGCACCAGGCCTCCTCCGTGACGCTGGAGTACAGCCAGTTCACAGACATGGTCAAATCCGGCGACGTGGAGTACGTGGAGTTCAGCAACAGCGAGAACATCCTGCTCATCACCCCGGAAGAGGGCTATGTATACACCGACCCCCAGGGCGTTTCGTACACCCGCACAAAAGACGGCTACACCTTTACTGACCCCACAGGAAAGCAGCAGGTGACAAAGTTAAGCTTTTTCACCGTGCAGATCCAGTCCAACGACGAAGTGGTCAATCTGCTCAATGAATACGGCGTCAAGTTCAACAAGCCCTATCAAGCCCAGCTCAACCCGCTGGTGAGCGCCTTCATCGAGCTGGTCCTGCCCTTTGTGATCTTGATGCTCATGTTCTCCCTGGTCATGCGCTGGATGGCCAAAAAGGGCGGCATGGGCGGTATGGGCGGCCTCGGCGGCGTTGGGAAGGCCAACGCCAAGGTCTACATGGAAAAGTCCACCGGCGTCACATTCAAGGACGTGGCCGGCCAGGACGAAGCCAAGGAATCCCTTACCGAGATCATCGACTTTTTGCATAATCCCCAGAAATACACGGAGATCGGCGCAAAGCTGCCCAAGGGCGCGCTGCTGGTAGGCCCTCCGGGCACCGGCAAGACCCTTTTGGCCAAGGCCGTGGCCGGCGAGGCAAACGTTCCCTTCTTCTCCATCTCCGGCTCTGACTTTGTGGAAATGTTCGTGGGCGTGGGCGCAAGCCGCGTCCGGGACCTGTTCAAGGAGGCCAGCAAGGTGGCCCCCTGCATCGTGTTCATCGACGAGATCGACACCATCGGCAAGTCCCGCGACAACCGCATGGGCGGCAACGACGAACGGGAGCAGACCCTCAACCAGCTGCTGGCGGAGATGGACGGCTTCGACCCCACCAAGGGCATCATCCTGCTGGCGGCCACCAACCGCCCCGAGGTGCTGGACCAGGCGCTGCTGCGGCCCGGCCGCTTCGACCGGCGCATCATCATCGACCGTCCCAACCTGGCGGGCCGTCTGGCCACGCTCCAGGTGCACACCCGCAACATCCGTCTGGCGGAGGATGTGAACCTCAAGAAGGTGGCCCTGGCCACCGCCGGCTGCGTGGGCGCCGACCTTGCCAACCTGGTCAATGAGGCGGCCCTCCGGGCCGTGCGCAAGGGCCGCAAGCTGGTGACCCAGGAGGACCTGCTGGCCGCCTTCGAGCTGGTCATCGCCGGCACGGAGAAAAAGGGCAGCGTCCTCACGGAGTTTGAAAAGAAGCTGGTGGCCTACCACGAGGTGGGCCATGCCATGGTGGCCTACAAGCAGAAAAACACCGAGCCGGTGCAGAAGATCACCATCGTTCCCCACACCCAGGGCTCTTTGGGCTACACGCTGCTCATGCCCGAGGAGGACAAGACCGAGCTGCGCACCCGGGACGAGCTGATGGCCAAGATCACCGTCTCCATGGGCGGCCGCGCCGCCGAGGAAGTGGTCATGAACACCATGACCAACGGCGCCTCTCAGGATATCCAGGACGCCACCAACGTGGCCCGCAACATGGTGGCCATGTTCGGCATGAGCGAGGAGTTCGGCATGATGGCCCTGGCCTCCCGCCGCAACCAGTATCTGGACGGCGGCTACGGTATGGACTGTGCCCAGGATACTGCCGCCCGCATGGACCAGGCAGTCAAGGAGATCCTGGACAAGTGCTACAAGTCCGCCGTGGAGGTCATCCGGGAAAACCGGGAGGACATGGATAAGGTGGTAGCCTACCTGATGGAAAAGGAGACCATCACCGGCGCGGAGATGGTGGCCATCATCGAGGGCCGGGACCCGGCCACCGTGGAGGACGCCTATGCCTCCACCAACGCCCGGGAACAGGGCTTCCGCCCCTCCTCCCCCGAGGTGATCGAGCCCGCCGCCAAGAAGGTGCACATGATCTCCCAGAAGATCGAGGCACCGGAGGAGGCGCCTCAGACGCCGGAGGACACCGGTGAGGGCGCTGCCGCTCCCGCGGAGGAGCAGCCTCAGGCGCCTGCCCAGTCTCAGGAGCCTGACGGCGGCCAGACCCCGCCCCAGCCGTAAATCAGCACCGCAAAACGGCACGCCTCCCGGCGTGCCGTTTTCATAAAAGAAAGGAGAACATCCATTATGATCCGTCCCGCAACCGAAGCTGATCTTCCCCAGGTGAGCGCCATCTACGACGCCATTTTGGACAAAGAGGCCGCCACCGGCGTGGTCTATACCAACTGGCGCAAGGGGGCCTACCCCACATTGGACACCGCCCGCACCGTTCTGGCCGCAGGCACCCTCTACGTAGGTGAGGAGGACGGCCGCATCTGGGGCGTGGTGAACCTCAACGGCGAGCAGCTGCCGGAGTACGACGACATTCCCTGGTCCATTGCGGCCCAGCGGGAGCAGGTGGGCGTCATCCACACCCTCTGCATCCATCCCGACCAGGCCGGCCGGGGACGCGGCCAGGAGATGGTGGCTTTCTGCGAGGACACCGCCCGGGCCCAGGGCAAGACCGTCATCCGGCTGGATACCTGGGAGCACAATGTGCCCGCCAACCACCTCTACCCCACCCTGGGCTACCATTTTGCCGGGGCCACGGAGTTTTTCTTCCAGGGCTACATCCACGAGATCCTGAACTGCTACGAAAAGGCGCTGGTCTGAATCCCTTGCGCCCCAATGCATTCCGGGCGCTGCTAACCGCAGGTTGACACCGTTCCACCCTGCGGTTGGTGGCGCCCTTACCCTGCAAGGCGCTATACTCACCTCGAGAAAGGAGGTCTGCCCATGACCATCGGACAGCGTATCGCCCAAAAGCGGAGGGAGCTGTCTTTCAGCCAGGAGGCCCTGGGACAGGAAGTAGGCGTGTCCCGCCAGTCCATCTACAAGTGGGAGTCCGACGCGGCGGTGCCGGAGATCGACAAGCTCATCGCACTGAGCCGCCTGTTCGGTGTGTCCGTAGGGTGGCTGCTGGGCGTAGAGGAAACGCCGGGATCAGACAGCACAGATGGGGCAGCAGCCCCGTCCTCCGCCCCCGAGGAGCTGACGGAGGCCCAGCTGAACATGGTGGAACAGATCGTGGCGCGGTATACCGCGGCGCTTCCCAAGCCGAAGCGCCGCCGCTGACCCTTCGTGCTGGCGCTTATCGCTCTGGCCGTGGTGCTCCTCAATCTCTTTCACTCCCTGGACACCCTGCGGCTCCAGCAAGAGAACATGTTCAACGATATCTCCCGTGTGGAATCCAGCGTGAACCGCCAAATCGGCTCCATCTCCTCCCAGGTGGAAGAGATCCTCAAGGCACAGAACGCACTGACTGCCGACTACGGCTGTGAATGGACAGGCACCGACCCGGCGGCCAACACCGCCTCTTTTCATGCCTGGGCCGTACCGAAAACCTTCAAGGAAGGTATGTCCGCCGTGTTTCAGATCGACAGCGGCAGCGGTCCTTCGGAGGTGCCGGCGGTATCGGAGCCGGGGCAGACCTTCTCTGCCGACCTGACCGCAGATCTGACGGACAGCATCACCGTGGCGGTGGTGTTCATCGCCCCCGACGGCACCCGCTCCACGCAGCTGCTCAACCAGTTCAGCGGGCTGTACAGCGACACTATGCCGTCTGTGGATGTGCAGAGCAATCTTATGTGGATGCCCCTTCAGAACGGGGCGCTGGTTCTGGGGGAGGACAGTCACGAGCGCTACATCTGGACACGGGAGCAGCAGGGATCCGCCGCCGAAAGCCCCACCGCAGTCGCCGATGTGCAGGTAGCCCTGTTCAAAAACCGCAAGCTGGCGGCCTGGGCGGAGCCCTGTCAGCAGCCCGACAGCTTCCAGGGCTTTGAAGACTGCTCCTTCTACCGTCTGCCGGAGCTGCGTCTGCCTCTCACCGCGCAGGATACGGTCCAGATCGCCGCTGTGGTGACGGACGAATACGGCCGGACTGCCATCTGGCAGGATCTTTCCTACACGCTCGACCCGGCGGACGGAGTACTGATCTACGCCGAGGACACCACGCTGGACCACGATCCAGCGAACTGGGACTTCTGAGCACGCAAAAAGAGCGTCTCCGCCAGGCGGGGACGCTCTTTTTTCACTGATTGTTGGCGGCGAACACATCGGCCACCTCGCTGATGGCGATATAGGCGCCCGGGTCGATCTCGTGGACCAGGTCTTTCATCTTTGTCACCTGAAAGCGGTTGACGATGAAGTACACCATGGTCTTGGGGGCATTGGAGTAGCCGCCCCGCACCTCCATGCGGGTCACACCGCACTCAAAGGCCTCACAAAGCTCCCGGCAGATGGCGTCGGGCTCCACGGTGATGATCATGGCGCACTTGGCCCGGTCCAGGCCGTCCACGATGAAGTCCACGGTCTTGAGGGCCGCGGCGTACGTGACGATGGAATAAAGGGGCAGGATCCAGTTTTGCAGCACGATGCCGCAGACGATGTAAAGCAGGATGTTGTATGCCATGACGAAGGTGCCCACGCTCACGCCCAGCCGCTTGGCGAAGATGACCGCCATGACCTCGATACCGTCCATGGCGCCGCCGAAGCGGATGGCCATACCGCTGCCGATGCCGGAGATGACGCCGCCGAACAGGGCGCACAGCAAAAGGTCCGTCCCCGCCAGGGGCGAGGCAAAGCGCACATCCACCGGCAGCACGTCGGTGATGAGCCAGGCAGCCAGGGAGTAGATGCACACAGCGTAGATGGCATAGAGAGTGAAGAGCGGGCCCTGCTTTTTCAATCCGTACAAAAACAGCGGCACATTCAGCGCCAGCAGAAATACAGACAGTGTCAGCCACTCCGGTGTCACCTGGGCCAAAAGCATGGACGTGCCGGAGATGCCGCTGTCATAGAGCTTGACGGGGGCGAGGAAAATGGTCACGCCCACGGCGTTGATGATGCCTGCCGCCGTCAGGGCAAGCAGATTGGTCAGACGAAACTTTTTCAGCTTGGACATATCTACCTCTTTTCCCGGCCGGCAGGCGGCGCTCTCAGGAGAGCTCCGCCTGTCCGGTGTACAGTTGATAATAGCGGCCCTTCTGGGCGATCAGGTCGTCGTGGTCTCCCCGCTCGATGATGCTGCCCTGCTCCAGCACCATGATGGCCTTTGCGTTGCGGACCGTGGAGAGCCGGTGGGCGATGACGAACACGGTGCGCCCGGCCATGAGCCGGTCCATGCCCTTTTCAATGATCTTTTCCGTGCGGGTATCGATGGAGCTGGTGGCCTCATCCAGGATGAGCACCGGCGGGTTGGCGCAGGCTGCCCGGGCGATGTTCAAAAGCTGACGCTCGCCCTGGCTGAGGTTGCCGCCGTCGCCGGAGAGGGGCGTCTGGTATCCCTGGGGCAGATGGCGGATGAAGGTATCGGCGCCGGCCAGCCGGGCGGCCGCCTCCACTTCCTCGTCCGTGGCATCCAGGCGCCCGTAACGGATGTTGTCGGCCACAGTGCCCGTAAAGAGGTGGGTATCCTGAAGCACCACGCCCAAAGAGCGGCGCAGGGAGTCCTTTTCGATGTCCCGCACGTCAATACCGTCGTAGGTGATGGTGCCGGACTGGATCTCATAGAAGCGGTTGATGAGGCTGGTGATGGTGGTCTTGCCGGCGCCGGTGGAGCCTACGAATGCGATCTTCTGGCCCGGCTTTGCATACAGCGAGATATCGTGCAGGATGGTCTTGCGGGGATCATAGCCGAATACCACGTGGTCGAACCGCACGTCGCCCCGCAGAGGCACCAGGGTGCCGTCGGGTTTTTTCCAGGCCCACTCGCCGGTGTCGTACCCGGCTTCCTGCAGCGCGCCGCCGCGGTCCTCCGTGACCCGCACCAGCTTGACCTTGCCCTCGTCCACCTCGGGCTCCGTCTCCATGACCTCAAAGACCCGCTCGGCACCGGCCACGGCCGCCAGGATGGTGTTGACCTGCTGGGAGATCTGGGTAATAGGCTGGCTCACCTGTCGGGTATACTGCAAGAACGCGCCCAGGTCGCCCAGGCGGAACGAGCCGCCGCTGATGGCCAGCATGGCGCCCACACAGCAGGTGATGGCGTAGTTGATATAGCTGAGGTTGCCCATGGCAGGCATCATGGCGCCGGCGTAGGCCTGGGCCCGGGTGGCGGCCTGGCGGTAGTTTTCGTTGAGTCCGGCAAAGCCGGCCACGGCCGCCTCCTCGTGGTTGAAGACCTTGATGACCTTCTGGCCCTCGATCATCTCTTCAATATAGCCGTTCACAGCACCGATGGCCGCCTGCTGGCTGGCAAAGTACCGGCGGGAGCGTCCGCCGATCACCTTCACCACCCCCAGCATCACCGCCAGCATGGCAAAGGTGATGAGCGTCAGCAGAGGGCTCAGGACGATCATCATGGCGATGGTCCCCACGAAGTTGAGCGTGCAGGAGATGAGGCTGCCGAAGCTGTTGTTGAGGGCTTCGGACACAGTCTCGATATCGTTGGTATAGCGGCTCATGAGCTCGCCGTGGGTGTGCGTGTCAAAGTACTTGAGGGGCAGGGACTGCATCCGGTCAAACAGGTCGCTGCGGATCTTGGCCACGGTGTTCTGGGACACATGCACCATGATCCGGGCATAGCCGAAGGAGCAGGCCGCGCCCACCACATACACGCAGCCCATGAACGCCAGCATTTTGGCAAGGCCCGGGAAGTCGCCGGGCAGGATATAGTCGTTGATGAGGGGCTTGATGAGGTAAGACCCGCCCACGGTACAGGCGGAGCTGATGACCAGCAGCACCGCCACCAGGCACAGCGCCGCCTTGTAGCGGCCCAGGTAGCGCATGAGCTTTGTCAAAGTGCCCTTGAGATCCTTGGGCTTTTGATAGCCATGGCGGCCGGGACCGCCGCCGGGCCCATGTCCCGCTCCGCCGGGACGCTGTACGGAAATCGGTTTTTTCTCAGCCACCGATGCTCACTCCTTCCTGCTGTGCCGTATAGACTTCGCGATAGATGTCGCTGTTTTTCATCAGTTCTTCATGGGTGCCCTGGGCCACCACACGGCCGCCGTCCATGACCAGGATCAGATCCGCCTGGCAGATGGAGCTCACCCGCTGGGCAATGATGATCTTGGTGGTATCCCTGAGCTCCGTGGCAAAGGCCTGACGGATCTTGGCATCCGTGGCAGTATCCACGGCGCTGGTGGAGTCATCCAGGATCAGCACACGGGGCTGCTTCAAAATGGCGCGGGCGATGCAAAGCCGCTGCTTCTGGCCGCCGGAGACATTGACGCCGCCCTGTCCCAGGTCGGTATCCAGCCCGTCGGGCATGCGCTCAAGGAACTCATCGGCACAGGCGCTGCGGCAGGCGTCCCAGAGCTGTTCTTCCGTGGCGTTGGGATTGCCCCAGAGGAGGTTTTCCCGGATGGTGCCGGAGAAGAGGGTGTTCTTCTGCAGCACCACGCTCACCGCATCCCGCAGGTGCTCCATGGTGTAGTCCTTTACGGGGCGGCCGCCCACGCGCACGGTGCCCTCCGTGGCCTCGTACAGGCGGGGGATCAGGGACACCAGCGTGGTCTTGGCGCTGCCGGTGCCGCCCAGAATGCCCACGGTCTGGCCGGAGCGGATGTGCAGGTCCACGTCCCGCAAGATCCACTCGGGGCTGCTGCGGTCATACTTGAAGGACACATGGTCAAAGTCGATGCTGCCGTCCCGGACGGTGGCGGGAACGGTCCTGCCGCTCTCGTCCTGCTCGGTGACCGCCTCATCGTTGGTGATGGCGGGCACCTCCCGCAATACCTCCACGATCCGCTTGGCGCAGGCCACGGACCGGGTCATCATCATGAACATCATGGACACCATCATCAGCGAGATCATGATCTGGGTGATGTAGGTGAAGTAGGTCAAAAGCTTGCCGGCTTCCAGGGTGCCGGCATAGACCATCTGACCGCCGAACCACATGACGGCGATGATGGTGCCGTAGATGATCAGCATCATCACAGGCATGTTGATGACCACCATGCCGAAGGCCTTCTGGGACGTGGCGCGCAGATCGTTGTTGCGCTTGGCGAACTTCTCCCGCTCATAGTCCTCCTGGACGAAGGACTTCACCACCCGGATGCCGGTCAGGTTTTCCTGCACCACCAGGTTCAGCGCGTCGGTCTTTTCCTGCAGGGAGCGGAACAGGGGGCTGGCCTTGGTCAAAATGAGGGCCACCACCACGATCAAAAGAGGCAGCGCCACCAAAAAGACATTGCTGAGCTGGTAGCTGATGCGGATGGACAAAAACAGCGCCGCCACCAGCATCACCGGGGCACGCACCAGAAGGCGCATGCCCATCATCAGCGTCATCTGCATGTTGTTGACATCGTTGGTCAGGCGGGTCACCAGGGAAGCCGTGGAAAACTTTTCAATGTTGGAGAAGGCAAACTCCTGGATGTGTCCGTACTGGGCGGCGCGCAGGTTGGCGCCGAAGCCCTGGCCGGCAATGGCAGAGCAGGCGGCGCCGCCCAGGCCGAAGCACAGCGACACCATGGCCATGACCACCATCAAAATTCCCTTTTGCGTCACATAGGACTGATCGGCGTTTGCGATGCCGATGTCCACGATATCACTCATCACCAGGGGGATGAGCAATTCAAAAATGGCCTCCATGGCGCTGCATACAACGCCCAGGACGATCCACCGGCTGTATGGCCGCAGATGCGGCCAGAGTGTTTTTCTCATGGGATCTGATCCTCCTCCAGATTTTGTATGATGCGCCCCAGCAGGGAGCGGAACGTCTCCACTTCCTCCGGGGTCAATCCCCGCAGCATGCGCTCCTCCGCCGCCCGGAAGTTTTTGCGGAACAGGGCCTGCTGCTCTCTTCCCTTTTCCGTGAGGGTGATGAACCGGCGGCGGGCATCAGCGCCGCTGACGCTGCGCTCCACCATGCCCTTTTCCTCCAGGCGGTCCAAAATCCCGTTGGCTGTGGACGGCTTTACCTTCAAAAACGCAGTCAGCTGGCACTGGGGCGCCTGCCCGCCGTGGTGAAATAGGTACAGCAGCACATGGGTCTGCACCGGCGTTACGTCATACTGACTCAGCCGTGCCTCCAGTCTGCTCCTTGCCAGCTGGGCCGCATGCCCCATCTGTGGCGCCAGCGCGTTGATCTGCTGCATGACGCACCTCCCGTTTCATTTAGCCTGCTAAATATTAGCATGCTAAATACTACCATGGGGCCGGAGAAAATGCAATGTTCATATTGCCAATATTTTTGAACAGTTTATGAATGAAATTCCGGAAAAACGCATGGGTTGTAAACAAATTGTGAAGCTTACTTCGGACCTGTTGACTTTCGCGTCCGGTGTGGGTATCATGAACTCATCAAGCAGAGATGCTTGTGATCCAGGCAACATTTTCCCTCTCCTTTCTCTATATCATACAGGAAAGCGGGCAGCCATCCGGCTGCCCGCTTTCCTGTTTTTTCGTTTCTCCCTCCTGAAGTTAATTTATTGAAAAACGATAAAAAAAGATTGACTTTCGATATAGACCGTGCTACGATGCCCATAGTAAAGGAGGAATGTCCATGGAATCTTCCCGGATCCACAAGATCGCCCGGATCCTCAACGCCCTGGTGCTGATCGCTCTGGTGTGCAACATCATCATTTTATATCTGGTCCCCGTGGCTGTGGTATCTCTGGAACTGTCGGATGGGTACGGCCTTTTATCGGGTGTGGCGGCCTATCTGGGGGACTTTTTCCGCTCCGGCCAGCAGGATGTCCTGACCTCCGGCGCCGCCGCCAGCTTTTTGGCCTGGCTTTGGTGCTGGAAGAGCCCCAAGGCCGGCATGCTGACGCTGTTTCTGGTAGTCTCCGGCATCTGCACGGCCATCATTCTCTGGCAGGGGCGTCGGGTACTGCGGACCATTCTGCGGGGAGCCCCCTTCTCCATGGAAAACGCCATTTCCCTGCGCCGGGCGGCGGTCTGCTGCTTTCTGATCGCCGGGGCGGCTTTGGTCCGGGTGGGCTGGAGCATCTGCTATTACCGCTCCTTGTTCCCCCTGGTCACTTATAATGCCCTTTTTGTCCCCATTTTTGCCATGGCGGGGCTTTTGTGTCTGGTCATGTCGGCGCTGTTCCGCCAGGCCGCCGAAATGAAGGCGGAAAACGACCTGACGATTTAGGGAGGGGCTGCATGGCGATCGTAGTAAATCTGGACGTGATGCTGGCCCGGCGGAAAATGACCCTTTCCCAGCTTTCGGAAAAGGTGGATATCACTCTGGCCAATCTCTCCATTTTAAAAAACAGCAAGGCAAAGGCCATCCGCTTTTCCACCCTGGAGGCCATCTGTGATGCGCTGGAGTGCCAGCCCGGGGATCTATTGGAGTATGTCCCGGAGGAGAAGGCGCCCTGAGTGCCGCTCTGTAAACGTGCCGCTGTCCGCTAAGGGCGGACAGCTTTGAAAAGGAGAATCGCATATGTCTCAATTTGAACGAGCCCTGCCGCCGGGAGGGCCGGCGAAGCCTACCCAAAAAGCCCCCATTTCCCTGCCTATCACCGGCCGTGAGCGGGCCCTGCTGCCCCTCACCTTCCTCTGGTGTTTCCTGGCAGAGGACACCATCCTCTGGGCCTGGCCCCACGGTCTGGGCATCTTCGCCGCCGTTCTGGGCTGGTACGGCCTGCTGGGCCTCGCCCTGGGCCGCCGGGCCTTCGGCGGGCGCAACCACCTGTTGCTCCTGGGCATGAACCTGGCCCTGGGCGCGTCCTTTGCCATCGGCTCCAACCTCTATTTCCGGCTGTGGAATTTTCTGGCCCTGCTGCCCCTCCTTCCCTTACACGCCCTGTCCCTTTCCGGCTGCTGCCGCCTGCCCTGGTGGCGTCTGGGCATGCTGGGCGAGCGGTTTTTGCTGCTGATCTGGGGACTGTTCAGTCACCTGGGCGCATGGTGGGCCGCCCTGGTGCCCCCTAAGGAGCACCGCTCCCGCCGGCTGGGCGCCGCAGCCGCCGGCGCGGTCATGGCGCTGGTGCTGGTGATCATCCTGGTACCCGTGCTCTCCTCTGCCGACGCTCTGTTCGCCGCCGCCACAGCACAGCTGCGTACCTTCGTCTCCTCCCATCTGAGTGAGACGCTGTGGAAAATCGTGCTGGCCCTGGCCGCGCTCCCCTTCGTCTTCAGCCTGCTCTACGCCCTGGCGCACCCCACGCCGCTGAAAGGCGCCCAGAGCAAGGCCGTCTCCGCCGATCCCCTGGCGCCCGCCCTGGTATTGGCGGCTCTGGACGCACTGTATCTCATCTTTTTGGCGGTGCAGTCCGCCGGACTTTTCGGCGGTGCGGAGTACCTGGCCAGCCGGGGACTGAGCTACGCCCAGTGGGCCCGCAGCGGCTTTTTCCAGATGACCGGCGTCACCGTGGTGAACTTGACCGTGCTGCTGGCGGCCCTGGCGGTGAGCCGCCGGGGCGGACGGCTGTGGACAGCGGTGCGGGCACTGGGCGTGGTGCTGGTTCTGGAGAGCTTCCTTCTGCTCTCCTCCGCCGCCTGGCGCATGGGGCTGTATATCGGCGCCTACGGCCTTTCCTTCAAGCGTTTCCTCACCGGCTGGGGCATGGTCATGATGGCTCTGTTCTTCCTGTGTGCCCTGTGGAAGCTGCACCGGCCCGAGCGGTATTTCCTGCGCCGTGCGGTGCCCATCGCCCTTTGCGGCTGGCTGGTACTGAACTGTATCCCAGTGGACTACCTGGTGGCCAAAGACCAGGTGGACCGCTATCTGGATGGGGAGAGCACCACCCTCAGCGTCTTTTACCTGGCCAACGCCCTCTCCTACGACACGCTCTCCCAGCTGGAACGGCTGGATCAGGACGCCCCGGCATGGACCTATGAGGCGGACGATCTCTATGCCCCCAGCGGCGAGACCCTGGCAGATGTGATCGCCCAGCGGCGCGCCGCGGCCCGGGCCGACTGTTCCGACTGGCGCAGCTGGTCCCTCTCCGCTTATCTTGCCGGAGGCGGCGCATGACCGCCCGGCAGCTGCGCGCTCAGCTCCGGGAGGCGCTGTTCCTCTCCGCCCTGTGTACCGGGGCGCTGGTCATGGCCTGCGCAGGGCTGATCCTGCTGCTGACCGGCGGCAGTCTCCGCCCGCTGCTGGAGCGCCGGGACTACACTGCCGTAGTGGAGTTCAACTGGGATCTCTCCCTGCCGGAAAGCCGGGAGGCGATTTACAAGACGGACTCCGGCCCCAGCTTTCACGGAGACGGTGAGCGGTATCACGTACTGCAATACGCCGTGGGCAGCGGCATCGAGTCGGCCCTCTTCTGGCAGGCTCCCCCGGTGGATGCGGACGAGACGGAGGCCATGGGATCCCTGATGGACCATCTGGATGTTCCGGACCGGCTGCGGCCGGACCTGGAGAGCTGCCGCTGGCATACCGCCACAGACCCCTCGGACAGCCGCAATCACCTGTATCTGCTGTTTGATCCCTCCACGCTGGAGCTATATATTCTGGAGTCCTTCTTCTGAATAAAAAAAGAACGTCCGCCTGTGCGGACGCTCTTTTTTATGCACTTACAGCCGGTAGCCCAGCAGGCGGGAGATATTGGCGGCCGTCTGCCGCACCTCCCGGATCATGTCCTCCTGGTCCTGGCGCATGCGGTAATCCGGGCCGGAGATGCTCACCGCCGCCACCACCCGGCGGTTCATATCATAGATGGGCGCCGCCACACAGATCAGGCCGGTCTCGATCTCTCCCACATCCATGGCATAGCCGTTGAGGCGGGCCTGTACCAGCTCGTCCCGCAGCCGGTCGGGGTCGGTGATGGTGCTGTCCGTCAGGGGCCTTGCCTTGCGGCGCATCCACTCGCAGTAGTCGTCGATGAACGCGGCATCCTGGCAGGAGAGCATCACCTTGCCGCTGCTGGTGGCATACGCCGGCGCCCGCCCGCCGATCTGGGTGTTGCAGACGATGGAGCGGTGGGTCTCCACCTTGTCCAGATAAAAAATATCCCGCTCCAGCAGCACACTGAGGTTGATGGTCTCCTGTACCGTATCGCTCAGGTGCTCCAGCTCCGCCCGGGCCACCCGCCGGAGATCGGACTGGCCCAAAATGGCACTGGCCAGCAGCATCAGCCGCGGTCCCACCCGATAGCTCTTGCGGACAGGGTCCTGCACCAGATACTGCCGGTCCGCCAGGGTGGATACCTGTCGGAACACCGTGGTGGAGGGCATGTCCAGATGCTCCACCAACTCCTTCAGCGTCCACTCCGTCTCCCGATCCATAAAGCACTCCAGGATCTGCAGGGCACGGAGGATGCTGGACACCTGCTCTTTCGCCATGGCCGTGTTTCCTTCCCTTCTCCATAAACTCTGTGGGAATGCCCGCTTGACAAAGGGGACATTCCTGCTTATCGTTAAGAGTATACCATAAGCCTGCGGGCTTGTGAATCTTTTATAGCACATTTTCGGAATTTTGTTCCATAGTGCGGAAAAGTCTGCGCCCTGCCGGCGCATATCCAGGAGGCATCTCAATGTGCAACGCAATTTCCCTGACCCACCAGCAAGTGATGGACATTCTTCCCCACCGGGACCCCATGCTGCTCATCGACGAGGTCAGCGAGCTGGTGCCCGGCGAGCGGATCGCGGCCACCTTCCGCCCAGATCCCCAGCGGGATATCTTTCGCGGTCACTTCCCCGGCCAGCCGGTGCTGCCCGGTGTGTACACGGTGGAGGCCACGGCGCAGGCCACCGACCTGGTGCTCATGAGCAAGCCGGTCTATGCCGGCAAAACGCCGCTGTTTCTGGGGATCAACAACGTACGTTTTCTGCGCAAGATCCTTCCCGGTGAAACATTGGAGATCCGCGCCCAACTGCTTCATGAGCGGCCGGAAAAGGCCATTGCCACCTGCCGCTGTACCGTCCATGTGCAGGGCGAACTGGCGGCGGAGACGGAGGTCACCATCGCCATGCGCTGACAAAAAATGCGTCCCGCTCCCGGTTGGGAACAGGGCGCATTTTTATGGCTTTTTTCAGATGCGGGCCACACCGGAGTCGTGGGCAGCCCGGCACACGGCCTCCGCCACGGCGGTCTTGACCCGGGGATCAAAGGCCGCGGGGATGATGTAGTCGGCGCTGAGCTCTTCATCAGAAATCAGGTCAGCAATGGCTCGGGCAGCCGCCAGCTTCATCTCGTCGTTGATGTCGCTGGCACGGGCGTCCAGGGCGCCCCGGAACACACCGGGGAACACCAGCACGTTGTTGATCTGGTTGGGGTAGTCGCTGCGGCCGGTGGACACCACCGCCGCGCCGCCGGCCTTGGCGTCGTCGGGGAAGATCTCGGGGGTGGGGTTGGCGCAGGCGAAGATGACGGCGTCCTTGGCCATGGTCTTCACCATGTCCGTGGTGACGGCGTTGGGCGCGGACACGCCGATGAACACATCGGCCCCTGCCAGCACATCCGCCAGAGACCCCGCCTTCTTCTCCAGGTTCGTCACCTGGGCGATCTCCTCCTTGATCCAGTTCATGCCCTCGGCACGGCCTGCGTACAGCGCGCCCTTGCGGTCGCACAGCGTCACATGCTTTGCGCCCGCAGTCAGCAGCAGCCGGGTGATGGAGATGGCGGCGGCGCCGGCGCCGTTGATGACGATCTTAACGTCCTCCAGCTTTTTGCCCACCACCTTCAGAGCGTTCCAAAGGCCCGCCAGGGTGATGATGGCGGTGCCATGCTGGTCATCGTGGAAAATGGGGATGTCGCACTTTTCCTTCAGCTTGCGCTCGATCTCAAAGCAGCGGGGCGCGGCGATGTCCTCCAGGTTCACGCCGCCGAAGGAGCCGGAGAGCAGATAGACCGTGTTGACGATCTCGTCCACATCGTGGCTCTTGACACACAGGGGAATGGCGTCCACATCGCCGAAGGCCTTGAACAGAACGCACTTGCCCTCCATAACGGGCATACCGGCCTCGGGGCCGATGTCGCCCAGGCCCAGGACGGCAGAGCCGTCGGTGACCACTGCCACCGTGTTCCACCGGCGGGTGAGCTCATAGCTTTTGGAGATATCCTTCTGGATCTCCAGGCAGGGCTGGGCCACGCCGGGGGTATAGGCCAGAGCCAGGGACTCCTTGGAGTCCACCGCTGCCCGGGGGGTCATCTCCAGCTTGCCCTTCCACTCATAGTGCAGCCGCAGGGATTCTTTTGCGTAATCCATGGTCATCTTCTCCTTTTATGATAAATTTCCTGTAAACTGTTTTCGGTAATGGGATTTTCTTTCGTTGATTCACGCCTCCAGATCGCCGGTCCAGGGCAGCGTGGACCCGCCGTAGGGCATGGCCAGCACCGTGGCGCCGCTGCCGCAGCGCCGCGCCGCGGCGTCATAGGCCTCCTGCACCGTGTGGAACGGCGTCATAAAGAGGCTGCGCACCAGGTCGTCATCCAGGTCGCTGACAAGGTAAATGTCCGCCTCCTCCAGCACCATGGCAATGGCCGCCGCCTTGTGGCCCCCCAGCCGGAACTCCTTTTGGATGCGGTCGATGAGGGAGCGGGGCGTGGGCGCCTGGGTGAGCCACTGCTCAAACACCTTCTCCCCCAGCCCCTCCCGGCACGAGCCGATCAGCACTACCACGCCGCCGGTCTTCACGGCATGCTTGGCATTGTCCAGGGCTTTTTGCGTCTGGTAGAGATTCAGGTCCTTTGGTGCGCCTCCCTGGCTCACCAGCACGATATCCGCCCGCCGGGAAAGTTCCTTGCGGTAGAGGGTATCCAGGAAAGCACAGCCGGCCCGATGGGCCTTCACTGCGTCCCCCGCTACCGCCCGGATAATCTCCTTGTGGGCGTCCAGCACCACATTGACGATGAAGTCCACCCCCACCATGGCGGCGGCCTCCTCGATATCCTCCCGGACGGGATTGCCGTCCAGCTTCCCCGCACAGGCGGAGGGCTCCACCATGCGGCAGTGGTTTGCCTGGATGGCATCCCGGGTGGAGACGCCGGGCATGATGGCCTTGGCACCGCCGGAGTAGCCGGCAAAGTAGTGATATTCGATGTTGCCCAGGCAGATGCGCCGGTCCGCCTCCGCCACCCGTCGGTCGATGTCCACCGGGGTGCCCCGGGACGTGGTGCCCACATGGACGCAGTCATTTACATCGAGATCCACGCAGCGGATCTGGCCCCAGGCCTGCTCTCCGGCAAGACGGGCCATCTCCTCCGGGGTGTGCTTTCGGTGGCTGCCCAGGGCGAACACCAGCGTGATGTCCTCCGGCCGCACTCCCGCGCTGTACAGCTCCTCCAGTACCGGAGGCAGCACCACCCAGGTGGGCATGGGGCGGGTGATGTCGCTGGTGACGATGGCCACCCTCTCCCCGGGCCGGACGATCTGCCGCAGCCGGGGCGTGCCGATGGGCTCGGCCAGGGCCCGGCAGACCTCCGCCTGATCCGTCAGCCCCACCGGCACATCGTTGGGCTCCAGCACCCCCAGCACGGCCTCGTCCGGCACCTGGACCGTCTCGGTGCGCGTGCCGATTTTGAATGAGAGCTCCACGGTACCGCCTCCTTTTTTTCGTTGTTTTTATTGTAAAATCTCCCGAATCACTTGTCAAATATAGTTTTTCTTGATTTCTATCAATAAATTTTATATTATCAAAGAAATGCTCTGAATTTGGAGGTTTTGCCTGTGAAATTGCAGCAGCTTCGATACTTTTCCACTGCCTGCCGGATGCGCAGCCTGTCCCGGGCGGCAGAGTCTCTCCATGTTTCCCAGCCGTCGGTATCCATGGCCATCCGGGAGCTGGAGCGGGAGTTCGGCGTATCTTTGATCGCCCGCCGCTACCAGGGCTTTTCCCTGACGGAGGAGGGCACCGCCCTGTGGGAGATGGCGGAGAGCCTATTGCGCCATGCCGACCACGTCAGCGCCCAGATGCAGGCCCTGGGCCAACGGCGCCGCCCCGTGCGGCTGGGCGTGCCGCCCATGATCGGCACCGTGCTGCTGCCCCGCCTGTACCGGGAGATGGACCGCCGATGTCCGGAGCTGCTGCTGGAGACCGAGGAACTGGGCACGAAAACGCTGCTGCGGGACCTGCGGGAAAACGTCCTGGACCTGGCCTTCGTGTCCCATCACGAGCCACTGGAGGCGGAATTTGACACCATGCCCGTCACCTCGTTGGAAATCGTCTGGTGTGCCCGGCGGAGCCACCGGCTGGCCGGACAGTCCGCCGTCACCCCCGCCCAGCTGGAAGGAGAGCCTCTGGTCCTGTTCCAGACCGGGTTCTCCCTGCGGGAGCTGGTGGCAGCTGCCTTTGAAGCAGCTGGTGTGACCCCCAGGGTGCTCCACACCTCAGAGCAGCTTTCCACTGTGGAGAGCCTGATCCGCAGCGGCACCGCCAGCGGCTTTCTGCTCCGCCCCCTGGCCGGCAGCGACCCCTCCATGGCCGCCGTGCCCCTGGCCCCGCCCATCCGTGTCCAGGTGAGTCTGGTATGGCGCCGCAGCCGCAGGCCCTTTCGGGATATGGCCCGGCTCATGGACCTGTGCCGCACAGCGCAGTTATTTTGACTTTTGAAAAAACTGCCTCCGGCAAAAGCCGGAGGCAGTTCTTGGTAGAAACTCTGTATGCGCGAATGTGGAAATCAGGTACCGATGCCGAAGATGCCCATGGTCACGCCGTAGAGCATGATGGGGAACACCACCAGGGCAATGATCTTCAGGCCCAGGCCGCAGGTGACCAGGTCCTTCATGGTGATCTCGCCGGTACCATAAGCAATGGCATTGGGGGGAGTGGCAGGGGGCAGCATAAAGGCGAAGTTGCACGCCAGCATGGTAGCGATCATCATGGCGAAGGGGCTCACGCCGATGGCCTCGCCCACGCCGGCCAGCACGGGGATGAAGGCGGCCACAACCACAGCGTTGGTGGTCAGCTCGGTCAGCAGTGCGGTGACAATGCCCACGATGATGCAGATGACCACAGCGTTCATGCCTTCCAGGCCGGAGAGCATGTTGGCCACCCAGCCGGCCACGCCGGCGTCCTTGAAGGCGTTGCCCATGACCATGGAGCCGCCCAGCAGGATGACTGCGTTCCAGGGGATGTCATTGAAGCCGGTCTTCCAGTCGCAGACATATTCGCCTTCCTTGTAGTTCACGGGGATAGCCATGACCAGGAACGCGCCCAGCATAGCCACGGTCTCGTCGGTGGCGAAGGGGACCCAATCGCCCCAGACCAGAGAACGGGTGACCCACAGCACAACGCAGAAGGAGAACACGATAGCGGTCCACTTCTCACCCTTGTTCATGGGGCCAAGCTCCTCATACTGCTTGCGGGCGATGGAGATGTCGATGGAGGGCATCTTGTCCACCTTGAAGAACTTCACCATGTAGATCCACATCAGGGGGACCAGCACGATGGTGAAGGGCAGGCCGATCTTCAGCCAGTCCAAAAAGTCGATGCTGACACCGATGGTGGACTCGATCAGGCCGATGCCGGTGGGGTTGGTGGTGGTGCCGATGGTGGTGGCCATGCCGCCGATGGTGGCAGCATAGGGAATGCACAGCACCATGGCCTTGCGCAGGCCCTTGGCATCCTCACCCAGGGTGCTGGCGATAGCCAGAGCCACAGGCAGCATCATGACGGTAGCGGCGGTGTTGGACATCCACATGGACACGAACGCCACGGCGATGATAAAGCCCAGGATCAATGTCGTAGGCTTTTTGCCGATCTTGGAGACGATGCCCAGGCTGATGCGCTTGTGCAGGCCATGCTTGACCATGGCGCCGGACATGAAGCCCACGCCAACCAGCAGATAGCAGGTGGAATAGGCGTAGTGGGTGAACAGCTGGACATCATTTTGTCCCTTGGCACCCGTGATCCCCATCAGGGGGAACAACAAAATCGGCAGCAGTGCCGTGAACGGGATGGGCATGGCCTCGGTGATCCAGAACACCACCATCAGCACGGTGACCGCCAGCACCCGCTGGCCCACCACAGTCAATCCCTCGGGGGTAGGCATGAAGCCGATGATCAGCATCAGCAGAATGCCCACGATGAATCCGATTTTGCGAACTTTGAATTTACCCATCGAATCTCCTCCTCATAGTATTTGGATCAGACGGCATTTTCCCCCTCCATCCGATCCGTGGGTTGCTCCACAGAGCTTCATCGCCAAGATATTATAGCAAAATTCGTGCCAATCCGTCAAATCTTGTCATTTTATTTTTTCGATTTTTTGTACAAACCCGTTTTCAAAAAATCAGCCTCTTCCACAAACCGACAGCAAAATCGGCAAAATGTCTCGCAAGAAAAAGCCAATTTTTCCCAATTGTATTAGCGATTTGTTTCCGCCGCGCTCTGCAATTTTAACAAAAACGTTACACCCGGATCTTCCGCCAAACAGGCCCACATGACTTTGAAAAATGCGTTTTTCAGCAAAATCCCCCCTGCCGGACAGCAGGGGGGGATTTTGCTGGATGTAACATTCCAGTTTCAAGTGTTACGTATTCGGTCTCATGGAACAGCCATCAGGTGCCGATGCCGAAAACGCCCATCGTAATGAAGTAGAGCACGATGGGGAACACCACCAGGGCAATGATCTTCAATCCCAGGCCGCACTTCATCAGGTCCTTCATGGTGATCTCGCCGGTACCATAGGCGATGGCATTGGGCGGCGTGCCCGGAGGCAGCATGAAGGCGAAGTTGCACGCCAGCATGCAGGCGATCATCATGGCAAAGGGGCTCACGCCGATGGCCTCGCCCACGCCGGCCAGCACGGGGATGAAGGCAGCCACCACCACGGCGTTGGTGGTCAGCTCGGTCAGCAGCGCGGTGATGATGCCCACGATGATGACGATGACCACAGAGTTCATGCCTGCAAGGCCGGAGAGCTTCTCCGCCACCCAGCCGGCCACGCCGGCGTCCCGGAAGGCGTTGCCCATGACCATGGAGCCGCCCAGCAGGATGACCGCGTTCCAGGGGATGTCATTGAAGCCGGTCTTCCAGTCGCAGACGTATTCGCCTTCCTTATAATCCAAGGGGATCACCATGACCAAAAACGCGCCCAGCATGGCCACGGTCTCATCCGTGGCAAAGGGCATCCAGTCGCCCCAAAGCACGGAGCGGGTGCACCAGAGAATGACGCAGATGATAAAGACGATGGCCGTCCACTTCTCGCCCTTTTTCATGGGACCCAGCTCTTCATACTGCTTGCGGGCGATGGAGATATCGATGGAGGGCATCTTGTCCACCTTGAAGAACTTCACCATGTAGATCCACATCAGGGGGACCAGCACCAGCGTAAAGGGCAGGCCGATCTTCAGCCAGTCCAAAAAGTCGATCTCGATGCCGATGGACTCTTTGATCAGGCCGATGCCGGTGGGGTTGGTGGTGGTGCCGATGACCGTGGCCATACCGCCGATGGTGGCAGCATAGGGGATGCACAGCACCATGGCCTTGCGCAGGCCCTTGGCCTCATCACCCATGGTGCTGGCGATGGCCAGGGCCACAGGCAGCATCATGACGGTGGCAGCGGTGTTGGACATCCACATGGACACGAAGGAAACGGCGATGATGAAGCCCAGGATCAATGTCGTGGGCTTTTTGCCGATCTTGGAGACGATGCCCAGGCTGATGCGCTTGTGCAGGCCATGCTTGACCATGGACCCGGACAAGAAGCCCACGCCAACCAGCAGATAGCAGGTGGAATAGGCGTAGTGCGTGAACAGCTGGACGTCATTTTGTCCCTTGGAGCCGGTAATGCCCATCAGGGGGAACAGCAAAATCGGCAGCAGTGCGGTAAACGGGATGGGCATGGCCTCGGTGATCCAGAACACCACCATCAGCACGGTGACCGCCAGCACCCGCTGGCCCACCAGTGTCAATCCCTCAGGGGTGGGCATGAAGCCGATGACGAGCATCAGCAGAATACCCACGATAAATCCGATCTTTTGGACCTTCGTTTTACCCATGGATTCTCCTCCTCTATTGCGTTGCATTTTTCCGGCCGAATCTGTCAAAATATATAAGCAATTTCAGTGCCAAATCCCATATTTTTGTCGAACTTTGCAGGATTTGAACGAGTTCCCTCTTGGTAAAAACAGGGTTTTAACAGGGGGCAAAGATTCATTAACAGCTTCTTTCACCCCCGGCCCCAAACCGGTCCGCGGCCGCTGTTGCACCGTTGCGCAGTGTTGCAAAATCAAGGGAGACGCTGCAACAAGCAGCGTCTCCCTTTGGTCCATCACCGGCTGATGCCGTACTTTTTCATTTTCCGCCACAGCGTCTGGCGGCTGCACCCCAGGCTCTTGGCCGCCTCCTCCATGGAGCCGGGATGGTTGCGCAGCGCCGCCACCAGGGCCTTGCGCTCCTGGGACGCCTCGTCCCCGGGCCACTTGCGCTCCTGGGGCGTGCCGCTGGTGCGGCGGCGCATGATCTCTGTCATGACGCCGTTGATCTCCGTGTCATTTTGCAGCAGGATATGGACCCGCTCCGTAAAGTTTTGCAGCTCCCGGATGTTGCCGTACCAGGCGTAGTCCTGCACCTGGGCGAGCATGTCCAAAAAGCGTTTTTCCTGCTGGTCGGAGACGGTGCCGCCGCAGAGCCTGCGGAAATACTGCAGTCCCAGCACCCGCACATCGTCGCCCCGCTCCCGCAGGGACGGCAGCTCCAGATCCAGCACATTGAGCCGGTAATAGAGATCCTCCCGGAAGCGGCCTTCCATGGTCTCCTGGATCAGGTCCTTGTTGGTGGCGGTGATGATACGCACATCCACCGGAATGACCCGGTTGCCGCCCACCCGGCGCACCTCCTTCTCCTGGAGCACCCGCAAAAGCTCCACCTGGGTCTCCCGGGGGATCTCGCCGATCTCGTCGAGGAAGATGGTGCCGCCGTGGGCCAGCTCGAAAAGGCCCTCCCGTCCGCCCTTGGCCGCGCCGGTGAAGGCGCCTGCCTCATAGCCGAACAGCTCGCTTTCCAGCAGGTTATTGTTGACGGCGGCACAGTTGATGGCCACAAAGGGGCCGTCCCGGCGGGAGCTGGCGTTGTGGATGCTCTGGGCGAAGAGCTCCTTGCCGGTGCCCGTCTCGCCGTGGATGAGCACCGCCGCCTGGGAGGAGGCATAGCTGCGGGCGATCTGGATGGTGTTGCGGATGGCCTTGGACTCGCCCACGATGTCCGAGAAGGAGTATTTGGCCACCAGGCCCTTTTCGTGGAGCTTGAGGCGGATCTTCTGCTCGGTGGACTGCAGCTGCTTGACATCCTGGAACGTGGCCACCACGCCCCGGATCTGGTTGTCCACCACGATGGGGATGCGGTTGGTATTGGCCAGGGTCTTGCCGATCATCATCACCTGGTTGGTCTGGGTCTCGCCGCTGCGCAGCACCTCCGGCAGCATGGTATTGGGCAGCACCTCGTCCACACTCTTTCCGATGGAGTCGGCGGCCCGGCAGCCCATGATCCGCTCTGCCACCGGATTGAGCACCTGCACCCGGCACTGATCGTCGATGGACAAAATGGCGTCGTGGGTGAAATTCAGCACCGCCTGATAGGTCTCCATCCGGGTCTGGATCACCTGCTGCTTTTCCGCCTCCTCGTGCTGGATGCGGCGGATCTGCTCGGCTACCTCCAGCGCGCCCACGATGGTGTCCTCGGAGTTTTCCACGGTGATGTGTGGAAAACCAAGCTCTTTGGACACCGGCTCCGTCCAGGCGCCGCCGATCCCCACTACCGCTCCATCCGCCATGGCGGAGCGGACGCAGCCCCAGCAGTCCTCATATGTTTTGAAAATGTAGTTTTTCACCTCAATATCCAGCATTTTGCACATTTCCATGACCTCCCGGCTCAGGGGGTCGTAGGTGAAAAACGCGATGAGGCCCGGCGTATGCAGTCCCCAGTCCTTGAGCATGCGCAGATAGTCCGTCAGGGTGTTGTTCAGTCCCACCACCTTCAGCTCCGTGGACTCTTCCACAATCTGCTGGGTGCCCTTGCGGGAGATGATGATCCGCGCCCCCTTGGCCGCCAGCGCCTGGGCACAGGCGATGATCTCCCGGCGGCCGTTGGACGTGACGAACACATCCACATCCGTGATGCCCCGCTTGCGGAGGATGGCCCGGGCCTTTTCCTCCAGTTGCTGCGTCGGCGCCATGATGCAGATCTCGTGGACATGCTCCACCTGTTTCCAGTCCGTTTTCTGTTGCATACGTTCCACCTCATCTTTTAACGCTTGCAACAATATAGCATGGTTTCCGTAAAAAAGGAAGCATTTCGGCAAAAAAAGAGCCGGCCTCCGGCCGGCTCTTTTTCCATTACACGCAGGGTGCCTTCTTGTACAGGGGCGTTAGATGGCTGACGATGTTGGCATGGACGTTGGCCTGGATCAGCTCCACCGCCTCGTGGAGCACGTCGTTGTCGATGCCGGTGGCGATGCCCATCTCGCTCATCATGTTCAGCACGTCCTCGGTGGCCACATTGCCGGCAGCGCCGGGGGCGAAGGGGCAGCCGCCCAGGCCGCCGGCGGCGGATTCAAACTTGTGCACGCCCAGCTGCATGCAGGCCAGGGTGTTGGCCAGCGCCAGGCCGCGGGTATCGTGCAGGTGCATGACGAAGCGCTCGGGGCCGAATTCCTTGACCAGCGCCTCCATCAGGTCATAGGTACGCTTGGGGTTGGACATACCCACCGTGTCGGCGATCATGACCTCCTCACAGCCCTGCTCCAGGCCGAAGCGCACCATCTCCGCCACCCGCTCCGTGCGGATCTCCTCGCCGAAGGGGCAGCCCAGGGCCGTAGCCAGCGCCAGGCGGAAGCGCATCCGGTGGCCGTACTGGCCGGCCAGCTCCTTGAACTGCGCCAGGGACTCGTCCGGCGTACGGCGGACATTGGCCATGTTGTGCTTTTCGCTGACACTGACCACATACGTCAGCTCGTCCACACCGCACTCCAGCGCCGTCTCCACGCCGCGGGCGTTGGGCACCAGGGCAACAGAGCGGACGCCGTGGACCTTAAGGGTATCCTTCACCGCCAGCATCACGTCCTTGGCGTCGGCCATCTGGGGGATGGCCTTGGGGCTGACGAAGGACACCGCCTCGATCCGCTTGAAGCCGGCTTCTGCCAGCTTTTTGATGATGGCGACTTTGGCGTCAAAGGGGATCAGATCATGAACATTCTGGAACCCGTCCCGGGGGCATACCTCGATCAGTTCCACGCTTTCCGGCAGCTTCATATGTAAGACTCCTTTCAAAAAATAACTGGGATATATCCCGCGCTCGACTCAGATGACGCCCTGGTCCTTCAGCTCTGCCAGACGCTCGGGGCTCACGCCGAACACATCTTCATACACAGCCTCATTGTCCTGTCCCAGGG
>DYBL01000095.1 GCA_019418625.1 Clostridiales bacterium | reverse complement strand
GGCTTTACTGGGGGCGCTTCTTCGCTGCCTTTACCAGCTGGATACGCTTTTCCTTGGGCTTGGAGTGGCTCTCCCGGTAGAGCACGAATTTGCTGCCGATCACCTGCACCACCTCGCTGCGGGTGGCCTTGGCCAGCTCCTCCGCCGCAAGACGCGCGTCGTACTCGATGTTGTTGTCCAGCACCCGGCCCTTGATGAGCTCCCGGGCCTCCAGGGCCTCGTCGGCCTGGCGGACGAGGTTTTCCCCGATGCCGTCCTTGCCGACCTGCAAAATGGTGTCGATGCTGTTGGCCAGGCCTCTGAGCTGGGCCCGCTGTTTGCTTGTCAATTCCATAGCTTCTCCTATTTTCAGACGTTTATTTGTTCAGATAAGTTGCCAGTTTTTCAGAAAAATCCCGCAGAGCCTTGCCCCGGTGGGAAATGGTGCTCTTCTCCTCCGCCGTCAGCTGACCGAAGGTCTTGCCCTTTTCCGGCACCAGAAATACCGGGTCGTAGCCAAAGCCGCCCTCTCCCATGGGGGCAAAGGCGATGGCGCCGTCGCACTGTCCCTGGGCCGTCAGCTCGTCCCCGTTGGGGAACGCGCAGGCGATGGCACAGGCAAAGTGGGCCTTCCGGGTGGTCTGGCCCCGCATGGAGTTCAAAAGCAGCATATAGCGGCCCTTGTCGTCCAGGCCCTCTCCGCCGTAGCGGGCGGAATACACGCCGGGGCCGCCGTTGAGGGCGTCCACGCAGAGGCCGGAGTCGTCGGCAATAGCAGGCAGTCCCGCAGCGGCACAGATGGCCTTGGCCTTGAGCATGGCGTTTTCGGCAAAGGTGGTGCCCGTTTCCTCCACGTCCACGGTAATGCCCACGTCAGCGGGGCTCACCACTTCCACGCCCAGCTCGCCCAAAATGGCGGACATCTCCCGGAGCTTGCCGGGGTTATGGGTGGCCAGCACAAATTTCATAGACATCAAAGCGTCCCTCCCAGTACCTTTTTCTGTACTTCCAGCAGCTCCCGGTTGCCCTTGGCGCAAAGGCGCACCAGCTCCTGCTGCTCCGCCGGGGTAAAGGCACGGCCCTCACCGGTGCCCTGGAGCTCGATGATCTCTCCGGCCTCGTTCATGACGCAGTTGAGATCCACCTGGGCGTGGCTGTCCTCGCTGTACTGCAGGTCCAGCATCAGCTGATCGCCCACGATGCCGGCGGAAACGCCGGTGACAAAGTGGCGCAGGGGCGTCCGGGGCAGCACGCCGTCCGCCACCAGCTTCCGGCAGGCCAGGGCCAGAGCGATGAAGCCGCCGGTGACGGAGGCGGTGCGGGTGCCGCCGTCTCCCTGGAGCACATCGCAGTCCACGGTGATGGTGCGCTCGCCCAGAGCCTCCATGTCCACTGCCGCCCGGAGGGAGCGGCCCACCAGGCGCTGGATCTCGGCGCTGCGGGGGCTGAGCTTGAGCTTGGCAACGTCCCGCTTGCTGCGCTCCCGGTTGGCCCGGGGCAGCATGGAGTACTCGGCGGTGACCCAGCCGGTGCCCTCCGCCACGTGGGGCGGCGTCCGCTCTTCCACGCTGGCGCAGCAGAGCACCATGGTGTCTCCGCACTGGATGAGGCAGCTGCCCTCCGCAAATTTCACAAAGTCCGTGGTGATCTTGATGGGGCGCAGCGCATCCAGAGCCCGCCCGTCCTGTCTGGTCATAATGGTATTCCTCTTTTCTGTCAGTTTCCGAGGCGTTTTGCCCCGGTCAGATAATGGCCTCCACATATTCCCGGGCGTCAAAGGGCTTGAGATCGTCCAGTCCCTCGCCCACGCCCACCAGCTTCACATGCACGCCCAGCTCCTTGGCGATGGCCACCACGATGCCGCCCTTGGCGGTGCCGTCCAGCTTGGTGAGCACGATGCCGGTGAGGCCCGCGGCCTCCTTGAACTGCTTGGCCTGGATGAGACCGTTCTGGCCGGTGGTGGCGTCCAGCACCAGAAGCGTCTCCCGGGCGGCGCCGGGGCACTCCCGGTCGATGATCTTGGAGAGCTTGGAAAGCTCCGCCATGAGGTTTGCCTTGTTGTGGAGACGGCCGGCGGTGTCGCACAGCACCACGTCCACATTCCGGGCCTTGGCGGCCTGGAGGGCGTCAAAGAGCACGGCGCCGGGGTCGGCGCCCTCGTGCTGGCGCACCAGCTCGCAGCCGGCCCGCTCCGCCCAGATCTGGAGCTGGTCGGCGGCCGCGGCGCGGAACGTGTCCGCCGCGCACAGCAGCACCCGCTTGCCCTGACTCTTGAGCTGATGGGCCAGCTTGCCGATGGAGGTGGTCTTGCCTACGCCGTTGACGCCGATGAACAGCACGATGCTGGGCTGGGTGGAAAGATCCAGCGCTGCGTCCTCGCCGCCGCCGATCATGTCTGCCAGCACGTCCCGCAGCGCCGCCTTGACCTCCTCCTGGTCCCGGAGCTTTTCCTTGCGCACCCGGGTACGCAGCTGCTCCACCGCCTCCACAGCGGTGTTCATGCCCAGGTCCGCCAGGATGAGCGTCTCCTCCAGCTCCTCAAAAAAGGCCTCGTCCGCCTCCGTGAAGCCGGAGAAGAGATTGGTCGTGATTTTTTTCAGTTTATCAAAAAAGCCCATAGCATCCTCCAAAATCGGAAAAATTGGAAATTCAGAATCGAGGCGGCTTATTCCAGTTCAGCCGGCTTCCGCAGTGTTTGCAGTATTCCCCTGGGAAACGGTCCAGGCGCGCCCCGCACTCCGGACAGCGGATCACGAAGCTCCAGATCACAAGGCCCACCGCCAGCAAAACTCCTCCGATCACCTTGGCCACCAGCAGATCCGTCATCTGTCCTAACAGGATCGGCAAAAATCCCAGGATCATCAGGATCACGCTGAGGATCATCCATCTGCGCAGCGTCATGGAAAAGCCACCTTCTTTCATTCAATTTTCAGCTCCTTGGCCATGTCGTTCAAATTGATAGTCAAGATCTTGCTCACGCCCTGCTCCTGCATGGCGGCGTCGTCCCAAAGTCCGCTCTGCTTCGTTTCCGCCTGCGGCGAAAACTCCGCCCGCTCCCTTGTTCCTCCGCTTCCCGCCGGAACCGCTGACGCTGGGTCCCGTCGGGAGCCCTGGCGTCACCATGCCTCATTCAATTTTCAGCTCCTTGGCCATGTCGTTCAAATTGATAGTCAAGATCTTGCTCACGCCCTGCTCCTGCATGGTGACGCCGTAGAGCACGTCGGCCTCTTCCATGGTGCCCCGGCGGTGGGTGATGACGATGAACTGGGTCTTGCCTGCCAGGGTGCGCATGTACCGGGCGTACCGGGTGACGTTGGCGTCGTCCAGGGCGGCCTCGATCTCGTCCATGACACAAAACGGCGTGGGATGCACCTTCAAAATGGCAAAGTACAAGGCAATGGCCACGAACGCCTTTTCGCCGCCGGAGAGCAGCGAGATGGTCTTGAGCGTCTTTCCGGGGGGCTGGGCCTTGATCTCGATGCCGCAGCCTAAGATATCATTCTCATCCTCCAGCTCCAGCGTGGCCTGGCCGCCGCCGAACAGCTCGGAGAAGGTGGTCTGGAAGCTCTCGGCAAGCAGCTTGAACTGCTGGGCGAAGATCCGGGTCATCTCGGCGGTGATGTCCTCGATGATGCCGTTGAGCTCCTCCTTGGCCTTATCCACGTCGTTGCGCTGGTCGGTCAGGTATGTATAGCGGGTATTCACCCGGTCGAACTCCTCGATGGCGCCGATATTGGGCGTGCCCAGGGCGGAGATGTCCCGCTTGAGCTCGCCGATGCGGCGGGTGGCCTTGGACATGCTCTCCAGTTCCAGCCGCTGGGCCTGTGCGTCGGAGTGAGAGAGCTGGTAGTGCTCCCACAGACGGTCCAGGATCTGCTTTTCCTCCATGGCGGAGGTGGCGATCTTCTGCTCCAGGCGGGAAACGCCCCGCTCCAGATTCAAAAGGTTTTCATTCATGTCCTGGCCGGCGCGGCTCTTGGCCGTACGCTCGGCCTCCAGGTCCAGCTTTTCCCGGTTCAGCGCCCCCAGGCGCTCTTCCAGTGTCCGGGCCTCACCGTGCAGCGCTTCCAGCTCCTGCCGGAGCTGTGCCTGCTGGGCCTGGGCATCGGCGATCGCCTGGCGGTAAGACGCCACCGCCGCCTCCTTCTGCGCCCGGTCGCCCGACAAGTCCTCCGCCAGACGTCTTAGATCCAGCGCACGGTCGGATGCCGCCGCCCGGCTGGCCTGCCGGGCCGCAAGATCGCTCTTTTTGGCGCTGATCTCCTCTGCCAGCGCACCGGACTGGGCCAGCAGCTCCGACTGCCCGGCCAGGGCCTCCTCCGCCTGTGCGCGCAGCGCCGCGGCCTGGGCCTCCTGCTCCGCCACGCGGGTGCGGGCCTGCTCCATCCGTTTCTGGTTTTCCTCCAGACGGCCGGTGAGGCTCACCTGCTCGCCGTCCAGGTTTTCCACAGTTTCCTCCAGTGCGGCGATCAGCGCGGCCACCTGGCCTGCGGCGCCCTCCAGGCGCAGCACCTCGTCCTCCGCCTGGCGGCGCTGGGCCTCCGCCGTCTCCAGCTCGTACTGGGCAGCCGTCAGCTCCCGCTGCGCCGTCTCCTCCGCCTGGCGGGCCTTTTCCACCTGCTCTGCCATGGCGGCGCTGCGGCCGGCCAGCTTGGAAAGCTCCGCCGCCCGGCTCAGAACGCCCGCCGTGCGGGACACGGAGCCGCCGGTCATGGAGCCGCCCCGGTTGATGACCTGGCCGTCCAGAGTCACGATGCGGAACGCATTGCGGTACTTCCGGGCCATGGCGATGCCGCAGTCCAGATCCTCCGCCACCACCGTTCTGCCCAGGAGGCTTGCAAAAATATTGGCATAGCGGGCATCATAGGTCACAAGGTCCACCGCCACGCCCACAAAGCCGAACTCTCCCTCCACGCCGGGCTGGCGCAGCCGGTCGCCCCGGATCGCTGTCAGGGGCAGGAACGTGGCCCGGCCGCCGTCCCGCTGCTTGAGGTAGCCGATGGCGGCCTTGGCGTCCTCCTCCCGGTCCACCACGATGTTCTGCAGTCCCGCACCCAGGGCGATCTCAATGGCAAGAGAGTACTTGCCCTCGGTCTTCATCAGGTTTGCCACAGGGCCGTGGATGCCCCGCAGGGCCCCCTTGGCCTGACACACCAGCTTCACCGCCTTGGAAAAGCCCTCATAGTCCTTTTCCATCTCCCGCAGCAGCCGGATGCGGTTTTCCAGGGCACCGGCGTCCATGGTCAGCTGCATGCGCTGGTCCGACGCGGCAGCGGCCTTTTTCTTCCGCTCTTCCATCCGCAGGCTGTGGCCGGCGATGATGTTGGCGGCGGCCTGGGCCTCCTGCTCCGCCACGCGGGTGCGGGCC
>DYBL01000094.1 GCA_019418625.1 Clostridiales bacterium | reverse complement strand
GATCTTACCTCCGCTGCGGGCGGTGGCGGCGATGGAACGGGCATCCATGAGGCACACGCCGGCAAACTGCCCCTCGGCGGGCTTGGAGCCCTCCCGGTTGGGGAAGTTGCGGGTGGTGTGGCGCAGGCTCAGGCCGTTGTTGGCTGGCACGTCCCCTGCGCCGAAGCACGGCCCGCAGAAGCTGGGCTTGATGATGGCGCCGGTTTCCAGCAGGTCGGCGGTGACGCCGGTGCGGGTGAGCTCCAGGCTGACCGGCACGCTGGTGGGGTACACGTCCAAAGAGAAGTAGCCGCTGCCGCAGCTTTCGCCCCGGAGGATGTCCGCCGCCTCGGTGATGTTGTCAAAGAGGCCGCCGGCACATCCGGCGATGACGCCCTGGTCAGCCCACACGCCGCCGTCATGGCACTTATCCAAAAGGTGGATGTCGGCCTTGGGGAAGCGGGCGCGGGCGTCGGATTCCACAGCGGCGAGAATGTCGGCAGCATTGTCCAGGAATTCCCGGATGGTGTAGGCGTTGGAGGGGTGGAAGGGCAGAGCGATCATGGGCTCGATCTCGTCCAGGGCAATGGTGACGGAGCGGTCATAGTAGGCCCAGGGGCCCGGCTGGAGGGGCTGGTACTCCGCCTCGCGGCCGTGGAGGGCCAGGTAATCCCGGGTGGTCTCGTCCGTCTGCCAGATGGAGCTTAAGCAGGTGGTCTCCGTGGTCATCACGTCGATGCCGCTGCGGTAGTCCATGGGCAGTGCGGCGATGCCGGGGCCTGCAAATTCCAGTACCCGGTTGTTGACGAAGCCATCGGCAAAGGTGGCTTTGATGAGGGCCAGCGCCACATCGTGGGGCCCCACGCCACGCCGGGGCTTGCCGGTCAGGTACACCAGCACCACCTCGGGGTAGGGGATGTCCCAGGTGTTTTTCAAAAGCTGCTTGCAAAGCTCCGGGCCGCCCTCGCCCACGGCCATGGTGCCCAGGGCGCCGTAGCGGGTGTGGGAGTCGGAGCCAAGAATCATTTTTCCGCAGCCCGCAAGCTGCTCTCTTGCATAAGAGTGGATCACGCTCTGGTTGGCGGGCACGTAGATGCCGCCGTATTTTTTGGCGGCGGACAGGCCGAACACATGGTCGTCCTCGTTGATGGTGCCGCCCACGGCGCACAGGCTGTTGTGGCAGTTGGTCAGGGCGTAGGGCACGGGAAAACGCTTGAGTCCGGAGGCCCGGGCCTGCTGGATGATGCCCACATAGGTGATGTCGTGGGAGACGAGGGCATCAAAGCGGATCCTTAGAGCCGCAGGGTCGCCGGAGGTGTTGTGAGATTGGAGGATGTGCCAGGCCATGGTCTGTCTCCGGCCCTCGTCGGCAGTGACGGGCGCGGTGGGACAGGGGGCGCCGTTGTGGAAAAAGGTTCCTTGTTTGTTGAGCTGGATCATAGGCGGAAGACCTCCTGAGCTCCGGCCTGCGCCGGAAGTTTCTTGCACCACAATATACCACACTTTCCCGAAGATGCAAAGGAAAATTTGCAAGAAACAAGTGGTGAACTTGCAAATTTGGAAAACTGCCTAAGAATGGGGACGCAAGTTGGGAAATGTCGTGCAGATACACATGTTTTTATAATGCGGACAAATTCGCCGCATTTACGGCCGGAGGACGGTGATCTGGCAGGCGGCCATGGCGGAGAGGGCCGTCTCGTGGGACTGGGGCGTGACCCCGGCACAGCAGGCGGCCTCTACTACGATCTCCGTCTCCGGCAAGAACGCCTTGATGAGCAGGGCGTTGGAGAGCACGCAGATATCCGTGCACACGCCGATGAGGGTGACTTTTTCCACGCCGGGCTTTCCCTGACGGCGCAGATCCTCGTCCCGGGCCTTGAGAAGTTCCCCCAGGACGGTGCTGCCGAAGGTGGGCTTGTCGATGGGGTGGGCGGCGTACTCCTGCAGCTGGGGAATGATCTCCCAGCCCTGGCTGCCCCGGATGCAGTGGGGCACCGGCAGCTTGCGGCCCTCCTGGGTCTCCGGGTAGTCCGGGCCGTGGGTATCCCGGGTGAAGAGGATCGTTTCACCCCGGTTCACTCCCTCCACCACGCGCCCCACCACGTAGGGCACGATGTCAAACGCCTCTTTTGTCCCGAGGGCGCCGGAGACGAAATCATTCTGCATGTCCACTACGACCAAAACATCCATGGCGATATGCTCCTTTCCGTTTTTCCCAATATAGCAAATATCCTCCAAGTGTGCAAGAAACCCCGGGGAAAGCTGGAAAAAGAAGTTGACTTTTTCGGTGTAAACAGCTACCATAGACCTACTTACGGCTGTGGGATCATGGCCGAAACTGTGTGAAAATGAGGAGAGAGAACCGTGAAGCGTGAAAATTTCCAATCCCGCCTGGGATTTTTGCTGGTGAGCGCCGGCTGCGCCATCGGCATCGGAAACGTCTGGAAATTCCCCTACGTCACCGGCGAAAACGGCGGCGGTGTGTTTGTGCTGTTCTACCTGCTGTTTTTGGTCATCATGGGCGTGCCCGTGCTGACCATGGAACTGGCGGTGGGCCGTGCCAGCCGGAAGAGTGCTGTGCTGGGCTACAAAGCTCTGGAGCCCAAGGGCAGCAAGTGGCACATCCACGGCTGGTTCTGCGTGATCGGCTGCTGCCTTTTGATGATGTACTACACTACCGTGGCCGGCTGGATGCTGGACTATTTCTATAAGTTCGCCACCGGCGCCTTTGACGGCATGGCCACTGAGGCGGTGGACGGCGTATTCAGCCAGATGCTGGCAAGCCCCGGCGAGATGACGGTGTTCATGGTCATCATCGTGCTGGCGGGCTTTTTGGTGTGCTCCTTCGGCCTGCAGAAGGGGCTGGAGCGCATCAGCAAGTGGATGATGCTGGCGCTGCTGGCGCTGATCGTGGTGCTGGCCGTGCACAGCCTGATGCTGCCCGGCGCGGCCGAGGGCGTGAAGTTCTACCTGCTGCCGGACTTCCAGCGGGCAGCGGAGCAGGGCATCGGCAACGTGATGACCGCCGCCATGAACCAGTCCTTCTTTACCCTGAGCCTGGGTATCGCTGCCATGGAGATCTTCGGCAGCTACATGTCCCGGGACAATTCCCTTACCGGCGAGTCCGTGCGCATCTGCTGCCTGGATACCTTTGTGGCGCTCATGTCCGGCCTGATCATCTTCCCGGCCTGCTTTGCCTTCGGCGTGCAGCCTGACGCCGGTCCGTCCCTGATCTTCATCACGCTGCCCCGCGTGTTCGTCAACATGGCCGGCGGCCGGGTCTGGGGCGCGCTGTTCTTCCTGTTCATGACTTTTGCCAGCTTCACCACTGTGCTGGCGGTGTTTGAAAACATCATGGCCAGCTGCATCGATACCTTTGGCTGGACCCGCAAGAAGGCCACGCTGCTTTGCTGCGTGTTCATCCTGGTGGCCAGCATGCCCTGCGTGCTGGGCTACAACCAGTGGTACTTCTCCGTGGTGCTGCCCAATGCGCCCGGCGGCGGCCAGATCCTGGACATTGAGGACTTCCTGGTGAGCAACCTGCTGCTGCCGCTGGGTTCCTTGGTGTATCTGCTGTTCTGCGTCACCAAGTGGGGCTGGGGCTTTGACAAGTACCTGGCTGAGGTCAACACCGGCAGCGGTCTGAAGATGTCCCGGGCATTCAAGCCCTATTTCCAGTTCGTCCTGCCGGTCCTGATCCTGGTGATCTTGATCCAGGGATTGTTCTGAGTGAATAAAAATTCAAAAATTTATCAATATTGCGTGAATAAAAACCAGGGCACCGATTGGCCGGCGCCCTGGTTTTTTGCATGGAAAAAGCTGCGTTCAAAGACGCAGCTTTTCTTTTTCTGCCAGCGCGATGCGGATGAACTCCGAGATGATCTTCCACTGGTAGGACTCCTTCCGGTAGGCAAAGCGGATGGGGTAGGAGGCGCCGGAAAAGTAATAGACCTGTACCCGACGCAGCTGGCTGCGGCTCAGGGTGGCACGCACCAGGCTCTTGGGACAAAAGCAGATGCCGATCCCCTTGGAACAGAACTCCACCAGCGTGTCCAGGTTGTTGCTGCGGGCTTTCACAATAGGCTGAAAGCCGGATTTTTCGATGAGGCCCTTGCCGATCTCGCT
This sequence comes from Clostridiales bacterium, assembly GCA_019418625.1. Taxonomy (GTDB): domain Bacteria; phylum Bacillota; class Clostridia; order Oscillospirales; family Oscillospiraceae; genus Oscillibacter. Next base: position 3,561 of record DYBL01000094.1, on the reverse strand, counting down.
GGAAATATCATGGCCGCCGCCCAGTACGAACGGGCAGCGGCTGAACTGGCTCACATCGGTGAGGTGCGTGTTTTTTCCTGCGGCTTCCGGGGCAAATTCCACCGGTACCAGCATGACGGTCTCGTCGTTATAAAAATCCAGGATTTCCGTGTTGGGGAGGGTGTCGAAGATCCGGCCCACGGCCAGATCCACGTCCTTGTTGATGAGGCTGGTCTGAAGAGATTTGTTGCCGCTTTCCAGAATCCGGACTTCGATGTTGGGGTACTGGGCCTGAAAGGCACCGATGATACCCGGCATAATGGTGCGGCTTTTTGCATAATCAACACCAACCAGCAATTTGCCCCGCTGGTTGTGGGTCAGGTCGTTGAATTCGTTCCACATGGACTGCCAGTTTTCGTAGATGGAGGTGGCATGACGTAAAAACACCTCTCCGGCGTAGGTCAGTTCCAGCGGCGTGCTGCGGATGATGAGCTGACAGGCGAGCTCTTTTTCCAGCGAGGCAATGTGGGCGCTGAGGGTCTGCTGGGTGATGTGCAGTTCCTCGGCAGCCTTGGTAAAATTACGCTTTGCGGCCACTGCCCGAAAGTACTCCATGGTCAAAAAGTTCATGCGGTTCGCCCCCGTCACAGAAATTTTACTGTACTATACACCGAATAAATCAGTTTTACAACTGTTTTTTTGTGCATTATGATTGGGACCAGACTTAGGAACCGCTTTTCAGGCGGCCGGATCTCAACCGCGGACACCAGGAAAATCCCGGTGCCCAGCACGTCTAAGGAGGAATTTTCGATGGATAAGAACAAGGTCGATTACGGTCCCATGGAGTTTGCTACCCGGGCGATCAAGTACGGCGAAGGCCCCGATCCCGTGACCCATGCGCTGAACACGCCCATCTATGAGACCACGACATACGCCTACAACGAAACGGACGAATATGACCGCATGATCGGCGACGCCATGGCCTGGAAGCCCGGCTGCCGCATTTACAGCCGCACCACCAACCCCACCACTTCCGCCATGGAAGAAAAGGCCGCCTCTCTGGAAAACGCCGAGGACGCCTGCGTGGTCTCCTGCGGCATGGCGGCGGTGAGCCTGGCGCTGCTGACCCAGCTGAACGCCGGTGACCATGTCATCTGCTCTGACGATACGTTCGTGTGCACCGCCAGCCTGTTTGAGGACATTCTTCCCTCCAAGGGCATCGAGACCGACCGGGTGGAGATCCTGGACCTGGAGAACATCAAGAAGGCCATGAAGCCCAACACCAAGGTCATCTATCTGGAGGCGCTGTCCAATCCCCTCCTGAAGCTGGCGGATCTGCCTGCCATCGCAGCGCTGGCCCACGAGCACGGCTGCAAGTTCATCGTGGATAATACGTTCCTCTCTCCGTTCATCATGCGGCCGCTGGATCACGGCGCGGATATCGTGCTCCACTCCGGCACCAAGTATTACGTGGGACATGGCGACGCTCTGTGCGGCATCGTGGCCGGCAAGAAGGAGGACATGGACCGGATCCGCTACTACAACGACAACCTGGGCACCCACATCAGCCCCTTTGATTCCTGGCTGGCCCTGCGCGGCGTGCGCACGCTGCCGCTGCGCTTGACGAAGCAGTCTGAAAACGCTATGGCGCTGGCCAAGTGGCTGGAGGCAAGACCTGAGGTGGAGTTCGTGCTGTATCCGGGCCTGGAGAGCCACAAGCAGCATGAGCTGGCCAAGAAGCTGTTTGTTGGCGACAACTTCGGCGGCATGCTGTGCTTCCATCTCAAGGGCGGCTACGAGGAGATGAAGAAGTTCGCCGACAGCGTCCGCATCCCGCCCATCGCCACCAGCCTGGGCGACGTGGTGACGCTGATCTATCCCAAGAAGCCCTATGACAACCTGATCCGCCTGTCCGTGGGCTGCGAGGATGTGCGCGACCTGATGGCAGACTTTGAGCAGGCGTTTGAGAGCCTGAAAAAATAACACACGGGTGATCGGTACCGGCATGTTTCGGAGGAAGGGAGGCTTTTATGGCAACTGCGATATCGGATTTTCTTGATGCGGCGGTAGGCTTTTTATGGGGGACTCCGCTCATTGTACTGGTCCTCGGGTCGGGGGCGCTGTTTACCCTCGGCACAGGATTGTTCCAGTTCCGGCATTTTGGCTATTTCATGAAAAAGACCCTGGGATCCCTGTTTGACAAGTCCGAGCACGACGCCGGCTCCGGGCATGTGAGTGCCTTCAATGCCATTGCCACGGCAGTGGGCGGCGCGGTAGGCGTGGGCAACATCGGCGGCGTGGCAACAGCCATTGCCGTGGGCGGCCCCGGCGCACTGTTCTGGCTGTGGGTGGCGGCGCTTCTGGGCATGGCGCTCAAGAGCGCGGAGGTTTCTCTTGCCTGCTATTATCGCAGCTACGACGAAGAGGGCCAGCCCTATGGCGGTCCTACCTACTACATCCAAAAGGGCATCGGCAGGATGCTGCCCAAGAAAATTTCCGGTATCGCCACGGTGCTGGCCACCATCTTCGGTGTGGGCTTTGCAACCAACTTCTTCTCCGGCGTGCAGGCGTATACCATCGCCGAGGGCTTTACCGCAGCATTCCCGGTACCTATTCTGGTCTTTGGCGTGATTTACAGCCTGGTGGTGTGGGTCATCGTCTGGGGCGGCGGCAAGCGCGTGGTGGAGTTCGCCGGCAAGATCGTGCCTGCCATGATCGTTTTGTTCCTGGCGGCGGGACTTGGCGTGGTCATCATCAACATCCGCAATCTGCCGGATGCTCTGGCGCTGATCTTCGGCAGTGCTTTCACCGGCACGGCTGCCGTGGGCGGCTTCTCCGGTGCGGCGGCCTCCCTGGTGATCCAGCAGGGCATCGCCCGGTCCGTGTTCAGCAATGAGGCCGGTCAGGGCTCTTCCACCATGGTCCATTCCCAGGCCAAGGTGGAGCACCCGGTGCGGCAGGGCCTGTGGGGCATGTTCGAGGTGTTTGTGGACACCATGTGCGTTTGCACCATCATGTCTCTGGCTATCATCATGAGCGGCGTTTGGAGCAGCGGCTCCGAGGGCGCGGCGCTGTCCGTCTCCGCCTTTGCCACCGCTTACGGCTCCCTGGGCGCCAAGTTCGTGGGCATTGCCATTTTGCTCTTCGGCATCACCACCCAAACGGGCTGGTTCATGTACTACGACGTGCTGCTGCGCCATGCCCTGAAGGGCAATGTGGCCCTCAAGCACAAGATCCTCACGTTCTTCCGGGTCATTTACCCGCTGCCGGGCCTCATCACCATTTTCTACACGGTGCAAAACGGCCTGCCTACGGGCTTTGTTTGGAAGGTAACGGATTTCTTCTGCGCAGTGCCGACCACGCTGAATATCATCTGCGTGGTGGCCATGAGCGGACTGTACTTCAAGCTGGTGAAGGACTATAAGGCCCGCTACATGGGCATCGGACAGGTGGACCCCAACTTCAAGCCGTTTTTTGAGGAACCGCCTGTGGTTAAAAAGTGAATTGCGCGTCGGCGTATAAAAAAGCAAGGGACACAGCATTTGCTGTGTCCCTTGCGCATATACATATATAATATATATG
>DYBL01000093.1 GCA_019418625.1 Clostridiales bacterium | reverse complement strand
GGTGCAGCGACTGAAGGCGTTCCGCGCTTTCGGCTCCTAACCGCTCCGCCGCAGCGACGGCCAGGGCGTCCAGCAGGGCGGCGGGGGCAGCCATGGAGTGGTACTCCTTTTCGGTGCCGCGGTAGGCGAACAGACTGACGTCCGCCCGCTCCTCCGCAGGCAGGCAGGTGCGTCCCACAAAGGCCAGCGTCCGGTAACCGGCGGCCCGACTGTGCTCCAGGAGGATGCGTCCCTCCCGGGACAGTTTGGAAAAGCTGAACAGCACCACCAGATCGTTCTCCGCCGCTTGCGAGAGCCCTTCCAGCAGTTCAGAGCCGCCGGAGGGCAGGAGAGATACCTGTAAGCCCAGCCGCCGCAGGCGGAAGTGGAGCAGCTGGGCCAGGGAGGCGGAGGCGTTTTTCCCGTGGATGAATACCCGCTGGGCGGAACAGAGGGCCTCCACCGCCCGGTCAAATTCCCCGGTGGAGAGCTGCTGTATGGTCGTCTCCAGGTACGCCTGCTGCCGCTCCAGCCAGGCCTGTGGGGAAAAACACGCTCCCTGACTGAGTGTGGCCGCCAGCTTTACCGCCGGGCCCGGAGACTGCTCCAGCACCAGAGATTTCAGCGCCTTGAAGTCCCGGCAGCCCACATGGCGGGCGAAGCGGGAGACCGTGGCGTCGGAGAGCTCCAGCCGCTCCGCCAGCTGCCCAATGGATGAAAACAGGAAGGTATCTGTGTTGGTGTTGATATAATCCAGGATCTTCTGCTCCGCCCGGGTCAGTTCCCCAGCGGCGGCGGGAAGGCGCAGGTCCATGACGAAACCCTCATTCTTTCAAAATTGTTTGCAGCGCGCCGTGGAGCCGCCCATTGGAGGCCAGCAGAGGCCCGCCCTCCGCCAGAGAGAGGGGGGCGCCGCCAGGAGCGGTAACCTGTCCCCCGGCTTCCGCCACGATGAGCATTCCAGCGGCGTAGTCCCAGGGCTGGAGTACAAGCTCCACATAGCCCTCCAGCCGTCCGCAGGCCACATCGCACAGTTCCAGGCTGGCACAGCCCGCCCGCCGGATGTCCTGGCACCGGTCATACAGCGCCCGCATCTGGCGAAACGCCATGTCCGCCAGCTCCCGCCGGCCGGGAACGGTGCCCGCAGACAGGAGGCTGTCCGCCAGCCGGGAGACGGCGCTGACCTGAATGGGAACCCCGTTTCGGAATGCTCCGCCGCCCCGGCGGGCGGTGAAGCACTCCTCCGTATAAGGATTGTATACCACACCGAAGACGATTTGTCCACCCTCCGCCAAGGCCAGGGAAATCGCACTGTGCTGGAATTGATGGATCAGGTTGGTGGTGCCGTCCACCGGATCCAGGATCCAGTAAGGACGGGTCAGGTCCAGGGCGGAGTTGTCCTGCTCCTCTCCCATGAACTGGACGTCCGGGGCCAGGGCCGCCAGGCGCTCCCGCAGAAACTCCTGCACCGCCAGGTCTACGTTGGTGACATAGTCCGTCTCGCTCTTGGAGCGGATGCTCCTGACGGCGGCGGGATCGGCCAGCAGCCTTCCCGCCTCCAATACCGCCTGGACGGCCTCCTCCGCCAGAGGAGGATCCGTCAGGGCGGTCATGCGGTGGCCTCCCGGGTCAGAATGGCCACATAGTCGCCTCCCAGGGCGTGGATCTCCTTCAGGGACCGCTTCAGCAGGCAGGCGGTACGCACCTGGAAGGCGGCAGTGTCGGATAGATCGATGGCGTAGCGGCCGGCTGTCATCTCCCCATAGAGGGCGGGGACGGTGTCCACATCCCGTTCAAAGACCGTGGTGACGCAGCCGTACTGCACCGCCTGATGGGTGTCGCTGCCGGACACCACAGGGATCTCCAGCTCTTTTCCCAGAGCGTAGGTGAGCCGCTCCGTCCGATCCCGGTCCAGGGCCAGGTCCTTGCCGTTGAGATCCAGGAACCTCAGCCGCCGAAGCTGCTCCTGAGGCAACTCGGGCACATGGCCGCCGGCGCGGAAGGGGTGGCCGCAGCCCACTATCACCGGGTATTGGTCGAACAGATCCATGAGTTGGGCGAAGGGCAGAAAATTCCCCTTCTCCTTGTAGGGCTCCAGCCGCCGGTTCAGCTCCAGAATGGCCTCCAGCGGCCCGACGGACAGGATGTGGCCCCCCTCGGCCACATCGGTCTCCATGCCGGGGAAAATTTTCAGGCCGTTCTCCAACTCCAGAGCGTCCCCAGTTCTCCGGCTCACCGAGGCGATGTAGCCGTACACATCGGCAAACTGGAGGGTGTTGAAGTGCTCCGTCAGGCACAGGGCGTCCAGGCCAGCCCGTCGGGCCTCGCCGAAGAGCCAATCTGTGTAGGTGGTGGAAAACGGGAGCTTTTTGGCCAGCTTCCCATGGGTGTGAAAATCCAGGCGCAAGAGAAAAAACCTTCTTTCTTACTTACAGCAGTGTGGAGATCAGGACGGCCACCGCCACCACCAGAAAGGAGATGGCCAGAAACAGTCCATCGTTATAGGTGACCTTCAGGGCGGCCAGCTTGATCTTCTTCACGGACTTGTTCACCGCCGCGTACCGGTAGCCCCGCAGCTCCAGCGCCTCCACCGTGGTGCGGGAGCGCTTGGCGGTGTTGAGCATCAGGGGGTAGAAGGACTGCATGATGATCTTCACCTGATAGATCAGATACCTCACCTTGCCGCCGAAGGTGTCGTGGGCGGGGGGATTGCCCCGGAGCCGGTAGGAGAGCAGCACATTCTGGAACTCCTCCATCAGCATGGGCAGCATCCGGTAGGCGTAGGAGATGGAGAAGCTCAGCCGCTCCGGGCAGCCGTACCACATGAGACCGTTGGACAGCTTGTCCGGGTCCAGCCCGGAGAACACGGTCACCGAGGCCAGGGAGATGGTGGCCACCTTCAACGTGAGGATGAGCAGCGGGGCAATGGCGGAGGCGTCACCTCCAAAGAGCAGGGTCACCACAAAGAGATACCCCGTCTGGGAGAAGACCCCCAGGGCAAAGAGGAACAGCACCAGCCCTGCCACTCTCGCCAGGAGGGTGGTGGCCATCACCAACAGGAAGCACCCCAGCAGGAAGGGGATGTCGCTGACAAACCAGGGCACCAGGCCGAAAAACAGGTACCAGGCCAGCAGGACCCGGGGGTCCAGCGCGGCGATGACGGTGTCGTCATTGCCATAGGCGTTCTTCAACACCTGATTGCGGAGAAAGTCCATGGAGAGCTTGTCCAGAATGCTCTCCGAGAGTTTCGCGGTCAATTTTTCCACAGCGGTCACACCTCCTGAAAGGATGACAGGAACTCGTCAATGGTATAGCACATGGAACGGCTGTCTAAAGCCTGTGCCATGGAGAAGATCTCCGGCGGGCGGATGCCCACCCGCTCCACCACATCAGTCCGGGCAAAGATCTCGTCCCGGGCGCCGTCGGCCACCACCTGGCCGTTACACAGCACAATGATTCGCTCCGCCCACTGGCACACCAGCTGCATATCGTGGGTTGCGATGACGGCGGTCTGAATGATGTCCTTCATATCGGACAGGACCGCCATGATTTCCCGCCGGGTGGCGATGTCCAGGTTGGCGGTGGGCTCGTCCAGCAGCAGGATGCCGGGATTCAAAGCGATCCCGATGGCCAGGCTGGCCCGGCGCATCTGCCCGCCGGACATGAGGCGGCCGTCCCGGTCTGCCAGCTCTGTCAGCCGGAACCGCTCCAGCAGCTCCCCGGTGCGTTTCTCCCACTCCGGGACGTTCCGCACCTCCATGGCGTAGGCGATGTCGGCGCGGATGGAGTCCTTGATGAACATCTCCTCCGGGTTTTGATACACCAGGGAGATCTGCCGGGACAGATCCTCAGCCTTTTTGTCGCCGATGGCCTCCCCGAACAGGGATACCGTGCCGGCATTGGGCTTCAATAGCCCCACCATCAGCTTCATCAGGGTGGACTTGCCCGCCCCGTTGGAGCCGATGAGGGCCACCTTTTCCCCTTTCCGTATGTTCAGGTTCAGGCCGTCGAACACGGTGTGGGGCTCCCCCTTTACCGAGCGGTAGGCCAAAGATACGTCCTGGAAGGAGACTGCGCTCTCTCCGTCTGGGACAGCTGGCGCCGGACGTTCCCGGGAGATATAATGCAGTCCGGCGAAGGCGGTTTTTCCTCCCTCCACGGTGGTGGGCAGGAGGATGTCCGCCGGGAGACGGTCTGCCCTCCGCAGCCGGTGGGCCGCCTGGGTCACCTGGGGCGGGAAGATGTTGCATTCCTCCAGCTCCTCCACCCGCTGGAGGGCATTCTCCGTGGGCAGTATCCAGCGCACCTGACCGTCCTTCATCAGCATCACGTGCTTGCAGAAGTCGGCGATATACTCGGTATGGTGCTCAATGACGAGAATGGTCTTGCCGTGGTTCTCATTCAAGTCCCGGAGGACCTCATAGATCCGGTCGGCGTGCATGGGGTCCAACTGGGCGATGGGCTCGTCCAGGATCAGAATGTCCGGCTGGAGGGACACCGCGCCGGCCAGGGCCAGCAGGTGGGTCTGACCGCCGGAGAGCTGCCAGACATATTCCTCCTCCCTGCCCTCCAGACCGCACTGCCGCAAAGCAGTCCTGCCCCGCGCCAGGTAGTCGGGGAAGGCGTAGTTCAGGCAGGCATAGGAGGCGTCGTCCAGCACGGTGGGCCGGACGATCTGGTTTTCAAAGTCCTGATATACATAGCCCACCTTCTGGGCCAGGACGCCCACGTCGCTCTCCCGGGTGTCAAGCCCCTCCACCCGCACGCTTCCCTCCATGGTCCCCGTGATAAAGTGGGGGATCAGGCCGTTGAGGGCCTTACACAAAGTGGACTTCCCGCAGCCGTTGTTGCCAACGACCGCCAGGAAGTCCCCTTTCTCGATCTGAAGGGAGATCTCTTTCAGGGTGGGCTGAGGGGCGCCTGGGTAGGTATAGGTCAGGCCGTCGATCTCAACCGCGTTCATCTCAGTTCACCGCAGCCTTTTTTCCCGCGTTCTTTTTGATGACCAGCAGGGCGATGATGGCCACCGCGGCAGCAGCGACCATGCCTACCGCCAGGGCGGTGCCGCTCTCCGCCCACTCGGCCTCCCAGTCAATAAGGGACATACCGGCAGTGGCGGCCAGCTCAGCCACGATGGCGCACACAAAGCCGACGGCGCACACAGCCAGGGCCTTGGGGCTGATGCCGCTGACGGCGCTGTCCGGGGTGCGGGGAGCCATGCCCAGCAGGGGCTCGATCTTGCCGTACAGCTTGGGCACCAGGTACAGGGTGGGCAGCAGGCAGAACAGGATGCCGGAGAACAGCAGGTCATTGAGGAAGGCAAAGCCCTCGGTGGCGAACACGCTCTCAGGCAGGCCGGCCACGGCCTCGAAGTCCTCCACCGCCAGCTGGACCTTCAGGATGTCCACCGCGGTTCCCATCAGCAGCTGCGCGGCGGTGCCGGTGATGGCGGCCACGCCCACCAGGGCGCGGTTCCTGGGGTCCTTCACCAGCCGGCCGGCGATGTACACACCGATGGTGACGGTAAGGAACTTCTCCAGCTCGCCCAGGCCGCCGAACTGGCCCAGCATGATCTCGCTGAACACCAGCTCGCCGGTGGCGGCGCCCAGGGCGGCGGACAGGGGGTCGAACAGCATGGCCAGGGTCAGGGGAATGAACAGGAAGTACTCCACGGAGAACTCCACGACCCCCACCTGGAACTTGGGGATCAGCTCCGTGAACAGGGTGGCCAGCCCGTACAGGGACATGGACAGGACAAAGATCATCAGCTTCTGGGACTGTGTGGCAGTCTGCTTCTGTGCGATACTCATAGCATTTTTCCTCCCTATGATGGTGTGTTTCTCGCTCACACAGGCACAGTGTACCACCGGGATGTAAATTCTTCCCCCAAGGTCCCGTAAAATGTAAATAAATTTTCTTATCTGCCGTGCGATGTAAGTTCTGCCCTCATTTACATCCGCATCGCCGCGTCCAGAGCCAAAGAGGAACGCTCGCACTCGTCAGGGAGCATGGTCAGCTGGACGCACAGGGGACTGCCCTTCATGCGGGCGCTGGCATAGGTCAATCCGTTGCTCCGGGTGTCCAGCAGGGGGTGGTCGATCTGGGCCGGGTCCCCCAGCAGCACTACCTTGGTGCCCTTTCCCACCCGGGTGATGATGCCCTTGACCTGCCGGGGGGTGAGGTTCTGGGCCTCGTCGATGATGAGCCAGGTATCGGTGATGGAGCGGCCCCGCATGAAGTTCATGGCCTCTGCAGCGATGACGCCGGTGTCAAAGAGGTAGTCGATGCGCCCCCGCAGCTCCTCCTCGCTGCGCCGCTCCTTTTTCTTCCCCTCCAGATCCAGCAGAATCTCCAGGTTGTCCACAATGGGCCGCATGAGGGGGGAGATCTTTTCCTGCTCACTGCCCGGGAGGAAGCCGATGTCCGCGTCAAACTGGGCATTGGGGCGGCACACCAGGATCTTCCGATAGAGCCGTTCCTCCGCCTCCAGCACCTGCTCCAGCCCTGCGGCCAGGGCGTAAAAGGTCTTGGCGGTGCCCGCCGGCCCTTGGATGATGGCCAGGGGCGCCTCCTCCGCCGGCAGCAGCAGGGCCTCCTGCAGGAACTGCTGCCCCACGCTCCGGGGCTTGACGCCGAATGGGCGGACGCCGCCAAAGCGCAGGGCGGTGACCTTCCCCTCCCGGAAACGGCCCAGTATGGTCTTTTTCGGCTCGGTATCCGAGCGCAGAAGGACGAATTGGTTCTCGGTCAAGGAAACCGGCTTCCGCTCCCCCGCGCCGTCCACGGTATAGAGTTCTTCCGCCGGTACCCCCTTCTTCTTGAACGTCGTGAGCAGGCTGTCCGGGATGTAGACCTCCGCCCGGCCGGTGTAGGGCTGGGCTCCATCCGGCAGCCGGTCGGTGATGAAGTCCTCCGCCGGCACCTCCATCATCTGGGCCCGGATGCGGGCGACCATATCCCGGCTCACCAGCGTCGCCGGCGTCCCTTCGTCCGTGAGGCCCCGGCACACCTTCAGCACCCGGCCTGCCCGGCTGTTGGGATCTAATCCTTGGGGAAGATCCGCGTCCACATGGTTGACCTCCAGCCGCACAGTGCCCCCGCTGGGCAGGGTCACGCCTTTTACCAGGTCTCCTTGGAGCCGTAATCTCTCCAGGAAGCGGAGCGCATGTCGGGCGTTGTTTCCCGCTTCACCGTCAGCCCCCTTCCGATCATCCAACTCCTCCAGCACCGCCAGTGGCAGCACGATGTGGTTGTCCTTGAAGGACTCCAGAGCGTAGGGGGCCTGGAGGAGGACATTGGCGTCCAGCACATAGGTCTTCTGCATACGTTGCGCCTGCCTTTCTTCTTTGCTGTCTTATGACCATTGGGCTCGGCATCCACAAAAACAGCGCCGGTCCGCCCTGTAAGGGCGCAAACCGGCGCTGATCATACTCTGTCGATTTTGATCGGGCTGTCTGAAACCGTACTCCATACTGCCGCTCCCAACCGATGCCTACCGCATCTGTGTTCAGTATAGCAGACGCCTTTCCCAGCGTGCGACGGTATTTCAGTAAAGAAACCGTCAAATCCATGTGAAGCGCGTTTGCTATGAACCCGGTTTCGTTCCAGACCTCCTCTGCCTACAAGAAATTTACACATTCCCTCTTTCGGATTTTACAGTCGTGGGATTATACTAAATCAAATAGGGAGAACGTACCGCTCCCTTTCCAAAACAAAATCGCAGGAGGAAACAGCATGAGAAAAGCAAGACGGCCGGCAGCCATTGCCATGGCCCTCGCCCTGGCGCTTCAGCTGGGCACTGTGGTGCCAGCGGCGGCAGCGGGCATCAACTCGACCGCTGGGTATGAAAACGGCAATTCCCCCCTGAATCTGAACCTGATTGCCCGGTACGCCTCCGGCCAGTACAACGTGGACGGCGGCGTCATGGAGATCGTGGCCTACAGCCAGAGCAATGGCTATGCTTACGCCATCAACGGCCAGAGCGGCCTGCTGGCGGCAATCCCCCTGGGGGATCTCACCGCCGGGATCTCCGTCGCCCGGCTCAGCGGCACGGACATCGACGTGAAGGCCCTGGTGGAGGCGGCGGACAGCTCATTCCGCTATGGGGACATGACCTCCGTGGCCATCTCTCCGGACAACACCATCCTGGCCGCCGCCCTCCAGGCGGAGGGATATCATGACGCCGGCCGGGTAGCCCTGTTCGCCTGCAATGCCGACGGCTCCTTGACCCTGAGGGGACTGGTGGAAACCGGTGTGCAGCCGGACATGGTGACCTTTGCCGACAACGACACCGTCCTCACCGCCGACGAGGGGGAGCCCCGGGAGGGCTATGGGGTCGGAATCGTTGACCCCAGGGGCTCGGTCACTGTGGCAGATGTGTCAACCCTCACCAGCGAGGTGGTGGGCTTTGACGCTTTCGACGCCCGCCGTGACGAGCTGGCCTCAGCCGGGATCGTGCTGAAGAAGGGAGTCGATCCCTCCACGGACCTGGAGCCGGAGTATATCGCCGTATCCGGCGGCAAGGCCTATGTCACCCTGCAGGAGAACAATGCCATCGCCGTGCTGGATCTGGCCTCCCGTACCTTTGACGGGATCTACTCCGCAGGTTTTGAGGACTACAGCGTCACCCCCATTGATATCGACAAGAAGGATGACGCCTATGCGCCCAGGACCTACGGCAGCCTCATGGGCATCCGGATGCCCGACGGCATCGCCGCCTTCCAGGTGGACGGCAAAACCTATCTGGTCACCGCCAACGAGGGCGACGCCCGAGAGTGGGGCGACGAGGATCTGGGCACCTTCTACCTCAGCGAGGACGAGCAGGACTTCGGCGAGGAGGGCGTGACCTCCCCCACTGGAGCCATCACCGGGGAGAACTCCGGCCTGGAGGGCAAGGTGGTCTTCTTCAAGGTGGAGGACTTTGACGGCTTGGACAGCGGCAAGGACTACCTCTTCGGCGGCCGCACCTTTACCATCTACGAGGCGGGGGAGAACGGCCTCACGGAGGTGTTCACCAGCGGAGATGACTTCGAGGCCCTCACCGCCCAGTACCTGCCCGACTACTACAACTGCTCCAACGACAACGCCGTGGTGGACGACCGCTCCGGCAAGAAAGGGCCGGAGGCGGAGAGCGTCACCGTGGGCACGGTGGACGGCCGTACCTATGCCTTTGTGGCCCTGGAGCGCACCGGCGGCGTCATGGTCTATGACGTGACCGAGCCCGCCTCCGCTCAGTATGTCAACTACATCAACACCCGGGACTTTGCCTCCGTGGTGGAGGGCTCCGAGGAATACGAGGACGGGGAGCTGGACAAGTGGGTCACCGGCGGCGATGTGGCCCCCGAGGGTCTGCTGTTCCTGAGTGATGCCGTCAGCCCCACCGGAGAGGCCCTGCTGCTGGCAGCCTGTGAGGTATCCGGCACGGTGGCTGTCTATCAGGTGGGCGGCGAGCCCCTGTCCGTCCTGCCCTTCACCGATGTGGAGGCCCGGGATGCCCAGGCGGTGCGCTATGTCTGTGAGAACGGCCTGATGGCCGGCGTCAGCGCGGACCGCTTTGAGCCCAATGGGACGCTGACCCGGGGCGAGGCGGTCACGGCCCTGTGGGCGCTGGAGGGCCGCCCGGTGGTGAATTATCTGATGGACTTCTCCGATGTGGACCCGGCGGCCTCCTATAGCGAGGCCGTCCGCTGGGCCGCCTCCGAGGGGATCGCCGGCGGCTACGGCGGCGGCCTGTTCGGCCCGGACGATCCCATCACCCGGGAGCAGCTGGCGGTCATGCTCTACCGCTACGCCCGGCATGAGGGCTATGACACCGCCCAGGGCGGCATGGCCGTCCGGGAGTTCGCCGACTATGACCAGATCGCCGGCTACGCTGCGGAGGCCATGACCTGGGCGGTGGAGGCCGGCGTGCTCACCGCGACCTCCTTGGACACGCTGGCCCCCGGCCAGGCAGCCACTCGGGTGCAGACTGCCCAGGCGCTGCTGGCCCTGTCCCAATTCACCAAATAACCAGGCGAATTGGGGTGTGAAGACCATGAAGCGTTTGGATAAGGAACGCCGGAAGCTGGAAAAGGTCGGATTCTCCGGGCAAACGTTGGAGCGGGCGATGGAGCTGCTGGAGCGGACGAATGCGTCCATCCTGAGCGAGCTCCTGGTCAAGATGGTGACCAGGCAGGAAAAAACGCCCTCCATGGCGCTGTACGAGATGGAGACCAAAACGCGGGAACTGGAGGCCAAACTGGGACTCTCGCCCAAGGAGCCATTCTAAACATCAGCAAAATAAAGCAGCGGGGAGTAGGCAGATGTGCCTTCTCCCCGCTGCTTTTCTGTGCCGGTCAGTCCCTCAGATCGGCGGTCCAGTCGAAGATCCGCCCCGTCCGGGGGTCCAGTTCAAACTCGTACTTCATGCCGTCCAGGAACAGCTCCCCTTCGTAACGTCCCCGGCCGTCGCCGGACTCTTCCCAGACAGATACGTCCGCCGCACTGGCGCCGGAAACCTTGCCGGCCACGATGGAAGTGGCCTCCTCCGCTGTGACAGGGCTGCCGTCCAGAGCGTCCAGCCACTCCTCGTCCACCTCGTAGTCCGCACCAACGATGCGACCGTCGGCCATGGCCACCTCAAAGTCGTAGTCGCCGTAGTCGGTCTCGAACTCGATGTCATAGATGGGGATGCCATTGTCGCTGTCGGTCTCGTTTTTGATGTTGTAGGCGTCGCCCTCCGGCACGTCCGCATTGTCCAGGGCGATGGCCAGGGCCTCCTCCCGGCTGATCTCCCCGGCGGCGACTCCCCTCTCCGGGGCGGGGGACACAGGCGGCGTCTGCCCCTGGCCGGCGGGCGTTTCCGGAACGGAGGACGCCGGGGGAGTCTGGCCGCCGGAGGGGGCCGTCCCGCCGGGCGCGGCGCCGCCCGCCTGTCCGCCGCAGCCGGTCAGGCAGGCCAGCAAAAGCGCCGCTGTCAAACCGAAAGAAAAGATCTGTTTCATCCCGCGCGCTCCTTTCTGTGTGCGTGCCTCCATCCTACCACGAAGAACCCTGGCGCGCAACCCATCCAAGGGAACACAAAACCGCCCCATCCGTTTCTTTACCTACATTTGACAAAGATTTGACATCCAGACGGTCGCGCCTCCGTTTCGCAGCCGCTAAACTTTACAATAGTGTTTTCTACCCTTTGAAAATTTCTGCTGTGACCCCGAAAATCCGGCGGCGTGTCCGTATCCTTCTGCCGGAGGGGGATGGAGGGATGGCAATGGTGCGCACAGAGCACGACATCGTTTCCCAGGTACAATCGGCCAAGACGGACTCGGAGGCGGCGGACGCCCTCATCCGTCAGTACATGGGCTTTATCCGCTCGGAGACGGTGAAGTTTCTTCATACCGCCCCGGAAAACGGCCATGAGGACGAACTGAGCATCGCCATGCTGGCCTTCTATGAGGCGGTGCTGGCCTATGAGAAGAGCCGGGGCGCTTTTCTGCCCTACGCCGCCCGTGCTATTAAAAACCGGCTCATCGACCACTACCGGACGGAGAAGCGCCACGGCAACGTGATCTCCCTCCACACCCCCCTGGGCGGGGAGGAGGACGGCGGCCAGCTGCTGGACACCATCCCCGACACCGTGGACCACGCCGGGGACTATGCGGTGCGCACCGCCAGCCGGCGGGAGATCCAGGAGTTTTCCGAGAAGCTGGCCCAGTTCGGCCTGACCTTCTCCGATGTGGCGGACAACTGCCCCCGGCAGGAGCGGACCTTCGCCGCCTGCCGCCGGGTGCTGGACTTCGCCCGGACCCAGCCGGAGCTGCTGAAACGGGTGGAGGACACGGGCAAGCTGCCCATGAACGAGCTGTCCGCCGGCTCCGGCACCGACAAGAAGACCATGGAGCGGCACCGGAAGTACTTGGTGGCCATCCTGCTGGCCTTCACCAACGGCTATGAGATCATCCGGGGCCACCTGTGCCAGGTAGGCCCTAAGAAAGGGGGCGACGAGGCGTGAGCTATCTGGTCATGGAGGTGCATCCGGCCTACGCGGTGGTGCTGGACGAGGAGGGCCGCTTTTTGAAGGCCGCCAACCTGCGCTATCAGGTGGGGGACACGGTGCGGGACATCGTGGAGCTGCGGCGTCCCAAGGAAAAACGCCCCGCCCTGTGGAAGCCCCTGTCCGGCGTTGCCGGCCTGGCCGCCTGCCTGTGCATCGTGTTCTTTGCTTATTACCAGCCCAACTTCGTTCCCTACGGCGCCCTGCGCATCCAGATCAACCCGGATGTGGAGCTCACCCTCAGCCGCACCGACCGGGTGTTGGAGCTGGAGGGGCTCAACGCGGACGGTCGGGTCCTGATCGAGGGCTACGACTATGGGGGCAAGGACCGGGAGGACGTGACGGAGGAGCTGGTGGAGCGAGCCATCGATATGGGCTACCTCTCCGGCGGGGAGACGGTGTCCATCACAGTTACCAGCGCCGACGCCGACTGGCAGGCCCGGGAGGAACAGGCGGCCCGGGAGGATCTGGAGGAGCGGTACGGGGAGACCATCGTGATCCAGATCGGCCCCACTGACGAGAAGCCGCCGGTCACTGAGGTAGTCATCCCGGTGACGCCCCCCGAACCGGAGCCTACCCCAGAACCGCCCCCGGAGCAGACCGATCCGCCCGTTGTCCCGGATGACACGGACGACCGCCCCGGCAACGGCGGAGTGACCGGCTACCAGGATACCGATTACGGCCCTTACAGCGACGGCGTCACCGACTATGAGTCTTCCAACGACGGCCCTTATATAGACGGTGACACCGACTATGAGGATCGGGACGATGACCGGGATACCGACGATGACCGCTGGGAGGACGACGGCGATGATCGCTGGGAAGACGATGAGGACGACCGGGATGATGATGACGATGACGGAAATCGGGATGACGACGATTAAAGCAGAAAAATTTCCGCCGCGGCCCCGGTTTTGAAAACCGACCGCCGTATCCTCCCTGTGTCAGCCGAAGAAGAGAAAAAAGTTTTTCCCAGACCCCGGTTTTTCAGCAACGGCTCCGTAATCTAAAATCAGAACACAAAACCAAACACCATTTTCTAAGGAGATGAAAGACATGAAACAGAACATCCACACCAAATTGCTTGCCCTGACCCTGACCACCGCCCTGGCCCTGACCACTCTGACCGCCTGCGGGACCAGCGCCGGCACGGCGGACCTCCCCGAGACCCCCGGCACCAGCGCCCCCCTTCTGGAAGAGAGCGGCGGCGCCGTGGGGACCGTCCTCCTGAGCGTGAACCCGGAGATCGAGATGGACTATGACGACGCGGGCAACGTGGTAGCCCTCACCGGCCGCAATCAGGAGGCCCAGACCCTGCTGGCCTCCTACACCGGCTACCAGGGCAGGCCCTGCACCCAGGTGGTGGGAGAGCTGGTGGATGAGATCAATGCCCTGGGCTACTTCGACGCCACCGTGGGCGGCCACGAGAAGAACATCATCCTGAAGCTGGAGCGGGGCTCCGCCTACCCCAGCGACCAGTTCCTCAATGAGCTGGCCGAGGCGGTCCGGCTGGTGGTGGAGACCGACCAGATCGGCTCCCAGGCCGTGACCCTGGACCAAGACGACTACGACGACGCCTACGGGGACAAGGGGTACATCAACGCCTCCGCCGCTCAGAGCATCCTCTCCACCCAGCTGGGCCGGGACGATCTGCAGTTTGTGGAGAAGGAGTACGACCTGGACGACGGGGAGTACGAGGTGGAATTCGTCCTGGACGGCGTGGAGTACGAGTATGAGGTGAACGCCTACACCGGCAAGGTCACCGAGATGGACGCGGAGTTCCAGGACTATGACGACACCGACTA
>DYBL01000092.1 GCA_019418625.1 Clostridiales bacterium | reverse complement strand
GTCCACGCCTATCGTGCCGCCCCCCAGCCCCAGCGCCGGCCTCTGGCCTCCGCGGGAAAGAGCGGCGCCGCTCCCGCCGGTCTTTTGCAGCTGCAAAAGGGCGACATGGTGGAGCACACCGCCTTCGGCAAGGGCATGGTTTTGTCCCTGCGGCCCATGGGAGGAGATGCCCTGGTGGAGGTGGCCTTTGACCAGGTGGGCACCAAGAAGCTCATGCTCAAATCCGCCGGCGTCCATATGAAAAAACTGTAACTGCATAAAAAGGCTCCCGGAACCACAGTTGGTTCCGGGAGTCTCTTTTCTTTTATTCGCCGGGATACTGCTCACCCTCATTGGCCTCCTCCTGCCGGGGCTCTGCCTGGGGCAGCGTCTCCACGAACCGCACCTGAATGACCGCCTGGGGCCAGTTGAAAGAAACTGCCGCGTGCTTGCCCTTTCGGGTGGCCTCCTGCTCCAGCATGGCCGTCAGGTCCAGCAGCACCTGGCGGGTGAGATACCCGCCCCGCCAGTGGAACACAAAGGGGAGTCCCTTGCGCAGGGGCATCTGGCATCTTTTCTGCACGTCCTCCATCCGGGTCAGGGAGAGTTTAACTTCCCGGTAATAGCGCAGGTCCTCGCCTGCACAGACCGGAGCGGGGTAGAGGAGGGGCTGGTGGTCCCGGAACAGCTGCTCATCCGTCAGATTGAAGTAGTCGTAGCGGATGATGCCGTCCCCGGAAAGGGAGAGGTCAAAGGTGGCGTCCAGATGCCGCCGTCCGCCCGGCAAGGTGAGGATGTTCCAAGCGTGGCGGTACTTGACGCCCTGGTCGGGATTTTCCCGGGAAATGGCGATGACGCAGGGAAGTCCCAGGGCATCGCAGAGGATCTTCACGGATTTGGCGATGCCCTCGCACACGCCCACCCCCTGGCCCAGCGGGCCGATGATCTCGTGGGAGTAAGGCTTTTTCAGCTTGTCGTAGCGCACATTGGTGCAGAGAAAATCGTGGATGTACCGCTCCTTTTCCAGCGGGGAAAGGGCACGGGCCGGACGCGCCAGCTTCTCCACCCGGGCGGTGAGGGCTTTCTGATGCTCCTGGACCTTCTTTTTGTCAAAGAGGTACTCCGGTACCAGCTCCACATTCTCCGCCCCGTGGGCATAGCGGTAAGAAAAGCCGGTGACATAAAAGATCTCCGGGCAATCCAACCGCAGCTTGAAGAAGATGTCACTCAGAACGGCGCCGTCCAGCCGGGGTACGGAAAACGACGGCCGCAGGGAGGTGATCCCTGATTTCATAGCGTGATAGGCAGCCTGGGCAGCCTTGTCCATCTGCCGGTAATAATAGGGTTCCAAGTCTATGCTCCTTTCTCTCAGGGCACCACCCGGATGCCCAGCACCCGGGCCACTATGGCCGCCTGCCGGGCCGAGATAACGGCACCCTTGAGCTCGGCGCAGGAGGCGGAAAGCGCCACATTATCCAGCGTGCAGCGGCTCAGGTCCAGGCCCCGGAAGCTGGTTTTGAACAGCTCCGCCCCCGTGAGATTTACTGAATCAATGCTCAATTTGGAAAGCCGGCACTCCGAGAGGGAAGACTCTGTCAGGTCACAGCTTTTCAGGGTACACTGATCCAGCACGGCGGCGTTCCAGTTGGCGTAGCGGGCCAGTGTATCCTCCAAAGCGCAGCGGCGCAGGCGCGCACGCCTTAGGTCCGCGCCGTCCAGCTTGCTGCCCTCTATGCGGCAGTCCTGAAAAAACGTGCCCGGCAGGCGGCATCCCGAAAAGCAGCAGCCGGAAAAGCCGCAGTCGTAAAAGGCGGCGCCGGAAAAGTCGCAGTCCGTGAACATGCAGCCCTGGAAGCTGCTGTGCCGTACCTCCAGCTCCGACCAGTCCTGACCGGTAAGCTGGACACGGAGCAGTTCCAGACGGGAAACGCAGCCCCCGTCCTCCTGAGCACGATCCAGCCATTCCTGATCGATCATCTGCGCCGCTCCTTTTGATCCGGTGTCCAGAGAAGCTCCTCAAAGCTTCGGATATACACATCGCAGAACTGGCGCATCTGGTCCTCGTCATGGGCAAAAAACGCATCGTACACGCCCACCACCCGCATATGGGCCGCCCGGGCACCCCGGCAGGCGGCGATGCTGTCGTCAAAGATGGTGCAGCGCTCCGGTGCCACGCCCGCCAGCCGGGCCGCTTCCAGCCAGATCTCCGGCGCCTTTTTCTCCAGCCCCAGTTCCTGGGCAAAGGTGACCCGCTCAAAGTACTTGGCAATGTCCAGCCGTTCCAGAGATGCCCGGCAGTGGACCGGCAGGGCGCTGGTCACCACCGCCATCCGTCTGCCCTCTGCACGGCACTGCTTCAGATAGGCCCGCACGCCGGGCTTCAGGGGCACATGGGAATAGGTGTCCTTGGCCAGCTCCAGCCACTCGGCCATGATCTCCTCGCAGCTTTCCGAAAGGCCGCAGTAGTCCTTGGTGAACTGGGCCGCCAGGGGGAAGATGGTGTGGGCCACGCCCTCATAGTAGGCGTGGGTATAGGGGAGCCCCCGCCGGGCCAGGAATGCCCGGTCCACCTCTTTCCAGACGCCGTTGGAGTCGATGAGCGTCCCGTCCAGATCAAAAAACAGCATGCTGTCCATGTTCATTCCTCCTTTTCCAGCCAGAACCGCCAGGGAAAGTCCTTCGCCTCTTGGGCGTAGTCCACGCCGATGCGGGGACCGGCGCAGATCCGCTCCCGGGGCAGGGTGGGGCAGGGGAGACCTGCGTCCGCCAGATCGTCGCACACAAACAGCGCGCCTGCTCCGTCCGTCAGATCCAGGCGGTTCTCCGCCCGGGTGACCCCCAGCGCCCGGCACAGCTTTCCCGGACCGTTCAGCATATTTTTCTGCCGGGCCGCCGTCATAGGCTTGTCCCCGTAGCGAAGGCGCGCCATGGCCGCTCCGCCGGATATCGCCTCCGCGCCCCGCAGCAGCACGGCAGCGGGCTCACCCTCCGGCTCCGTCACGATGTTGAGGCAGTCGTACATGCCGTAGATCAAATAGACGTACGCCCGTCCCGGCGGCTGGAACAGCGCATCCGTACGGGCCGTGCGGCGGTAGTTATAGGCATGGCAGGCCTTGTCGCACCGGCCTATATAGGCCTCTGTCTCCGTCAGGCGGCACACCAGCGTTTCCCCACCCAGGCGGCGCACCAGATATTTGCCTAAAAGCCGCCTGGCAATGTCCACGGTGTCACCCAAATAGAATTCCTGCGAAAGTATTGCCATTTTTTCACCCCAGTGTTACAATACCAAAAGTTGTGCAAAAAAGTATACCATGGAACCAGGAGCGGAGCAAGCCATATGAAAGTCAACCGGATTCGTCAAAATGTATTCCCTGTTCTGGCCGCGCTGATCTGGGGCACGGCGTTCGTGGCCCAGAGCGTGGGCGCGGACTACGTGCAGCCCTTTACCTTCAACGCCGCCCGTGCGGCCATCGCCTTTGTTTTTCTGCTGGTGCTGTGCGCCGTGCTGCGGATGCGCCGCCGCCGGGATTTTGCAGGGGAGGCCCGGCCCCGCCCCCATGCCCGCCGGGATCTGATGCTGGGCGGTCTGTGCTGCGGCACAGCGCTCACCGTAGCCACCAATCTCCAGCAAAAGGGACTGGAGACCACTACCTCCGGCAAGGCCGGCTTCATCACCGCCCTCTACATCGTTCTGGTGCCCATCGCAGGCATCTTTTTGAAAAAGCATCCGCCCAAAACCATCTGGATCAGCGTGGCGCTGGCCGTGGCCGGTCTCTACTGCCTGTGCGTAACAGAGGGCTTTTCCATCGCCCGGGGAGACTTTTATGTGATGCTGTGCGCGTTCTGCTTCACCGGCCACATTCTCATCATCGACCATTTCACCCAGAAGGTGGACGGCGTGGAGCTCTCCTGCGTGCAGTTCCTGGTATCGGCCATTTTGTCCTCCATCGGCATGCTGGCCTTTGAAACGCCCTCGCTGGCCGGCCTGCAGGCATGCATCTTCCCGCTTTTGTATGTGGGCGTATTCTCCAGCGGCGTGGCCTACACGCTGCAGATCCTGGCCCAGAAGGATTCCGATCCCACGGTGGTGTCCCTGCTTTTGAGCCTGGAGTCCGTGTTCGCCACG
Organism: Clostridiales bacterium; assembly: GCA_019418625.1. GTDB lineage: Bacteria > Bacillota > Clostridia > Oscillospirales > Oscillospiraceae > Oscillibacter. The sequence goes on along the minus strand of DYBL01000092.1, from coordinate 68,747 downwards.
CTGGCGGGCGCCATCATCCTCAAAGACCAGATGAGCATGCGGGAGTACTTTGGCTGTGTGCTGGTGCTCATCGCCGTGCTGCTGGCCCAGATCCCCATGCCTGCGAAAAAAGATACAAAAATCAGCGGCAAAACGGCTTAAAAAAGGAAAAGAGAGGCAGCAGCTGCCTCTCTTTTTTAATTGGACAAAAATCGTGCACTATGCTATACTTATAAACTGTATGACTCTGTGATGAGGTGATTTTATGCGTATCGATGTGCTGGGAGTCGGCTTTGATAACCTGACCATGGATGAGGCCGTGGCGGAGGGACTGCGTCTGACGGAGTCCCAGGGCAACCACTATGTGGTCACGCCGAACCCCGAGATCGTGGAGCTGTGCCGGGAAAATCTGGCTGCGAAAATAGCCGTCAACGAGGCGGATCTGGTGCTGGCGGACGGAATCGGCGTGGTCAAGGGTGCCGCCATGCTGGGCACGCCGCTCAAGGGCCGTGTGCCGGGCATTGAATTTGCCGCGGGGCTCATGGCGGGCCTTGCCGCAAAGGGGAAAAAGCTCTATCTGCTGGGTGGCAAACCCGGCGTGGCGGAGCAGGCGGCCGGGCGGCTGCAGACCACCTATCCCGGCCTTGTGATCGCCGGCACCCACGACGGCTATTTCAAGGATGATGCCGCCGTGGCGGAGGAGATCCGTAAAACCGGCGCGGATGTGGTGTTTGTGTGCCTGGGCGCTCCCAAGCAGGAGCTTTGGATGAAGAAGTTCGGCCCCGCTACCGGCGCGCACCTGCTGTGCGGCCTGGGCGGCAGCCTGGACGTGTTTGCCGGCGTGGTGGAGCGGGCTCCGAAATTCTGGTCTGACCATGGCCTGGAGTGGTTCTACCGGCTGTGCCGGGAGCCCCGCCGGATCGGCCGGATGATGAAGCTCCCCCTGTTTTTGGTGCATGTTCGCCAGGAGAAGCGGAAAAAATGAAAGGTAAGCTGATCGTATTTGAGGGGACGGACGGCTCCGGCAAGGCGACCCAGGCAGGTCTTCTATGCCGTCATCTGGCCCAGAAGGGGATCTCTTACCGGGAGATCGATTTTCCCCGGTACGGCAACCCCTTTGCCCAGCCGGCAGCCCTCTATCTGCAGGGCGCTCTGGGCAGTCATCCCGGTGATGTGAACGCCTACGCCGCCTCCACGCTGTTCGCTGTGGACCGCTTCGCCTCCTACAAGGAAGACTGGGGCGGATTTTATGAGCAGGGAGGCGTGATCGTAGCCAACCGCTACACCACCTCCAACGCCGTCCATCAGGCCTCCAAGCTGCCGGACGGGGAGCGGGATGCGTTTGTGGACTGGCTCTTCGATCTGGAATACCGCCGCTTGGGGCTGCCGGAACCGGACCTGGTGGTCTACCTGGACATGCCAACGGAGATCACGGAGCGCATGATGCGCCGCCGGGAGGCGGAGACCGGCACCAGCGCAGACATCCACGAGCAGGACGAGGCCTATCTCCGCCGCTGCCGGGAAAATGCCCGGGAAGTGGTCCGGCGGTGCGGCTGGCCGGTCATCTGCTGCGCCAGAGACGGCGAGCCCCGAACGGTGGAGGACATCCATCAGGAGGTCTGGCAGATCGTGCGGTCCCATTTTTGAGATTGTCCCACGGTTCCGGAGGAAAAAGGGACGTGCCGGGCACGCCCCTCTTTCCTCAGCAGCAGCTGCCGCAGCCGTCATTGCCGCCGCAGCCGCAGCCACCGCCATTGCTATACCCGCCCCAGGCGCCGTTGCCGCAGCAGCAGCACACCAGGATCACAATGAGAATGATCCACAGGCAGGAGCAGTCGTTGCTGCCATTGTGAAAGCACATTGATTGTCACCTCGCTTTGTGCCATTGTATGCAGCGGATCGATTCAAGAGGGCCTGACCGCCCGAAATTTTTGATCAGATCGTGAAAAAAGCCAACAGCCTCGCCCTTAAAAACAGACCGGGCGGGGAGACAGGAGGATTCTATGGCTGATTATAAAAACGGAGATACCGCCAGTTGGGATTCCGAGCAGGTACGCCGTTCCCAGAACAGTTCTTCGGCACGCCGCTCTCAAAGCGGAAGTTCCGGGCGACGGACCCAGGATTCCCAACCGCCCGCTCACCGGCGCAGAAGAAAAAAGCGCCATTTCAATGTCCTGACGTATATTTTGTTCGTGCTGGTCACCTCCGCCATCCTGGCAGGTGTGGGCTGGCTGCTGATCAACGACCTGTGTGCCTTCAATAAGGAGGACATCACCGCCACCATCGAGGTCACCGCGGACGATACCATCGGCACCATTGCCGACAAGCTCCATGACGCAGGGCTCATCGAGTACAAGTGGTTCTTCCGGCTCTTTGCCACCGTAGCCGACGCCAAGGACAAGATCGGCACCGGAACCTACGAGCTGAGTACCGAAATGGACTACCGTGCCCTGATCGTAGGCATGCACAACTCCTCCGGCAATCTGAACACCGACACGGTCCGTGTCACCATTCCGGAGGGCTACACGGTATCCCAGATCATCAAGCTGCTGGAGGAAAACGGCGTGAACACCGAAGAGAACCTGTTGGAGGCTGCCAAGACCGCCACCTTCGATTACGACTATATCGACAACAACTCTGAGGACATCAGCCGTCTGGAGGGCTATCTCTTCCCGGATACCTATGACTTCTACCTCAATGAGAAGGCCTCCAGCGCCCTGAACCGGCTCATCAAGAACTTCAACAGCAAGCTGGACGAGGAGAAGCTGGCCCAGGCAGAAGCCCGGGGCTATGACCTGCAGGACATCATCACCATCGCGTCCCTGATCGAAAAGGAGACGGATGGCACCGACCAGGCCAATATCGCCTCGGTCATCTACAATCGTCTGGAAGGCCCCGGCGACAAGGGCGGCACCTACGGCATGCTGCAGATCGACGCATCGCTGCTGTACGCCCTGCCCGATCACACCGGTCCCATCACCAACGAGGACAAGCAGGTGGACTCCAAGTATAACCTCTACAAGTACGCAGGTCTGCCGCCCACGCCCATCGCCAACCCCGGCCTGGCCTCTATTGAGGCCGCTTTGGAGCCTGCGGATACCAACTATTATTATTACGCTCTGGGCAAGGACGGCAAACATCACTTCTCCTCTACGCTGGCCGAGCACAACGCGTTTTTGAACAGTGGTGACTATGCGGGATAAACGGAACAAACCGGAGCTCCTCGCTCCGGCAGGAGATATGGAACGGCTGAAAATGTCCGTGCTCTATGGAGCCGATGCGGTGTACCTGGCCGGAACGGATTTCGGCATGCGCGCGTTTGCGGGCAATTTCACCCCGGAGGAACTGCCGGAGGCGGTGGCGTTTGCCCACCGCCACGGCGTCCGGGTCCACTGCACCATCAATACCATGCCCCGCAATGAAGAGATCGCCCGTCTGCCGGAGCACCTGGAGCGTCTGGCGGATGCGGGGGTGGACGCGCTGATCGTAGCAGATCTGGGCGCGTTCACCATGGCAGGGAAGTACGCCCCCCGGTGCCAGCGGCACATCTCCACCCAGGCAAGCATCTGCAACTACGAAACCGCCCGGGCCTGGTATGACCTGGGCGCCAGCCGGGTGATCCTGGCCCGGGAGCTGAGCCTTAACGAGATCCGCACCATCCGGGAAAAAACACCGGAGGATCTGGAGATCGAGGCATTCGTCCACGGCGCCATGTGCGTGAGCTACTCCGGCCGGTGCCTGCTCTCCAATTATATGACCGGACGGGACTCCAGCCGGGGCGCCTGCGCCCAGCCCTGCCGCTACCAGTACGCCCTGATGGAGGAAAAACGCCCCGGCGAGTATTTTCCCATCGAGGAGGACGCCCAAGGCACTTACATCTTGAATTCCCGGGATATGTGCATGATCGACCACCTGGACGACTTGATGGACGCAGGGCTTTCCAGCCTGAAGATTGAAGGCCGGGCCAAATCCGCTTATTACGCGGCCATCATCACAGGTGCTTACCGCCACTGTCTGGATGCCGCGGCGGAGGGCCGCGCTCCGGAGCAGTCCTGGCGGGACGAGGTGGAGCATGTGAGCCACCGCCCCTATTCCACGGGCTTCTACTACGGCGAACCCGGGCAGTATTACAATAACTCCCGCTATGTCAGGGAGTGGCAAGTAGTTGCACTTGTCACCGAATGCGACGTTGAGGGCAATGCCACGCTCTCTTTGCGCAACAAGTTCCGGGCAGGGGACACGGTGGAACTGGTGGGGCCGGACACGGCGCCGTTTTCCATGGTCGTCCCGCCCATGGCTGATGCCGAGGGTGCGCCCCTGGAAGAGCCCCGCACCCCGCAGATGGTCTTTCGCATGAAGCTGCCGCGCAGTGTGCCTGCCTATACGCTGGTCCGCCACGCGGTGGAGCTATCCGCCAAATGAGGAGAAAGAGGTCATTATGAACGCTGATGTTGTCATTGTTGGCGCCGGTCCTGCCGGTATTTTCACCGCCCTGGAAATGATCAAAAAGGGCAGCCGCCAGAAAATCGTCATGGTGGAAAAGGGACAGAGCGTGGAAAATCGCCACTGCCCCAAGGACAAGACGAAAAAGTGCATGAACTGCAAGCCCTACTGCCACATCACCACCGGCTTTTCCGGTGCGGGCGCCTTTTCCGACGGCAAGCTCTCATTGAGCTACGAGGTGGGCGGCGACCTGCCCACGCTGATCGGTGAGGACCTGGCTCAGGAGACCATCAACTACGCCGATCAGATCTATCTGGAGTTCGGCGCGGACACCCATATCGAAGGCCTCGAGCACGAGGCCGAGCGCAAGGAGATCCGCAAGCGGGCCATCCAGGCAGGCCTCAAGCTGGTGGACTGCCCCATCCGCCACATGGGCACCGAGCGGGCCCAGGCCATTTATCTGGGCATCGAGCGTTTCCTGCAGGAGCATGGCGTGGAGATGCTTTTCGGCTACGAGTGCAGCAATCTGATCCTGGAAAACGAGGTCTGCCGCGGCGTGTCCGTCTCCAACGGGAAAACAGATCTGGAGATCTACGCCAAGCACACCGTCGTGGCCACCGGCCGCCGCGGCGCGGACTGGCTGGAAAAGCTCTGCGCAGAGCATAACATTGCCCACGCTCCCGGCACCGTGGATATCGGCGTTCGGGTGGAGGTGCGCAACGAGATCATGGAGACCGTCAACCGGGTGCTCTATGAATCCAAGCTGGTGGGCTATCCCAAGCCCTTCAAAAACAAGGTGCGCACTTTCTGCCAGAACCCCGGCGGCTTTGTCAGCCAGGAGAATTACGACAACGACCTGGCTGTGGTAAACGGCCACTCCTACAAAGATCTCAAGACCGACAACACCAACCTTGCCATTCTCTGCTCCCACAACTTCTCCGTGCCTTTCAACCAGCCCATCGCCTACGCCCAGAAGGTGGGCGAGCTGACCAACATGCTGGCAAACGGCCACATCCTGGTGCAGCGGTTCGGAGACATTCTGGACGGCAAGCGCACCCGGCAGAAGGAGCTGGCCCAGTCCAACCTGCGGCCCACGCTGCCCGACGCCGTGGCCGGTGACATCACCGCCGCCATGCCGTACCGCGCCATGATCAACATCATCAACTTCATCCAGGCCATGGACTGCGTGGTTCCCGGCTTTGCCTCCCAGGAGACACTGCTGTACTCTCCCGAGCTGAAGTTCTACTCCAACCGGGTGAAGATGGATACCGATTTCAACACCAGTCTCCAGGGGCTCCACTGCCTGGGCGACAGCTCCGGCTGGACCCGCGGCCTCATGATGGCCTCCGTCATGGGTACCCTGATGGGCCGCAAAATCGCCGAAGAAGGCTGAGTGAAAAGACACCGGGAAAATTTCCCGGTGTCTTTTTTATCCCCGCTGCCAGAAACAGGCGGACCGGTTCGTTTTCTCAGTGAACGGCGCCGGGAAAGGAGTGGATCGCAACGGAACAAATCACTTATACCGAACAAGAGGCGGAAGCCGCCGTACACCGGTGGGCCGATACGGTGCTTCGCCTTGGCTATACCTGGACGGGCAGCATCCAGGACGCACAGGACGTGTGTCAGACTGTGCTTTTGAAGCTGCTGACCAACCCATGCCGGTTCTCCGAGGAACGGCTGGAGCGGGCCTGGGTGATCCGGGTGACCATCAATTGCTGCAAGGACCTGAAAAAATCCGCCTGGCACCGGCGGCATGTCCCTCTGGAGGAGGCATCCTGCCGTGCCGCTGTCTTCTTGCCGCCGGAGGGGGAGAGCCCCGTTTTGCAGGCGGTGCAGTCCCTGCCGGAAAAATATAGGCGGGCCATTTACCTGCGATATTATGAAGAGTACACCGTGGAGGAGATCGCCGGCGTGATGGGATGCCGCCCAAGTCAGGTCAGTACTTATCTCTACCGGGGCAAGGCAAAGCTCCGCACGGCGCTGGGAGGTAGCTATGAACGAGCATGCTTATCGGAATGAACTGGACCGGGTGTCCTATACGCCGGAGGGCCGGGAAGCCCTGGTCGCCGCGCTGATGCACCGGGAAGGCGCAGCGCAGAAAGGCCGCCGGGCCTGGAGGCGGCGGTGGGCAGCGGCTGCCGTGGCGGCGGCACTGCTGGTTGGTACAGCGGCAGCCGCCTCCGTGTCCTTGTGGGACCGCTATTTCGGCTCCCTGACGGAAGAAGAGCGCTCCGTGGTGGAATCCCTCTCCGGTGCGCTTCCCGCAGCCGTCACCAGCAACGGCACCACTATGGCGCCGTTGTCCGCCTTTGGCGACGGGACATCTTTCTACATCCTATTGGAGGTCACCGCACCGGAGGGGACGGAATTTTCTTCCGACGAAAATTACGCCCTCTTCGGCAAAGGCTTTGATCCCGACCACCGGGCCTGTCTGCTGGAACAGGACGGCTCGCAGACGGAGGGCATTTCTTATTCCATTGATGCTTCCTGGATGGAAGTGTCCAAAGCGGAACAAAACAAGCTGTCCATGGTGGTCTCCGTCACTGCAAGCGAATCCATCGACGGAAAGACGCTCCATATCCCGGGCCTCTGGCTCCAGGAAAGCGCCGTGGTGACCGGCAGCTGGGATTTCCCGCTCTCCGCCCAGATGGGCAGCGCCAGCGCCATGGAAGTAAAGGCCGCCGGCACCACCACCAGCTGGATCGGTGGAACGCTGACATTGGAGACCCTGCGCGTTTCGCCCCTGGGCCTTACCATGACCTACCGCTACGATCCGGAGGAGCTGCGGGCACTGGAAGAACGCGAGGCGGCACAGTCAGATATGGTCGTTACAGCAGAGGACGGCAGTGCAGTGCCCATGATGGTGGAGTATATTCCCACCGCCCAGATCTCCCTGGTGCTGCGGGACGGAAGTCAGGTCTGTGAGGGCAGCGCATTCATGGGCGGCCAGGACGGCTTGCGGACGCTCAGCACCACCTTTGAGCGGCCGGTGGACCTGTCCTCCGTGGATTATATTCTCTGGGGAGAGACGAAGATCCCGCTTTCTTAAGCAGGTGGGCGGCGCCTGCGGCGCTTGGCTGGAAGTTTGCGGCAGGGATCGCGGCCATGTCCGGAAACGGCCCATCGCTCCAATGTGCCTTGATTTTATAAAAATAAAAAGAGACGGCTCAGCCGTCTCTTTTTATTTCTTCCCCAGGACCTCTCGGCGGATATAGGCAAAAGCCGCATCCTCACCCTCGTCCCGCAGCGTGCGGAGCATAGCTTCCAGCAGCGCGGCGGTGGCAGGGTGGAGCAACAGCCGCTTTTTTTGTCCCCGCAGAAAAAATGCGTAGGGATCGCCCGGATCGAACTGGTCTCCCCGGTAGACCTTGCTGGCGGCCAGCCGGTCGCAGAACATCTCTGCCACATACTTTCGCGGCATCTCCACGCCGGAGATGCCCTCGCCGCTGAGGCTGTAGTCCGTCCAGTACTCAAAGTGGTGGCGGTTGCGCCCCTTATGATGCATCCAGGAGGCGCTGTACCCCCACGCCTTGCGCTGGGCATCGTTGGGACTGTGGTCCCCCTGAAAATATTTCACCCCCGCCCAGAACTCCACGGGGGAGTACTTGGAAAGATCGTGGGTCAGGCCCTGCCAGTACAGGCCCAGCCGAAAGCAGTATTTCCGCACCAGCGCCCGATGGCGGTGTACGGTCTTCAAATGCGCCCAAAAATGCAACTCGGTCACCTCGAAATCGGTTTTGCTTTTTCAGTATAGCACAGGGGATGGAAAAAAACGAGATGGTTTTCGTATGGAATCTCACGCTCCGGCCAAACTAGGCGGGAGGTGTTGTGTTTGGAGAGGGGAATTTTCCGCTGTCCGTCCCAGTGGCTACCGTTTCTGCCGCCCCAGGTCCGCTGTCCGTCCCTGCGGGAGCTGTCGGTCCCCAACTGGGAGTTTCTGGCCCTGACGCCGGAGGGAGCCCATACCGCCTGCGGTATACAGCTCCGCTGCAAGTGTCTGCTGCTGCCGGGGGACTGCCCGGTGCGCACCACGGCACCTGCCGTCATCTCCTATGGGCTCTCCGCCCGGGACAGTCTGACGCTCTCCGGCGTGCGTCAGCCGGTATTGTGCATCCAGCGGACGCTGCCGGGACCAGGCGGAACGCCGCTGGAACCCCAGGAGATCCCGCTTGGGGATCTTCCGGGCCCGCCGGAGGCACTGCTGGGACTTTTGGGGCTTCGCCTGTTGCTGATGCCACTGACAAAGGCGCTGTTTTTGGAGTAGCATGTACTCCAAAGAGGTGAGAAGGATGAACTGGTACGAAGCAGTCTTCCTGCTGTTTCTGGCAGCGGGACTTTGGGGGATCTTCCGGGTATTCTACCGAAAGGCCGGCGGCCCGACTTATTGCGTCTGCTGCGGGAAGTGCACCGCCACAGGCGTGTGTATCCTCACAGGCAAGCCCGTGCCGGATCCGGGCGAAAAAGAGAACAAATCTTCTTGACAAACCAGGCAAAAAGGATATAATGTCTTTGTCATAAAGAGAAAATCGCCATGACAAAGCCAGCACTGCGAAACAGGCCAAGCGAGAGGGGAGACGGTGCGAGCCCCTTGCCCATGCCGCCGTGCAGCCACTTTGGAGCAGTCCGCGAGGAGCGGAACGGTTCATCCCCGTTACCGGATGGCTAAGATGTCCCCGCAAGGGGAATAATTAGGGTGGTACCGTGAAGCTGCGCCTTCGCCCCTAAACCGGGGCGGAGGCTTTTTTGTTGCTTGCGTCACCGCCTATACCATGTATGCAAGAAATACCATCAACATATCTGAGGAGGAAGAAACCATGGCACATCCCTATTATGGGCTGAACGAACTGCGCGAGATGTTTCTGAGCTACTTTGAGAGCAAGGGCCACCTGCGCCTGCCCAGCTTTTCCCTGATCCCGCCCGCCAATGACAAGAGCCTGCTGCTCATCAACTCCGGTATGGCACCCATGAAGACTTGGTTTACCCGGGAGGAGGAGCCCCCCCGTGACCGCGTCACCACCTGCCAGAAGTGCATCCGCACCGGCGATATTGAGAACATCGGCAAGACCGACCGTCACGGCACCTATTTTGAGATGCTGGGCAACTTCTCTTTCGGCGACTACTTCAAGAAGGAAGCCATTCCTTTTTGCTGGGAGTTTCTGACCAAGGTGGTTGGCCTGGAGGAGGACCGCCTGTATCCCTCCATCTACCTGGATGACGACGAGGCCTTTGAGATCTGGAACAAGGACATCGGCATCCCTGCCGAGCGCATTTTCCGCTTCGGCAAGGCTGATAACTTCTGGGAGCACGGCGCCGGCCCCTGCGGCCCCTGCTCCGAGGTGTACTATGACCGCGGCGCCGAGCACGGCTGCGGCAAGCCCGACTGCACCGTCGGCTGCGACTGCGACCGCTATATCGAGGTCTGGAACAACGTGTTCTCCCAGTTCAACAACGACGGCCAGGACAACTACACCGAGCTCAAGCAGAAGAACATCGATACCGGCATGGGTCTGGAGCGCCTTGCCTGCGTGGTGCAGAACGTGAACTCCCTGTTCGATGTGGACACGGTCATGAACATCACCCACAAGGTCAGCGAGATCACCGGCGCCCACTACGGCGAGAGCCACAAGACCGACGTGAGCCTGCGTGTCATCACCGACCACATCCGCTCCTCCGTCATGATGATCTGCGACGGCATCCTGCCCTCCAACGAGGGCCGTGGCTACGTGCTGCGCCGTCTGCTGCGCCGGGCCGCCCGCCACGGCAAGCTCCTTGGCGTGAACCGTCCCTTCCTGCATGAGGTGGTAGACACCGTGGTGCGGGAAAACGAGTGCGCTTATCCCGACCTGCGGGAAAAGCAGGCCTATATCACCAAGGTCATCCGCACCGAGGAAGAGAACTTCGCCAAGACCATCGACGGCGGCATGAAGATCTACAACGAGCTGCTCAGCGCCCACAAGGAAAAGGGCGAGACCGTGTTCTCCGGCGCAGACGCTTTCAAGCTCTATGATACCTATGGTTTCCCCATCGACCTGACCGCCGAAATGGTGGAAGAGGCCGGCATGCAGGTGGACCGCGCCGGCTTCGATCAGCTGATGGAAGAGCAGCGCGTCCGCGCCCGCAAGGCCCGTGAGGCTCTGGGCGATCTGGGCTGGGCCGGCATCGAGTTCGGCTCCGACATGCCCGCCACCGAGTTTGTGGGCTATGACCGCACCGAGGCCCAGGGCAAGATCCTGGCCATCGTGGCCGACGAGGAGCTGCGGGACGAGGTGTCCGCCGGTGCCGAGGCCATTTTGGTGCTGGATCAGACCCCGTTCTATGCCGAGATGGGCGGCCAGGTGGCCGACCACGGCGTCATCACCGCCGGTGAGGCCCGCTTTGAGGTGAGCAACGTCCAGAAGAACAAGGGCGGTAAGTTCATGCACTACGGCAAGGTGGTGTCCGGCCAGTTCCAGGTGGGCGCCTCCGTTACTGCTTCCATCGACGTGGACCGCCGCAAGGCCATCATGCGTGCCCACAGCGCCACCCATCTGCTGGATGCGGCCCTGAAGAAGGTTCTGGGCGACCACGTCCATCAGGCCGGCTCTCTGGTGGAGCCCGACCGTCTGCGCTTCGACTTCACCCACTTCGAGGGCATCACGCCCGAGCAGATGGGCGAGATCGACCGGCTGGTCAACGACGCCGTTCTGGAGGGTTACACCGTCGTGACGGAAGTGCTGCCCATCGAGGAAGCCAAGAAGAAGGGCGCCATCGCCATGTTCGGCGAGAAGTACGGTGAGACCGTCCGCGTGGTGGAGATGGGCGACTTCTCCATGGAGTTCTGCGGCGGCACCCATGTGGACAACACCGCCAAGATCGGTCCCTTCCGCATCCGCTCCGAGGGCTCCGTCGCCTCCGGCGTACGCCGTATCGAGGCAACCGTGGGCCATGTGAGCCTGGACGTGATGAACCGCAACCAGGAACTGCTGTTCCACGCGGCCCAGATGCTCAAGACCACCCCCGGTGACCTGGTGGGCAAGGTGGAGCAGCAGATCGCCGAACTGAAGGCCACCCGTCAGGCACTGGAAAAGTTCAAGGCGGAGGCCTCTTTGGGTGAGGCCCGTCAGTTCCTCATGTCCGCCAAGGACGTTTGCGGCATGAAGGTACTCACCGCCCACCGTGACGGCATGGACGCCAATGCTCTGCGCCAGATGGGCGACTTCCTGCGTGACAAGGAGCCCTCTGTGGTGGCCGTACTCTCCTCCGTCAATGACGGCAAGATCACCTTCCTGGCCGTGTGCGGCAAGGATGCCGTGTCCAAGGGCATCAAGGCCGGCGAGCTGGTGAAGAACGTGTGCGCCATCTGCGGCGGCAAGGGCGGCGGCAAGCCCGACAGCGCCATGGGCGGCGGCAGCGACCTTCTGAAGCTGGACGACGCGCTGGCCTCTGTGGACGATTTCGTGGCCGAAAAGCTGAAATAAGATTTTGCAGTGTCCCGGCAGGGGAGAGACATCTCCCCGCCGGGCATTGTTCCAGTTGTGAAAGGAGCTTCTATGTCTGCCCGCGAAGATGTAAGACCTTTCTGTCTCTGCCCATCGAGTTTTCTTCCATCGAACTGGAGCCCTGCCCCGATGCGGAGCCGTATTTCTGTACGCCGGCAGGCACGGAGATAGACGTTCCGCAGCCGCGACCAGGCACTGTTCCTGCTCTCCCCGGGACGTTCGGCATCCAGCCGCAGGACCACTAGGCGGCGGTCAGGGCCATGCAGGCGGCATTTGCCCCATCAGCACTGCTGTTTTCCGACGAATACTATGGGTCTGGAAAATTCCCGGCATCCGGAGCAGCAGGAGCATACCGGCGGCTGTGCCATAGCCGATGTACAGGATTTTTTCTTCAACAGGGAGGAGAGAACCATGCTTCCTCAGGACCCTTATATTCTTTTGAGCTTCGTCAACACAAAGCTCCGGGACGAATACGAAAGTCTGGAGTCTCTCTGCGCGGCGCTGGATACGGACGAATCCGCCCTGCGCCGGACACTGGAGGGACTTGACTATCGGTACGATCCCGTTCATAATCAGTTTATCTGAATGTCCCAACAAAGGAGGTCCGTATACAAATGTCCGATTGCTTATTCTGTAAGATCGCGGCAGGGGAGATCCCCAGCAGCAAGGTCTATGAGGACGACGTCTGCTATGCGTTCAACGACATCGCTCCCCAGGCGCCTACCCATTTTTTGGTGATCCCCAAGGCCCATATCGACTCTGTGGCTCAGGTGAACGGCGATAACAGCGCCGTGGTGGCCCACATGTTCGAGGTCATTGCCAAGGTGGCCAGGGAGCAGGGGCTGGAGAGCTACCGGGTCGTCTCCAACATCGGCGAGCAGGCGGGGCAGAGCGTGATGCATCTGCATTTCCATGTGCTCTCCGGCCGGGATATGACCTGGCCTCCGGGCTGATCTGAAAAAAGAAGCAGCTCCGACGCCGCGGCGTCGGAGCTGCTTTTATTGTGGACGGATCACACATGTACCATTTCGGAAGGATGGGTCTTGTAGGTGGCAAGACTCACGGACACCAGCAAAATACCGCACGCCAGCGCCCCGGGGACCGTGGAGCCAAGCCCGAAAGGCTCGCCTGCCAGCTTCCAGCCGATGGTCACCACAAAGCCGCCGATCATGGCTGCCAGAATGCCCGCACTGGTGGCTTTCTTCCAATACAGGGCAGCCAGTGCGGGAAGTCCCGCCGAGGCGGCGTAAAACGCCCATGCAAACATCAGTACGTCATAGGCGCTCTTGATGTACAGTGCAATGACCAGCGCGCCCAGCGCCAGCACCACAGACGCCACACGGGAGAGGAATATCTCCCGTTTCTCGGACATTCGGGGACAGATAGTCTTTCCAAGATCGCTGACCACTGTCTGCACAGAGACCAGCAAATAACTGTCCGCCGTACTCATCATCACGGACAAAATGCCGGAAAGGGCAAGGCCCGTGATGCCCGGAGGCAGGATCTTGATGGCCAGCGCAGGCACCACCGCGTCCGCCGTGCCGAAATCCTCCACCACATTGGGCAGGATCTGCTGGGCAGCCAGGCCCATCAAAAACAGCAGCGCAATGGTGGCGCCGTAGACGGCTGTGCCCCAGAACATACCTCGCTTTGCCGCTTTTTTGTCTTTGGCGGCAAAGGCCCGCTGCCACATCTCCGCACCTGCCATGGTGAATACCAGATAGGTCACGATATCACCCAGGATCTGCCCGTCTACATAGGGCGTCACATAGCGCATATCCAGGTTGGAGACAAAGGCGTCAAACCCACCCAGGTAGTTCAGGCTGGAAACAGGGATCAGCAGATAAACAAAGATGATCAGCATGAAAAACTGCACCACATCCGTATACACCACGCCGAACAGACCCGAGGCCGCCGTGTAAATGATGAAGATCAGCGTGGCGATCAGGGCGCCCATCTCATAGCTGATGCCGATCTGGCTGCCCAGGAGCTTGATGATGGTCGCCGTAGCCGTCACCTGCGCGGCCACAGTGCCCACCATGGCAAAGGCCACCATCAGCGAGAGCACACACTTGGGCACCGCGCCGAACCGGTATGCAAACAGTTCCGGGATGGACTCGATGTGATAGCGCTCGCCCACCTGTTGGATGCGGCCCGCATAGCCGGAGAAGATGAACATGCCCAGCATATAGGGCACCGCCGTGGCGACCGCCTTGAAGCCGGTGGTATAGGCGATGCCGGCCCGCCCCATCATGGCGCTGCCGCCGATGATGGTAGCGCACACGGTGGCAGCCAGCACCATGGGACCCAGCGTACGGCCCGCCACATAATAGTCATCAGCATTTTTGATCCGTTTGACGAACCAAACGCCCACCAGCAGCATAAAAAGCAGATAGAACCCAATGACCAGCAGATCCAGTGTCGTCACATCCAGCATCGACATCTCCCCCTTGCAACAGATTGCGCTTCCGCACGGCATAAGAATCATTGTGTTTTTAACCAAAACAGCTCCGTGTCGAAAGCAATAATTTATATAAAATATAACAAAACTTTTATAGCTTGTCAATTCTTAACATTTTAAGAGGGAAAAGCCCGCACCAGGCAAGCCTGGTGCGGGCTTTCTTATCGGACAAATCGTATTCAGGGATTCAGCTCTGAAAGGTCCATTTCCTGAAAATCGGAAAAATCCGGGAAGGTGATCTTCACATCATCCCCTGTGGCCCTGATGGTCATATCCGCGTCATACGCCATCTTTGCAGAAACTGTGGAAACCGTTCCGTCATCCAGCGGGACATCCAGCTCCATAGAGACCGAGAAGGTCATGGAGACCGCCTTCATCTCTCCGTTGGCATCCATGGTATATACGGCAGTGATCTCACCGATATCCATCGAGCCCAGATCCTGCCCGGCCAGGGCACTCACAGCATCCATGGCACTTCCGAGCCCCTTGCTCATCTTCACTGTGTAAACCGTGTCGGAACCGGACTTTTCGGCCTGGATGGAATCGATCATGGCCAGGCCGCTGACGTTCAGCGCTTCCATATCCACGCCGCTCATGGCCATCAGATCCTGCATCTGCTGATCCATCTGATATTTATAACGCATGGTCTCTCCGCCGCCGCTGGCAGACACATATACCCAGCCGTCCTTCATCCAGGTGCCGGTGGAGGTAGTCTGTCCCTGGGCAGTGGTCTCCACGGTGGAGGCCATTTCCACGCTCTCTTCGCCCAGGATCACCTGTACGCGTCCCTCAGAAACCGTGGGGAGGCTGATGGCCTGACCGTCCATGTCCATGGTCATATCCATGTCCATGCTGACATCCACATCCATGGAGCGGTTCTCCAGCTGGGCCGAAGCCAGAGTCCGGTACGCCTCGATCTGCTCCGTCATGGGACGGGCCGCTTCAGCGTCCACCGCGCCGTCGGCGATCAGGCTGGCCAGCAGGTAAGTGGAGCCATCCTTGGTGTCCGCCGCCAAAGCCTGGTAGGTCAGCGCAGCCAGGTCGTCCCGGAGAAAATCGCCGGAAAACAGCAGAGAATCATAAATTCCTTTGCTCTGGGCAAAGGTCAGCGTGTCCGCATAGGCAAAGTCCGTCCCGTCCTCATAGCCCAGCGCCCGCAGCAAAAACGCGCAGTACATCTTTGCGCTGCACGGCTGGCTGGAGCCGAAGGTGGTAGCACTGGTACCGTTGGCAATGCCATTTTCATACAGCCATGCAACATACGGAGCAGAGAATGTACTCACATCGGTAAAGGGACAGCGCAGTGTGCCGGCATCATAGGCCTCCTTGGCTGTCTCCTCCGCTCCGTAGAGCCGTACCAGCATGATGGCCGCCTCAGAGCGGGTGGGTGCGCGGTCCAGCTCAAAGCCATCCGATGTGCCCCGGAACATACCGATCGCGGACAGATCCTCCGCCACCGCGTCAAAATCCGACGCAGCGGCTCCGACGCACAGAGCAGCCGACAGGGCCAGCACTGCCGCCAAACAAGTCAGAAAACGTTTCATATTCTGCTCCTTTCATTTTCCAGCAAATGCTGTTTTCTTCATCTTAAGCGCATCCCAGATGCCCGTCAAGTGTTTTTCCCTTTACTTTTTGTGAGATTCCTGTTAAAATATTTTGGCTCCGCATGGGTACAATAGTGCCGGCAAAATGTTCCCGTTTGGTAACATTTTGCTGGGTGATGATAAATGGAAATCAAACGACTGCGGGATCTGCGGGAGGATGCGGACAAAACGCAGCAGGCAGTGGCGGACTACCTGAACATGCAGCGCAGCGTCTACCGCCGCTACGAAAGCGGGCAGCGGGAAACGCCCGCGTGGGTGGTGGACAAACTGGCAGACTTTTACCATGTCAGCACGGACTATCTGCTGGGCCGTACCGATGACCCGACTCCGCCTCCAGGCAGATGAGAACGCTGACCGTATTTGCCGGAGCATTTTCCGGTGGGATCTTTCTTTGTCAATACCTCCTGCCGGTCTCCTGGCAGGTCCCGGCCGCCCTGATGCTCTTTTTTGCAACAGCGGTGCTCATGCATTGCTTTTCCGGCAGCATGCGGCGCAGGGTCCTGCTTGTGGGGGTGGGCCTTTGCGTCGCTCTGGGATGGAACTGGCTGTATGTCCGCCAGGTCCAGCGTCCCATGGAAGACCGTGCCGCTTCCCTCAGCGGCAGCCGGATCGCACTGACCCTGACGGATTATGCCCAGCCGACCGATTACGGTGCCAAGGTCGCCGTTCTGGCAGACGGGTTCCCCGGAAAGCTGATGCTCTATGGTGGATCGTATCTGTTGGAGCTCTCTCCCGGTCAGAGCGTGGAGACGGCCGTCACGCTGGAAAGCGCGGCAGCGATCCACGATGAAGATGTGACCACATTCACCTCCAAGGGCATTTTTCTGCTGGCCTATGAAGCAGGGGAGGGCACAGAGCCTTCCCGGATCACCGGCGGCACTTCCGCTTCCATCCGCTGGTGGCCGGTCCGGACCAGGCACGCCCTGATGGACCGCATCTCCCGTTTGTTTACCGGAGATACCGCCGCGCTGCTGTGCGGCATTCTGGCAGGAGACAAGGCGTCGCTTCCTGCGCAAATCCAGTCCGATCTTTCCGAGGCCGGGATCTACCATATTCTTGCCGTCTCCGGCATGCACTGCGGCTTTCTGGCTCTCTTTTTGGACATGGTCATGCTCCGCCGCCGTCGGCTGAGTGCTCTGGTAACCATTCCGGCGCTGGCATTCTACGCACTGGTGACCGGCGGGAGCCCCTCGGTAGTCCGGGCCTGCATCATGCTCTCTTTTCTGCGTCTTGCGCCCCTGTTCCGGCGGGACAATGATCCGCCCACCGCTATGGCAGCAGCACTGGGGTGTATCCTGCTGCAAAATCCCTTTGCGGCCGCATCCATCAGTTTGCAGCTGTCCTTCGGTGCCGTAGCCGGGCTTTTGTGGCTGACGCCCCGGCTTTACCAATTCCTGACCGGCGAGAAAAAGCGTGGCAAGGTATATCGCTATACAGCCGCCAGCCTCTCAGCCACAGCGGGAGCCCTGGTATTTACCGCACCTCTGAGCGCTTGGTATTTCGGCTTTTTCGCGCTTGTCTCCCCGCTGAGCAATCTGCTTTGCCTGGGAGCGGTGGGTGCGCTCTTTTGCGTGGGACTGGTTGCGGTCCTGGCAAGCATTTTCTTTTTCCCTCTGGGCGCCGCAGCAGCCATTCTGGCTGATCTTCTGAGTCGGTACATTCTATTCGTTTGCGGCCTGCTGGCCCATCTTCCTTACCACGCACTCTATACGGTCAACCCTTATCTGGGCTGGTGGATCGCGTTTTTGTACCTGGCCTTTTTCCTGGTCCGGCTCAGAGGCGGGCACGGACGGCAGTATGCGGCGGCGGCCGTGTTGTGCGCTTTGACCTTGGGATACACGGCAAAGCTGGGCCAGCTGCGCTATACCGGCGGTGCCGTGGATGCGCTGGCGCTGGACGTGGGGCAGGGCGCATGCATACTGCTGGAGTCAGACGGCGCCTCTGCTCTGGTGGACTGCGGCGGCAGCGGTTTTCCGGACGCCGGGGACCTGGCCGCAGATTACCTTGCCACCATGGGCTGCACATCGCTGGACTATCTGATCCTGACCCACTACGACGCCGACCATGTAAGCGGTGTGGAAACACTGCTCTCCCGCATGGATGTCAAGCAGGTCCTGGTCCCGGACACCGGAGAGGATACCCAGATCCGCACCCGGGTGCTCTCCGCACTGGAAGCTTCCAAGATCCCGGTCATCTCCATCCGGAATGCGGAGATATACGCCCTGGGCGGCGGGCAGATCACCGTCTATCCTCCGGTGGGAAGCGGCAGTGACAACGACCAGGGCCTGGCTGTGCTGTGCGGGGGCAGCTCTTCCAGACTGTTGGTCACCGGAGATATGGACACCGCCACCGAGCGTGCGCTTTTAGAGCAGTATGCGCTTCCCAGGATCGATGTACTGGCCGTGGGCCACCACGGCGCCGCATCCTCCACGTCGGAGGCGCTTTTGGAGACGCTGGAGCCGAAGACGGCCCTCATCAGCGTCGGAGAACACAACGCATACGGACACCCGGATGAATCCGTTTTGCTGCGGCTTTCACGCCTCGGGGTGACCGTGTGCCGCACAGACAAACAAGGGACCATCCACGTAACACTGAATTGAGGAGACCACATGGCATATACGAAAAAAACGACCAAGGCCAACGAGGCGTTTCAAGCCCTGAAGGCCGATCTGGCCGCCGGCACGGCCCGCTGCTGCTATATTTTTTACGGCGAGGAGAGCTACCTGCGGGAATATTATCTTGAACAGCTGCGCAAGACTCTGGTGCCCTCCGGCTTTGAAGAATTCAATTACCACCGCCTGGAGGGAAAGGACCTGGCGGTGCAGTCCCTGTCGGAAATGGCGGAGGCCATGCCCATGCTGGCGGAGCGGACGCTGATCGTGGCAACGGACTTCGATCTTTTCAAGCTGGGGGAGGAGCAGCGGGAAAAGCTGGTGGCCTTTCTGGAGGACATCCCCCCGTACTGCTGTGTGGTGTTCGTATATGACACCATCGCCTACAAGCCCAATAAAACCATGAAAAAGCTCTGCCGTGCCCTGGATGCCCACGCACAGGCCGTGGAATTCCGCCCGGCGGACAGCAGTGACCTGATCGCGTGGATCGCACGGCGGTTCCGGGCACTGGGCAAGGACATCGACCGGCAGACGGCGGAGTATCTCATCTTCACCTGCGGCGGCCTCATGACCGGCCTGGTGCCGGAGATCACCAAGATCGGCACGTACGCCCGCGGCAAGACCATCACCCAGGCCGACATTGACGCCGTGGCAGACCCGGTGCTCTCGGCGGAGGTGTTCCGCCTCTCAGACGCGGTGCTTCAGGGCAACTATGACAAGGCCGCCCGCATCCTGGGCGACCTTCTGAAAATGCAGACGGAGCCCATCATGATCCTGGCAGCTCTTGGCAGTCAGCTAAGGCGCATCTATACGGCCCGCATGGCTATCGACAGCGGGAAGGACAAATACTGGCTCATGGAGCTGTGGGACATGAAGAGCGATTACCCGGCAAAGCTTCTGCTCTCCGCCGCCCAGAAGACCACTGCCGACTGGTGCGGTGATGCGGTGAAAATGTGCCAGGTGCTGGACCGGCGGATGAAGAGTGAAAACGGCATCGACGCGGCGGGAGAGCTGAAACTGCTGCTGGTGCGTCTGGGGGCACGGAGAACATGAGGAAAATACGGGAAGTGATCGTGGTAGAGGGCCGGTACGATAAAAATGCCCTGCGCCAAGTGGTGGATGCCACCGTCATCCCCTTAGGCGGCTTTGCCGTGTTCAACGACCGGGAAAAGCTGGCCTTCCTGCGCCGCCTGGGCCAGGAGCGGGGTCTCATTTTGCTGACGGACAGCGACGGAGCCGGATTCGTCATCCGAAACTATCTCAAAGGCGCACTGCCCAAGGAAATGGTCAAGCAGGCCTATATTCCGGACATTGCAGGAAAAGAGCGGCGCAAACGCCGTCCCGGCAAAGAGGGAAAGCTGGGCGTGGAGGGGATGAAACCCCAGATCCTGCTGGAGGCACTGGAGCGGGCCGGTGCCACATTTTTGGATGAGACTCCCGGCAAAGCCGCGCCCAGCGGCCCTCCCATCACGAAGGCAGACCTGTTTTCCATGGGTCTTACGGGAGGAAGCGGCAGCGCCGCCCGCCGTCAGGCGCTGCTAAAGCGCCTGGAGCTTCCCGAACATCTGACCACGGGCGGCATGCTGGAGGCTCTGAACCTGCTTTATGACCGTGAAAGCCTGTGCCGCCTTCTGGAGAAAGAGCAGATTTAAAAAATTTCACTCCGTTCGACAAATTTCGACAAGCTTTCGTTTTCGGACATGCTAGTCTGCAAATGGTGCCTGTTTGTGTGTGGCAGGAAAACAAAAAGGAGTGGTTTTGTGCAGATGCAGTTGGAGGGAATGCGGATGTGCGGAGCGCTTGCGGTGCGGTACTATCTGCTGTTTGGAAGCACCGCCGGACACCCATCCTATGGGATCGCCGTGGAAACGGGCGGAGAGGGAGAGGCCGTTTTGGACCTGACGGTCTCCCGCAGCCGCGCAGAAGCGCTCATGCGCCGGCTGATCGCCGGCTGCGTTACCGCCGTTACCGTCCGGGACGTAGTGGAAGATTGGCTTCTGGAATAGGGCATCGGAAAAGCGCGGTTCCTCCTTGCTTTTTCTGGAAGAATTCTGTATAATACGGATTTGACTTGAAAACATGCATTGAGGAAGGACTGACGCCCATGGCAGAAGAAAAGAAAACCATGCAGGATGAGGCGCCGGAGAGCCGGAATTTCATCCATGCCTTCATCGAGGAGGACATCGGCCCCGGCGGTCAGTACGAGGGTATGACCGTCCACACCCGTTTTCCCCCCGAGCCCAACGGATATTTGCACATCGGTCACTGCAAGGCCCTGACCATCGACTTCGGCACTGCCGAAAAATATGGCGGACTGTGCAACCTGCGGATGGACGACACAAACCCCACCAAAGAGGATGAGGAATTTGTGGAGGCCATCAAGGAGGATATCCACTGGCTGGGCTTTGACTGGGGCGACCGCTTTTTCTACGGCTCCGACTATTTTGAGGAGGATTACCGCCAGGCAGTGGGCCTCATCAAAAAAGGCCTGGCCTATGTGTGCCAGCTGAGCCCCGAGGAGTTCAAGGAATACCGCGGTTCCATCGGCGTGCCCGCCAAGAGCCCCTACCGGGACCGTCCCATCGAGGAGAGTCTGGACCTGTTCGCCCGCATGCGGGCAGGGGAGTTCCCCAACGGTGCCATGACGCTGCGGGCCAAGATCGATCTGGCCAGCGGCAACTTCAATATGCGCGACCCGGTGCTCTACCGGATCAACCACATGCATCATCACCGTCAGGGGGACAAGTGGTGCATCTATCCCATGTACGATTTCGCCCATCCCATTCAGGACGCGCTGGAGGGCATCACCCACAGCCTGTGCTCTTTGGAGTTTGAGGCCCATCGTCCCCTGTACAACTGGGTCATCGAGAACTGCGACCTGCCCTCCAAGCCCCGGCAGATCGAGTTTGCCCGTCTGGGCATCGACCACACGGTCATGAGCAAGCGCAAGCTGCGCCGTCTGGTGGAAGATGGCCGCGTCTCCGGCTGGGACGATCCCCGGATGCCCACACTGTGCGGCCTGCGCCGCCGGGGCTACACGCCCCGCTCCATCCGCAACTTCTGCGAGCGCATCGGCGTGGCCAAGTCCGCCAATGTGGTGGAGTACGGTTTCCTGGAGCACTGCCTGCGGGAGGACCTCAACGAGACCGCCCAGCGTGTCATGGCCGTGCTGCGTCCAGTGAAGCTGACCATCGTCAACTACCCTGAGGACAAGCATGAGACCGTCACCGTGGAGAACAATCCCCTGGACGAGAGCGCCGGTACCCGGGAGGTCTCTTTCTCCCGGAACCTGTGGATCGAGGCAGAGGACTTCCTGCCTGAGCCCGTTCCCAAGTACAAGCGCCTGTTCCCCGGCGGCCCCGAGTGCCGTCTCAAGGGCGCCTACCTCATCCGCTGCGTGGGCTACGAGACCGACGCAGAGGGCAAAGTGACGGAGATCAAGGCAGAGTACGATCCCGACAGCCGCGGCGGCGATCCCGCTGACGGCCGGAAGGTGAAGGGCGCCACCATCCACTGGGTGGATGCCGCTACCGCTCTGGACGCGGAGGTGCGCCTCTACGACAACCTCTTCACCGACGCCGATCCCGACGCCGCCGACAAGGACTTCCTGGAGTGCCTGAACCCCGACTCTCTGGAGATCCTTACCGGCTGCAAGGTGGAGGCCTCCCTGGGCAGTGCAAAGCCCAGCGACCACTTCCAGTTCATGCGCCAGGGCTACTTCTGCGCCGACAGCAAGGATGCCAGAGCGGATCATCTGGTATTCAATCGGAGCGTGAGCCTGAAGGACAGCTTTAAAAAGTAATGCCGCTCAGCCGGCGCGATAGGACATGCTATCGCGCCGGCTGTTGTGCAATTTTGGAAAGGAGCAGTACAACCTATGGGAAAGCTTTCAGGAAAAACCGCATTGATCACCGGCGCCTCCAAGGGCATCGGTGAGGGCATCGCCCGCACGTTTGTCAAGCACGGGGCCAATGTGGTGCTTGCCGCCCGGGGCCAGGCCGTGGAGGAGCTGGCGGCCCAGCTGCGTGCAGAGGGTGCCCAGGCCGTGGCCGTGCGGATGGACGTTGCGGATATGGACAGCGTCCGCGCCGGATACGAAGCGGGCGTGAAGGCCTTCGGCGCTATCGATATTCTCGTCTCCAACGCCGGTATCTGCCGCCTGGGCGACTTTCTGACCCAGAGCGACGCCGACCGGGACGCCCATCTGGACATCAACGTCAAGGGCGCATGGAATACCTGCAAGGCGGTGCTGCCCGCCATGGTGGAACGGAAGTGGGGCAAGATCGTCATCATGTCCTCCGTCACCGGCGACATGGTGGCCGACCCCGGCGAGGCAGCCTACGCCATGAGCAAGGCAGCTCTGGTGGGTCTCACGAAGGCCCTGGCCCGGGAGTTCGCCCCCTACGTCAACGTCAATGCCATCTGCCCGGGCTATGTGCTCACTCCCATGGTGCAGGGCATGGCGGTCCAGTCCTGCCCGGACAACCCTCAAAGCGTGGTGGACGGCATCGCCGCCGCCATCCCTCTGGGACGGCTGGCCGATCCCAAGGAGGTAGGTGAGCTGGCTGCATTTTTGGCCAGCGACGAAGCCAGCTACCTCACCGGCGCCCAGTTCGTCATCGACGGCGGTTCCACGCTGCCGGAGACCAGCACCATGGGCGTTTGATCTGCGATAAAAAAGACGCGGCTTTCGCCGCGTCTTTTTTACAGCTCGATTTTCCGGTCCAGCAGGTAATAGGTGAACGTCCCCGTTCCCAGAAGCGTCCCGTCCTGGTTCGTCACACGCACATCATACACACAGATGGTGCGGCCGGACTTGACTTCTGTCGCCTCCGCCGTCAGTGTGTCGCCAGGCTTTGCGCTGCGCAGATAGTTATAGTTGGCATTCACCGTCACGCCGTAATAGCCATGGGAGGCGGAAGCGGCACCGGACGCGGTGTCCGCCATGGTGAAATAGAGCCCGCCGTGAGCCAGCCCCGCAGGGTTCAGGTCCTCTTCGGTCACATGCTTGGAGATCCGGGCATACCCTGCGGAGATCTCTTCCACCCAAATGCCCAGCCGCTGGCAAAACGGGTTATGGGTATTGCGGAATTCCTTCAGCTTTTCAAAATCCATGGGGCCAGATCCTCTCTTTCGGAATTTCAAAACCAGTTTATCCGAAACCGGCCCGTCCGTCAATGACAAGACTTACAGATTTTTCTTGATGGTATTGATGGCCCCTTTTTCCAGTCGGCTGACCTGCGCCTGAGAGATCCCTACCTCGGCGGAGACCTCCATCTGGGTCTTTCCCTCGTAAAAGCGAAGGGAGAGGATGCGCCGTTCCCGGGGGTCCAGCCGCTTCATGGCCTCTTTCAGTGCGATGCGGTCCGTCCAGTCCTCGTCCGTATCCCGGGTATCCCGCAGCTGGTCCATGACGCAGATAGCGTCCCCGCCGTGGTCATAGACCGGTTCGTAAAGAGACACGGGGTCCACGATGGCGTCCATGGCGAACACCACCTCTTCCCGGGATATATCCAGCTCCTTGGCGATCTGCTCCACGGTGGGCTCCCGCTGATTTTCCGCAATGAAGCGGTCCCGCACCTGCAGCACCCGGTAAGCGGTGTCCCGCATGGAGCGGGACACCCGGATAGCACTGTTGTCCCTGAGATACCGGCGGATCTCGCCGATGATCATGGGCACACCATAGGTGGAAAAGCGCACAGGCTTGTCCACGTCAAAATTATCAATGGCCTTGATGAGCCCCACGCATCCCACCTGAAACAGGTCGTCCGCGTTCTCGCCCCGGCTGGCAAACCGCTGGATGACCGAGAGCACCAGCCGGAGATTCCCCTCGATCAGCTGGCGCCGGGCCTCCTGGTCGCCGCTTTTCGTCTTTCGCAGAAGCTCCATGGTCTCGTCGTTTTTCAGCACCTTCAGCCTGGCGGTATTGACGCCGGCGATCTCCACTTTTCCCTGCATGCATCCGTCTCCTGCCTCATCAACAATCTGCGCTCAGTATTGCCCATGCCGCTTTTTCCTATACTGGGAGCTTTTGTCGCATTGTGGGCATGGGACGTCCGCCGGGACGCATATGCATAGAGCGGAAGGAGGGAGCACCATGCAGTGCAGGATCCGGGATTTACGGCGCAAGGAAGTCATCAATGTCTGCGACGGCTGCCGGCTTGGCTTTGTAGACGATGTAGACGTGAAGCTTCCCGAGGGGCAGGTAGTGGCCATCGTGGTGTACGGCCCCTGCCGCTTTTTCGGGCTCTTCGGCAGGGGAGAGGAGTTTTATATCCCGTGGGAGTGCATCCAGCGGGTAGGAGACGACATCATTCTGGTGGATAAGCAGTTTCAGCGGCGCGACCCCGCCATGGAGCGAAAACGGCGCAAGCTGTTGTGAAACCCGCAGGGAATCTTCGGGGAAAGCAGGTATTTTCCGTATTTTTCCGGAAAAAATACTTGCATTCACCTGCGGCCTATGGTATTATATTTCAGCATTCCGCACGGTGCGTCGACTCTCTGTCTGTGTCCCCCACGGGGATTGGCAGGGGGGATGAAACCGCCGGAGGTAAAAACTAAACTGATTCGGAGGAACAAAACACTATGGCATCTAACGTCGTATCCATGAAGGCCCTGCTGGAGGCGGGCGTCCACTTCGGTCACCAGACCCGTCGCTGGAACCCCAAGATGGCTCCCTATATCTACACCGAGCGCAACGGCATCTATATCGTTGACCTGCAGAAGACCGTCCGCAAGCTGGAGGAGGCCTACAACTTCGTCCGTCAGCTCAGCGAGAACGGCCAGACCCTGCTGTTCGTGGGCACCAAGAAGCAGGCTCAGGAGGCCATCCGCGAGGAGGCCACCCGCTGCGGCCAGTACTATGTCAACGCTCGTTGGCTGGGCGGCATGATGACCAACTTCAAGACCATGCGCACCCGCGTGGACCGTCTGACCCAGCTGAAGAACATGCAGGCTGACGGCACCTTCGACATGCTGCCCAAGAAGGAAGTCATGAAGCACATGGGCGAGATCGCCAAGCTGGAGAAGTACCTGGGCGGTGTGAAGGAAATGAAGCGTCTGCCCGGCGCTCTGTTCATCGTGGACACCCGCAAGGAGCGCAACGCCATCGCCGAGGCTCACAAGCTGGGCATCCCCGTTGTGGCCATCGCCGATACCAACTGCGATCCCGACGAGATCGATTATGTGATCCCCGGCAACGATGACGCCATCCGCGCCATCAAGCTGATCTCTTCCATCATGGCCAACGCCGTGCTGGAGGGCAAGCAGGGCGAGCAGACCGCCGAGGCTGCCGCTGAGAAGGCTGAGGACGCTGAGTAATCAGTAATCTGCCGGACGGGCGGAGAACCTCCGCCCGTCTGATCAATCATACTGGAGGAACGTAAAATGGCTTTTACCGCAGCTGATGTTAAGACCCTGCGCGAGATGACCGGCGTGGGCATGATGGATTGCAAGAAGGCACTGGCCGCTTCCGACGGCGACATGGACAAGGCTGTCGAGTGGCTGCGTGAGAAGGGCATGGCCGCCTCCGCCAAGAAGGCCGGCCGTATCGCTGCCGAGGGCATGGCTTATGCCGCCGTGATCGACGGCGCCGGCGTGGTGGTCGAGGTTAACGCTGAGACTGACTTCGTGGGCAAGAACGAGAAGTTCGTCAACTTCGTCAAGGGTGTGGCCGCCACCGTTGCCAAGGAGGCTCCCGCCGACCTGGATGCTCTGATGGAGTGCAAGTACAACGGCACCGACCTGACCGTTACCCAGCAGCAGCAGGAGATGGTCCTGGTCATCGGCGAGAACATCAAGGTCCGCCGCTTCGCCCGCTTTGAGGGCGGCACCTCCGTGGCTTACGTCCACGCCGGCGGCAAGATCGGCGTTCTGGTGAACCTGGAGACCAACCTGCCCGCCGAGAAGGTGGAAGAGGTCGGCAAGGATGTCGCCATGCAGATCGCCGCTCTGAACCCCCGTTTCTGGGACAAGACGCAGGTCACCCAGGACGTTCTGGACGAGGAGAAGAAGATCATGATGGTCCAGATGTCCAACGATCCCAAGATGGCCAACAAGCCCGAGCAGGTGCGCGAGAAGATCGTCATGGGCAAGATGAACAAGTTCTACGCCGAGAACTGCCTGCTGCAGCAGGAGTTCGTGAAGGACAACGCCATGACCGTGGAGCAGTATATCGCTTCCGCTGCCAAGGCGCTGGGCGGCACCATCACCTTCAAGGACGCTGTGCGCTTCGAGAAGGGCGAGGGCATCGAGAAGAAGCAGGAGAACTTTGCCGCGGAGATCGCCTCCATGGTGAAGGGCTGAGAATGCCTCTTAAAAAGGCTCAAGGCACACGCCTTGAGCCTTTTCTTTTTCTTCTGCCGGTCTCATGGACCATGAGCAAGCCTACACTTGAAACAGGAAAACAAAGCTGATATAATACAAAAGATACATATAAAATTATACAGCTTATACAGCTGAATTACGCAGCTTTTGAAAGGGAATACCCAACATGGACTATGCAATCCAAATCGGCCAGAGAATCAAGGCATATCGCACCGCCCGCAGCCTGACAGTCAAGGAATTGGCCGCTAAGGCCCAGATCACTCCATCCATGCTGAGCCAGATCGAACGCGGGCAGGCCAATCCTTCTTTGAATACGATTCGTCTTCTTTCCGCCGCTTTGGATGAGCCTATGTTCCGCTTCTTTTTGGACGATGTGAACGTGCAGAATGAAGTCGTCCGCCTGGAAGAGCGGAAACGGATCATTGAATACGGCGTGGAATACGAGCTTCTCACCCCTGATACGAGCGGTTCTTTGGAGATGATGCAGCTGACGCTCTCTCCCGGGAAACAATCTTCCGTTCGTCCCAACGGGCACACCGGTGAGGAGGTCGCCCTTGTGCAGACCGGACAGATCGAGCTGATCCTGGAAGACGAGACCTGCCTGCTGCGAACCGGGGACAGTGTACGCATCAAAAGTGGGATCAAACATTGCTGGAGAAACCCGGGAGAGACCGACTGCATTCTGGTATTTGCCGTTTCTCCGCCGGATTTTTAAATGCAAAAAGCAGCCGTGGCAATCGCCACGGCTGCTTTTTTGTGTTTTATACATTCTTTTTCGTGGAATTTCCGCGGATATCCACTTCAATCAGCCGCTCCACGGTTTCACCGCGTACCCCCACATAGTAACTGGTGAGGTTGGCAGTGGAGCAGGAATGATTGGGAATGATCAGCACCTTGTCGCCCACCTTCAGATCGGTGTGTCCTTCCACATGGAACTTGCCCACTTCCTCAGAAAGGCTGTACACCGTCAGCTCAGGATGGCCCTTTACGACGCCGAATCCCTTGATGGAGGTATTTCCGTGGGCTCCCTGATCCAATCCCAGACATTTTGCACCTGCGTCACAGATGTACAGATCCTCACTGGGGTGAGAAATGACCGAAGCCAGAACATACATGGCGCACTCTGCTTCACTTGCCGTATTGGTGGAAAGCTGGATGGCATCATTGAAGATGTAGTTGCCCGGGTGGTAAATCCCGATATTCTCATCTTCCAACGCACCCCAGAAGGTGGGGGTGGAGCCGCTGGAGATCACCTCCAGCTCATATCCGGCGTTCCGCAGTGCGTCTGCCGCCACTGCCACGCTCTTGCGCTCATCCACCACATACTGTGCCACATCCGCTTCACAGGAAGCACCATAAACATGGCCCGGATGCGTGGAGATCCCCTTGAAAACAAGATGATCCATCTGCTTGAGTTCGTCTGCCAGAGCAACCACGTTCTCGGGCTTGACGCCAAAGCGGTGCAGACCGCTGTCAATGATGATCGTATAGTTTACCTGGACCCCCGCTTCTTTGGCACCATCGTTGATGGCGCGGGCCGCATCCAACCCATCGATGCGGATAATGAAGTTGCTGCACTGCGCCGCCAGCTTCACAACCCTGCCGATGGAAACCGCCGTGGCCACCGGATAGGCGTACATGATATTCTGAACTCCGGCCGCCGCCATGGCCTCTGCCTCGTCCAGCGTACCGCACAAGAAGCCCGTGCAGCCATACTCCATCTGCAGCTTAGCCAGTTCCGTGCTCTTGTGGGTCTTGATCATGGGCCAGATCTGCTTGCCATGGGCCGCGGCAGCATCGCAATATTTTTTCAGGTTGTGCTCCATGTAGTCCAGGTTCAACAAAATCGCCGGCGTATAGAGTTCGTTGATATTCATGGTACTCATCCTTTCCATTTATTCGGTTAGGCAATTGTAGATTGAATCAGAGGAAAATCATCTGCAGGATAAAGACACAGACAAGGGATGTCAGCGCCTGCAAAATGCTGATCACGGGAAATACCTTGTAGGCTACTTCCGGCTTCATCCCGGAAGTGGACGTAACCACCCAGAAGAAGTCGTCGTTTCCATGGAACACCATGAAGCCGCCGGAAGCGCAGGCCAGCATGGCGATCACAAGGCCGATGGGCGTATTGAAGCCAAGCACATCCACCAGGGGCAGCAGCATAGAGGCCGCGGTGATCATGCCCACAGTACCGGAGCCGATGGCCGTACGGAAAATCGCACCGATGATAAAGGGAACCAGGATTCCAAGGGAAACGCCGGAAAATGCCTGCGTGACGATCGCTTCCAGATCCGACATTTTCAAAACAGTGGCAAACGCACCGCCCGCACCGACGATCAGCACGATCTGCCCGGCCGTTTTCAGTGCTTCGCCCACCTCGCCGTCAAAAGTCCAAACCTTGTGATCTTCAGGATGGACTCTCCGGTACGAAATAAATGCGATGATCAGGCCGATCAAAAGGGCAACATTCGTATTTCCCAGGTCATAAAGCAGGTTATAGGCCAGTCCGTTCCCAAAGGGAGCAGATTCCAGCGTAGCCACTGTACGCAGCAGCATCAGCGCAATGGGGACCAGAATGGGGAGGAAGGCCTCCACAGAACCCGGATGCTTTTTCTGTTTGTCTTCTTCCGTCTCAACCGCAAGCTCTTCCGGCAAAAACGCATACTTCTTTCCCAGTACTTTGCCCGCCACAAGCGCCACAGCAACCACCGGAATGGAGACGACCATGCCCAGGAGGATGACCATGCCCAGATCCGCGCCCAAAATGCCTGCCACAGACAAAGGACCGGGGGTAGGGGGCACCAGCATGTGGGTAGCGTGAAGTCCCATGGCCAGCGCCACTGCCATGGTGGTCATGCTGGTGGCCGTGTCACGGGACATGCGCTTTGCCAGCGGAGAGAGCAGCACAAAGGCCGAATCGCAGAAAACGGGGATAGACACAAAGTATCCCGTAATGGCCAGACCAAGTGCCGCATGCTTTTTACCAGTCAAATGCAAAATGGCGTCCGCCATCGTCTCCGCTCCGCCGCTTTTTTCCATCAAAGCGCCCATGACGGTGCCGATCGCGATCACAACGCCGATTCCTGAGATCGTTCCGCCCAATCCTTCTGCGTAGGATGTCATAATGTCATTGATATTATGGCCGATCAAAAGACCAAATGCAATTGCCGAGGCTGTCAGTGCAAAGAAGGGATGTAACTTGACTTTTATCGTCAAAAATACGAGTAGGGCGATGGATATCACAATACATGCGATGATATATGCTGAACTCATATGCGTTTTCCTCCTTCTGTCTTCTTTTACCAAACCTCCGGAGCATCTGTTTGTAGTCGCGTTGCAACGCAAAATGTTATTAAAAAAAATTAATAACATTTCTTGCCCTGGATTCTATGCCCGCCAAAAGAAAATGTCAATGATAAAAAATAAATACTATTAAATCAACAAAAATACATTCCCTATCATGTGCAAATTCCTCACACCGGCCGCCCTTTTGCCTGCCTGCCGGTTTTCCTTGTGTTTGGACAAAAAAGCTGGTATAATGACTTTTATATATTGGGTTTTTGTGTCCATAGATCAAAAACCATCAATTTGAGGTGCAGTCATTGGAAAATCCTGTTTTTAAATTGGAAAAAGTGATCCGTTCCCGCTCCCAGGAAGAAATGCAGGATTTTGAGGGCCCCCTGGATTTGATCTTGTATCTTTTGGGGAAGAATAAAATGGAAATCCAGGATATCTCCATTTCACAGATCCTGGATCAGTATCTGGAGTGGCTGGAAGCCCGTCAGCGGATGGACCTGGAAGTGGCCAGTGAATTTGTCGCTATGGCCTCCCATCTGATGTACATCAAAACACGGATGCTGTTGTCCTTGGAAGACGAAGAAGCCCGCAGCGAAATGGATGCCCTGATCCAGTCTCTGGAGGAACGCCGGCGCAGTGAACACTATGGCCGTGTCAAAGTCATGGCCCAGCGGCTGGAACCTCTGGGCGAGTTCGGCCGCAACATTCTCATCCGTAATCCAGAGCCAGTAAAGCGCGGGAAGATCTTTGAATACAGTCAGGAGCCCGCAGATCTGATCCTGGCCATGGCAGAGATCCGCTCCCGGGCCAATCAATCCCTTCCGCCGCCCCGGGCAGCGTTTGATGAGATCGTGCGGCATGAGCCATACCCCGTGGAAAGCAAGGCCAAGGAGATCCTGCAGCGGCTGCGGCAGCATGGCATCACCCGGTTTTTGCTTCTGTTCCGCGGCAGCCGGAGCCGCAGTGAAGTCGTGGCCACCTTTTTGGCAGTGCTGGAGCTGTGCCGCGCCAGTGTGATCCGCCTGGCAGGATCTGAGACGGACTGCACAGTGCGGCAGTCCGGAGACGTTCCGGAGCATCTGAAACTGTGAGGAGTTGCCAAGCATTGGAAAGCATGGAAATGAAAGAGATCGAAGCCGCCGTGGAGAGCATTCTGTTTGCCTCCGGCGAGCCGGTGCAGACTGACCGGATCTGCGTGGCCCTGGATTTGGACCGCGCCACGGCAGAGCAGGTCCTGCAGCATCTAACGGACTACTATTCTTATGAGCGGCGCGGTATGCGCCTTCTGCACATTGAGGACAGCTGGCAGCTTTGTTCCGCCCCGGATTATGCCGATGTGATCCGCCGCGCTTTTGAGATCCGCAAGCCCGCCAAGCTCAGTCAGCCGGCGCTGGAGGTGCTGACCATCATCGCCTATTACCAGCCCACCACCCGTGCCTTTGTGGATCAGATCCGTGGTGTGGACAGTGCTTATACCATCAGCCTCTTGCAAGATCGAAAACTGATCGAAGAGTGCGGCAGGCTGCAGGTGCCTGGCCGCCCCCATCTCTACCGCACCACCAGGCAGTTCCTGCGCGCATTTCACCTGAGCAGTCTGGACGATCTTCCTGAAATGCCGGATCTGGGCGGTGACGGCCAGATGCGCTTGGATGAAAGCGGTCAGATCGTTGATTCCAGCCAGCACTCCGCTCCTCCGGAGCCCTGACTGTTGTAAGTCAGAGGGGAGGTGAATGCCTTGACGTGGTTTTTGATGATTTTGGGCATATTGATCTTGCTGGCTGCGCTTTTGAGCCGCATCCGCCTGGGCGTTCGCCTTACATGGGCGCCCGGCGATCTGACGGCGGAAGCGTCCATCGGACCTGTCCGTATCCGCCTGTATCCGCCGGTCAAGCACAAACAGGAAAACCAGCCGGCGCCCACAGCCAAGGAGACGGACCAGCCGCAGCAAAAAAAGCGCACCTCTTTCCCGAAGCCGACCGCAGAGGATGTCCGCCTGGCTCTGGAAACGCTGCTGCCTCCTCTGCGCAGAGCCCTGGAGCGCACCAGGCGGGGCATCCGCGTCACGCCGCTGGAAATCAGCGTCACAGTTGGTGGGGGAGAGGATCCCGCAGCGGCCGCGCAGCTGTATGGACGGCTCCATATGGCAGTGTGGACCGTCATGCCGGTCGTGGAACAGCTGGTGCGTATCCCTGACCCATCCATCCATGTGGGCATCGATTTTGATGCGGATACCACCGTATCCAGCGGAAAAGCCGGGATCTTTCTGACTTTGGGCACACTGATATCTGTGGCCCTGCAGATCGGGATCCCCGTC
The DNA here is from genome assembly GCA_019418625.1 of Clostridiales bacterium. Lineage (GTDB taxonomy): Bacteria > Bacillota > Clostridia > Oscillospirales > Oscillospiraceae > Oscillibacter. The sequence continues at coordinate 36,231 of DYBL01000092.1, read as the reverse complement.
ATAAAATTTTTGACAGCCTATATGAAACGCAGCCAAAATGCAAATCCTGATGTAAAACAGACGGCCTCGGCCGCATAGTGGAAAGGACGGTAAACATGGATAATCCGATGGAAAAAAAGTCTCCATTAAACGACATGATGCGTGCCACCATGGAGAAGATCCGGGAAATGGTGGACACCAATACCATTGTAGGACAGCCTATCACCACCCCTGACGGCGTTACGCTGATCCCCATCTCCAAAGTCAGCTTCGGATTCGGTGCCGGCGGCGGGGACTACGGAAAAACCAGCCCCAAGGAGAACTTCGGTGGCGGCAGCGCTGCCGGCGTCAAGATCGCACCGGTGGCCTTCCTGGTAGTCAAGGACGGAAGCGCCCGGGTACTCCCCGTTGCTGTGCCGCCGGTGTCCACCGTGGACCGGGTGGTGGAGATGGTGCCCGATATCATGGATAAAGTGGAAAAATATTTCGACAAAAAGCAGGACGATTCCGCCCTCTGACCGGGGTATACTACCATCACTTCAATCATTCAAACCGAGGTGATGGGCTTGCAAAAACAGCTGCGGCGTTGGCTGTGCGGTGTAGCAGCTTCCGTTTTGGTGTTTAGTATTTTTCCTTGTCATTCATTGGCTATCAGCACTTCCGCCACGTCGTCCATTCTGGTGGACGTAGACAGCGGCCGTGTTTTGTATGAGCACAATGCCGATGCGAAAATGCTGATCGCCAGCACTACGAAGATCCTCACCGCGCTGGTGGCCATCCGGGAGGGAGACCTTTCGGACACGGTGACCGTGTCGGCCCAGGCCGCCGGGACGGAGGGATCCTCCATGTATTTGCAGGCCGGGGAGAAACTGACGCTGGAGACTCTGCTCTACGGGCTTTTGCTCTGCTCCGGCAACGACGCCGCCGTGGCCGTTGCAGAGCATGTGGGCGGCAGCGTAGAGGGCTTCGTGGACCTGATGAATGAAACCGCTCATGAGCTGGGTATGGATCACTCCTCGTTTGCGAACCCCAATGGTCTGGATCACCCAGACCATTATTCCACCGCCCGGGACATGGCCGTGCTTGCCTGCGCGGCTGTCAATAACGAGACGCTGATCCGTATCGCCTCTACAAAATCCGTCACCATCGGCGGGCGGACCATGACCAATCACAATAAGCTCCTGCAGTATATGGATGGATGCATCGGCCTGAAAACCGGCTACACCATGGCCGCAGGACGCACCTTGGTCAGCTGTGCGCAAAAGAACGGTCAGCGGCTGGTGGCCGTCACGCTGCAGGACGGAAACGACTGGGCCGATCATCAGTCCCTTTACTCATACGGGTTCTCCAGCTTTCCAGCCAAGTCCTGTGCCTCCCTTGGGAAAGTGGTATCCCGGGCAGCTGTCTCCGGCGGGGCAGTGTCCAGCATCCCTCTCATCGCAGCGGAGGCCTTTTCCTGGCCGGTCTGTGAAGGTGAGACCATCACCACGGAGATCTCTCTGACTGCTCCCCTCTGTGCGCCGGTTCAGGCCGGCAGTCAGGTAGGGGAGGCTATCTTCCTTTTGGACGGGCAGGAGATCGGGCGGGTGCCGCTGCTCAGCGGTACAGATGTCCTGCCGGAATGGGAACCCGCTATTGCCACATTGAAAGCCGGTCTGCCGGAATAAGGAGCCTCAACCATGGAAGAACGACTGCAAAAACTCTTGTCCGCGGCGGGAGTCTGCTCCCGCCGGGCCTCAGAGCAATATATCCTAGCCGGACGAGTCACCATCAATGGCCGTCCGGCCGTTTTGGGCCAGCGGGCCGACCCGGAGCGGGATGATATCCGGGTGGACGGAGCACCGCTGAACCCCACGCCGCGCCCGGTCTATCTGATGCTGAACAAGCCCCGGGGCTATGTGACCACATTGTCCGATGAGCAGGGCCGTCCTACGGTTGCCCAGCTGGTGGCGGATGCAGGTGCGCGGGTCTACCCGGTGGGCCGCCTGGATCTGGATTCCGAGGGCCTGCTGCTCATGACCAATGACGGTGCCCTGACCCAAAGACTGCTCCATCCCAGCCACGAGATCTCCAAGACCTACCACGTTTGGGTATATGGCCCTGTAAGCGGAGCCGCAGAAAAGCTGGCCGCCATCCGGGATCTGCGGGGAGAGCCCATCCGCCCGGCCCAGGTGCGGGTGCTGCGTCAAGGGGAAAAAACCGCCGAATATGCCATTACCATCCATGAGGGAAAAAACCGCCAGATCCGCCGCATGTGCGCCCGGTGCGACCTGAAAGTCAAACGGCTGCGGCGGGTGCGGGAGCATACGCTGGAGCTGGGAGACCTTCCAGCGGGGCAGTGGCGCTATCTGACAGAAGAAGAGGTCGCCTCTTTGCGGGCATAGCTGCCGCTCTCATAGTCCTTCGGCTGAATTTGCAAGTTTTTTATCAAAACTTGCAAACGAGGTTTGAATCCACGGGAATTTGTGGTACAATAGCTGCCGTACGGCATGTCCGATGCAGGACATTGCGATCAGGCTTGACGGAGGGATTCCCGTGGCAAAAAGTATTTTACATACCATTGAAAGCAATATGTCCGGCTTTTCCAAGGGGCAAAAGCGGATCGCCGGATATATTTTAGAAAATTATGACAAGGCCGCATTCATGACCGCCAGCAAGCTGGGTCACCTGGTGGGCGTCAGCGAGTCCACGGTGGTGCGGTTCGCTTCGGAGCTGGGCTATGACGGTTATCCCAGCATGCAGCGGGCACTGCAGGAGATGATCCGCAGCCGCCTGACCTCCACCCAACGCATCCAGGCAGCAGGGGACATGCTCTCCGGCCATGATGTCCTCTCCGCTGTGGTGCAGTCCGATATGGAAAAGCTGCGTCTGATGGTAGGGGAGGCCGACCGAAGCGCATTCGACCGGGTGGTGGACAAGATCATGTCCGCCCGGCATGTCTATATCTTAGGCGTGCGTTCTTCCTCGTTTGTAGCCGGATATCTGAATTTCTATTTGCACCTGTTGTTTGAAAAAGTGACGCTGGTACAATCCAACGCCGCCGGCGAAATTTTTGAGCAGCTGTTCCGCATCGGACCCGAGGATGTGATGATCGCCATCAGCTTTCCCCGGTATTCCAAGATCACCATGAATACGGTGAAATTTGCCCGGGACCGCGGCGCCGGTATCATCGCCATCACGGACAACGCGCTTTCTCCGGTTTATCAGATGGCAGATGACGCCCTGCTGGCCCCCTGCGAGATGCTGTCCTTTGTGGACTCCATGGTGGCACCGCTGTCTTTGATCAACGCGCTGCTGATCGCAGTGGGCGCGCGCATGGGAACCGATGCTTCCCGCACCTTTGCGGAACTGGAGGATATTTGGAACGCCTACGGGGTGTTCGGAAAGATGGATGATGAGTAAAAAAAGTGTATTGGTCATCGGCGGCGGCGCTGCCGGTATGATGGCCGCTATTTTCGCCGCGGAAAACGGGGCGGCAGTCACGCTGCTGGAGCCTAACGAGCGGCTGGGCAAAAAACTGAATATCACGGGGAAGGGCCGCTGCAATGTGACCAACAACGCCCCCATGGAAGAGCTGCTGCAAAACACGCCGCGTAATGGAAAATTCCTTTACAGTGCTTTCTCTCACTTTGATGGGCGGGATGCCATGGCATTTTTTGAGGGATTGGGCGTCCCGCTGAAAACAGAGCGGGGCAACCGGGTCTTTCCCGTCAGTGACCGCTCCTTCGATATCAGCGCCGCATTGGAGCGGCGTTTGAAGTCCCTGCATGTGCGCCTGGTCCGGGACCGGGCTGTCCGGCTCTGCACGGACGGAGAAGTTGTGACCGGCGCCGAGGGCGAGCAGCAGATCTATCCGGCACAGGCCGTGATCCTGGCCACCGGCGGCGTATCCTATCCCGCCACCGGCTCCACCGGCGAAGGCCACCGTATGGCCGCCTCTGTGGGACACACCATCACGCCGCTGCAGGGCTCCCTGGTGCCGCTGCGGGAGCAGGGGAATACCTGCGCCGCCATGCAGGGACTCAGCCTTCGCAATGTGACGCTCACCGCCTTTGAAAACGACAAAAAGGTCTTTCGGGAGCTGGGAGAGCTGGTGTTCACCCACTTCGGCGTCAGCGGCCCGCTGGCCCTGTCCGCTTCGGCCCATATGCGCCGCTTTGACAAGAAGCGCTATCATCTGGAGATCGATCTCAAGCCCGGTCTCGATGAGGTGCAGATGGATCGCAGATTGCTGTCTGACTTTGAAAAATACTGCAACCACGATTTCTGCAACGCACTGAATGATCTGCTTCCCCAGAAGATGATCCCCCAGATGGTGGCAGCCTCCGGTATCGACCCCCACTGCAAGGTGAATACCGTCACCCGGGAACAGCGCAAGGAGCTGCTCCGGCTTTTCAAGCACTGGCCCATCCCCATCGCAGGCCTCTGCCCGGTGACGGACGCCATCATCACTTCCGGAGGAGTAAAAGTTTCGGAAGTCAATCCCGCTACCATGGAATCAAAGATTGTAAAGGGATTATACTTTGCAGGTGAAATTCTGGATGTGGACGCCTACACCGGCGGCTTCAATCTCCAGATCGCCTGGGCCACCGGCCGTGCCGCCGGCATTGCCGCTTCCCGCGGCGAAAACTGAACGTTGACAGGAGAGAGAATTTTCATGGATACCATCAGCATTGCCATAGACGGCCCCTCCGGTGCCGGGAAGAGTTCGCTGGCCCGGAAAGCCGCCGCGGCGCTGAGCTACCTCTATGTGGACACCGGCGCCATCTACCGGACCATTGCCTGCTATGTGCTGCACGAGGGGATCGATCCTGCAGACGAGGCAGCTGTCATTGCCTCCTTGCCGCAGATCCGCGTGGAGCTCACCTATGGAGCGGACGGACTGCAGCATATGCATTTGAACGGGGAGGACGTCACATCCGAGATCCGGCTGCCCCAGGTCTCTGCCTGCGCATCTGTGGTGTCTGCCTATCCTCAGGTGCGGTCTTTTCTGCTGGACATGCAGCGCTCTTTGGCCATGACCCACAACGTCATCATGGACGGCCGGGATATCGGTACCGTCGTGCTGCCCCATGCACAAGTGAAGATCTTTCTGACTGCCTCGCCTGAGGCCCGGGCCAAACGCCGCTGCCTGGAACTGGAGCAGCGGGGGACACCGGAGCCCTATGAGAAGGTCCTGGAGGATATCCAGCGCCGGGACTGGAACGACACCCATCGGTCCGCCGCGCCCCTGCGCCAGGCGGAGGACGCCGTGGTGCTGGACACCACTGCACTGGATTTTGCCCAGAGCCTCGCGGCTTTGCTGCAAATCATCAAGGAGCGCGTATGAACAACTGGTTTTTTAAATTTGCATGGTCGGTTATGCGCCCCGTCTCCCACGTTCTCTTCCGTTTGCAGATCGAAGGCACAGAGCGCCTGCCGGCCCACGGCGCCATGCTCTGTGCAAACCACAGCAGCAACTGGGACCCAATCCTCATTGCCATTGCGCTTCCCATGGATTACGGTCTGCGGGCCATGGCAAAGGACTCCCTGTTCCGGTTCCCGCCGCTCCGGTGGGTAGTGGAGCATCTGGGCGCATTCCCGGTGGCCCGCGGTCATTCGGACATCAACTCCGTAAAAACTGCCATGAAAGCCATTCGGGACGGGGAGAACCTGCTGATCTTCCCCGAGGGCACCCGGGTGGAGAAGGAGGGGGACGTGCAGGCCAAGGGCGGCGTGGCCGTCATCGGCATCCGCACCGGTGCGCAGTTCGTTCCGGTTTTCGTGGATGGGAAAAAGCGTCTTTTCCGCAAGACCCGCATCGTATTCGGTGAGCCCTACCGGCCCACATACACCGGCCGCCACGGTACGGCGGAAGAAGTTCAGGCCATCGCGGACGATCTCCTGCGCCGGGCCTATGACCTTGGAAGGGAGGACCAGTCATGCCGGAAGTGATCCTGGCCAAAAGTGCCGGCTTTTGCTATGGTGTAAAGCGTGCCGTGGAGATGGCACAGCAGACCGCGGAGCAGACCGGCGGCTGCTGGATGCTGGGGGACCTCATCCACAACACCCACGTAGTGGAGGACCTAGCCCGCCGCGGGATCCGCAAAGCAGCCTCTCCGTCTGATTTGAAAGCCGGAGACACCGTGGTCATCCGCTCCCACGGGGAGCTCAAAAGTGTGCTGGACGACCTGGAGGGCCGCGGGGTTCACTGTGTGAACGCCACCTGTCCCAACGTCTGCCGCATCCAGATGCTGGTGGCCCAGGCAGAGCAGGAGGGACGCCAGAGCGTCATCATTGGCGAGCCTCATCATCCGGAAGTCGTGGGCGTGGCCAGCTGGTGCCGCCATGCTCTGATCTTTGATGGCCCCGAAGCAGTAAAAATGTGGCTTTCAGAAGATCCCCACAACCGTGAAATCCCTTTAACGGTGGTAGCTCAGACCACCTGTATCCAAAAACTTTTTGAAAGTTCTTGGGAAATTCTAAAAAAAGAGTGTACAAACGTAAAAATATTTGATACAATATGCAATGCTACGCACAAACGTCAATCGGAAGCGGCAGATATCGCCGGCAAGGTAGACGTGATGGTCGTGGTGGGTGACCGTAAAAGCGCCAACACCAAGCATCTGACGGAAATTTGCATGAAGAGATGCCCCCGCGTGATCCAGATCGAAAGCGCGGACGAGCTCTCGCCGGAATTTTTCAACGAATGCTCTGTTGCGGGTCTTACGGCTGGTGCCTCCACGCCTGCGGGCATCATTAAGGAGGTATATGCAACGATGAGCGAAGAAATCAAAGCGGCCGAGGGCAAAGAGGAGTCCTTCGAGGAATTACTGAATCAGTCTTTCAAAACTTTAAATACAGGCGAGAAGGTGACCGGTATCGTCACGGCCATCACCCCCACTGAGGTGCAGGTGGACGTTGGCGCCAAGCAGGCTGCCTACATCAAGCTCAGCGAGCTGACCGATGACCCCACCGCCAAGGCTGAGGACATCGTCCATGTGGGCGACGAGATCGAGACCTACATCGTCCGCGTCAACGACGTGGAGGGCTATGCCGAGCTCTCCAAGAAGCGTCTGGACGCCGTGAAGGTCTGGGAGAACATTGAGCAGGCCGTGGAGGACAAGACCGTCCTCGAGGGCACTGTCACCGAGGAGAACAAGGGCGGCATCGTGGTCTCCGTCAAGGGTGTGCGGGTGTTCGTTCCCGCTTCTCAGAGCGGTCAGCCCCGCGGTGCTGACCTGAGCGCCATGATCAAGCAGAAGGTGCAGCTGCGCATCACCGAGGTCAACCGTGCCCGCCGCCGTGTGGTCGGTTCCATCCGTTCCGTCACCGACGAGGCCCGCAAGGCCGCTCAGGAGGCCGTGTGGTCTTCCATCGAGGTGGGCAAGCACTACACCGGCACCGTGAAGTCCATGACTTCCTACGGTGTGTTCGTGGACATCGGCGGCGTGGATGGCATGGTACATATCTCCGAGCTGAGCTGGAGCCGTATCAAGACCCCCTCCGAGGTGTGCAAGGTGGGCGACACGCTGGACGTGTACGTCATCTCCTTCGATCCCGAGAAGCACAAGATCTCCCTGGGCGTCAAGGACCGCACTGTCAACCCCTGGGATGTGTTCATGAACAAGTACAGCGTGGGTGATGTCGCTTCCGTGCGCATCGTCAAGCTGATGACCTTCGGCGCCTTTGCTGAGGTCGTTCCCGGTGTGGACGGTCTGATCCACATCTCCCAGATTGCTGACCGCCGCATCGACAAGCCCGAGGATGTCCTCTCCGAGGGTCAGATCGTGGATGCCAAGATCACTGCCATCGACGAGGAGAAGCAGAAGATCTCTCTGTCTATCCGCGCCCTGCTGGCTCCCGCTGCTGAGGAGCCCGCTGAGGAAGAGTAATCATCAAAAAGGAGCAGGTCTGTGGGCCTGCTCCTTTTTTTGAAAATTTTGTGATTTTTTTCACGTTTTCCATTGCAATGTGTCCCGTGCTATGTTATAATCTTGACAATGTGAAGTAAGACAACCCCTGAGACATCATACAGGGACATCATTTATAACGGGAGGATTATCATGAGCTATCAGGAAGAGTACAAGCAGAAACTCAAAACCGCTGACGAGGCGGTCAAGGCCGTCAAGTCCGGCGACTGGGTGGACTACGGCTGGAGCGTCTGCACCCCCAAGGCACTGGATAAGGCGCTGGCCAAGCGCAGCGAGGAACTGACCGACGTGAAGCTCCGCGGCGGCATCCTCACCAGCCGCCCTGCGGTTTTTGACGTGCCCAATGTGGCTGAGCACTTCACCTGGAACTCCTGGCATATGTCCGGCGTGGAGCGCAAGGCCATCAGCGAGGGCTTTGCCTACTTTGCTCCCATCCGCTACTCTGAGCTGCCCAGCTATTACCGCAACTGCATCGGCCAGACCGATGTGGCCATGTTCCAGGTGGCTCCCATGGATGAGCACGGCTGGTTCAACTTCGGTCCCTGCGCCTCTCATATGAAAGCTGTCTGCGAGACCTCCAAGACCATCATCGTGGAAGTCAACAAGAACATGCCCGTCTGCTTCGGCGGCTTTGACAACTGCGTTCACATCAGCGACGTGGACATGATCGTGGAAGGGGAGAACCCCGCCATCGAAGAGCTGGGCGGCCCCGGTGAGGCTTCCGAGGTGGATCTCGCCGTTGCCAACCTGGTGGTTCCCGAGGTCCCCAACGGTGCCTGCCTGCAGCTGGGCATCGGCTCCATGCCCAGCGCCATCGGCAAGATGATCGCCGAGTCCGATCTGAAGGATCTGGGCGTGCATACCGAGATGTACGTAGACGCTTTCGTGGACATGTCCAAGGCCGGCCGCATCACCGGCCTGCGCAAGCCCTTTGACCGCGGCCGTCAGACCTATGCCTTCGCTGCCGGCACCAAGAAGCTGTATGATTTCCTGGACGGAAACCCTGAGTGCATGGCCGCTCCCGTCAGCTATGTGAACGACATTGCCCGTGTCTCCCAGATCGATAACTTCATCTCCATCAACGGCGCCGTGGATATCGACCTCTATGGTCAGGTTTCTTCCGAGTCCTCCGGCACCCGTCACATCTCCGGTGCAGGCGGCCAGCAGGATTTCGTCATGGGCGCATATCTTGCCAAGGGCGGCAAGAGCTTCATCTGCTGCTCTTCCTCCTACATGGACAAGAAGACCGGCCAGCTCAAGTCCCGCATCCGTCCCACCATGCTGGAAGGCACCGTCATCACTGCCACCCGCACCAACCTCCACTGGCTGGTCACCGAGTACGGCAAGGTCAATGTGAAGGGCCTGACCACCTGGGAGCGTGCCGAGGCCATCATCTCTGTTGCTCATCCTCAGTTCCGCGAGGAACTGATCGCTGAGGCCGAGAAGATGCACATCTGGCGTCGGTCCAACAAAAAGTAATCTCCGCGCTTTAAATACTGGCGGTATATGTTATACCGCCAGTATTTTTTTGTGCAAAAAACAAGAAAAACTGCTTGTAAATTGACAATTATAGGGCTATAATTACTTTTGAGTAAATATTTGTTTTTGTGAGGTGTCAACAAAAGCGGGTACCCGGCACCGCGTGGACGGGAAAGGAAAGGTTTTTTCATGTTCAGCATCGGGGATCTGGTTGTGCATCCCATGCACGGAGCAGGCGTCATCGATGGGATCATTCGCGAAAAGATCGCAGGCAGCACGCAGGACTATTATGTGTTCAAAATGCCGGTAGGGGGGCTTCTTCTGAAGATCCCCGTGGCCAATAGCCAGGCCATCGGGATCCGACAGATCATTTCCAAGCCGGAGGCGGAGTCTTTGCTGACTTCCATTCCGGACATGGAAGTGGAGAGCTGTACCAACTGGAACAAGCGCTATCGGGAGAACATGGTCCGCCTGAAAAGCGGAGACCTCTACGAGGTTGCCCGGGTGGTCAAGGCGCTCATGCACCGGGACCGCCAGCGGGGACTGTCCACCGGGGAGCGGAAAATGCTGCACAACGCCCGTCAGATCCTCTTATCCGAAATCGTCATGGCGGAGGATGAGGCATACGACAAGGTCGAAGCCCGTCTGGATCAGGCCATGATGCAGCCGCCCGCCTCCCACTGACCACACCAGGAAAGGTAGAATCCGATGTTTCCTTTTTTCAAAAAGCGTAAAGATGCCCGCCGCCCGCGCTGTGCCGCCCTGGTGGCCGCCGCCGGCAGCTCCACCCGGATGGGCGGGATCAACAAGCTGCTGCAGCCGCTGGACGGCATTCCGGTCCTGATCCGTACGCTGCAAGCCCTCCAGGCCGCCCAGCGCGTGGATGAGATCATCGTGGCCACCCGGGAATGTGATTTGGTAGAGATCGCGGATCTCTGCCGTACATATGGGATCTCCAAATGCAAAAAAGTGATCCGCGGCGGGGAGAGCCGCGCCCACTCCGTGATGCTGGCCGCCCTGGAAGCGAGCGAGGGCACGGAGCTGCTGGCCGTGCAGGACGGCGCCCGTCCGCTGGTCACGCCCGCGCTGATCGATGCCGTGATCCACGCCGCGGAGCGCTGCGGCGCTGCCGCGCCTGCCGTGGCAGTCAAGGATACCATCAAAGAGGCGGACAGCAGCGGCATCGTGGTGCGGACGCTGGAGCGCAGCGCCCTGCGCGCGGTGCAGACGCCGCAGGTTTTTTCTGCCGATCTGCTCAAAGGCGCGCTTCAGTCCGCTTTGGAGCAGCAGATCCCTATTACAGATGACTGCTCCGCCGTGGAGCGGCTTGGAAAGGAAGTCCTCCTCATTGAGGGGGAGGAGAGCAACCTGAAGATCACCACACCGGGAGATTTGATCCTGGCTGAGGCGATCCTGCAGGCCAGGGAGGAATCTTGAATTGACAAATCTTCGCATCGGACACGGATATGATGTCCATCGCCTGACGGAAAACCGCCGCCTGATCCTGGGCGGCGTGGACATCCCCTGGGAAAAGGGCCTGCTGGGACACTCCGACGCAGATGTCCTGACCCACGCCATCATGGATGCTCTCACCGGCGCCGCCCGGCTGGGGGATATCGGCAAGCTGTTTCCCGACACAGATCCCGCTTACGCAGGTATTTCCAGCCTGAAGCTTCTTTCCCATGTGGCACGGCTGCTGGACGAGGCCGGTTATGACGTGGTCAATCTGGACGCCGTGCTGCTGGCCCAGGCGCCCAAGGTAGGTCCGTACCGCCGGCAAATGGAGGAAAATCTGGCCCAGGCGCTGGGGATCGATCCCAGTCAGGTGAATGTGAAAGCCACCACGGAAGAGGGGCTCGGCTTCACCGGAGACGGTTCCGGAATGGCCGCCCACGCAGTGGTGCTGCTGGAAAAACGTTAATATCGAATGCAGGAAGCCCATTTTGGGGCTTCCTTTTTTGTACGCCGAAGGAACAGTTTCGCCTCCCGCGCATAGGATGGGGGGAGAGGAGGCGTGAACGTGGAGCATTATCTGATTATCGCCCGCTCCGTGACCTATGCCCAGCGGATGCAGCGCGCCCTGGGCCAGGCGGGGATTCGCAGCCAGATCTATCGCGCGCCCAGAGACCTGACGGACATGGGCTGTGCCTACGCCATGGAACTCTCCGCGCCGGATCTGGCTTCCGCCCTGCAAGTCCTTCACAGGGAGCGTCTTGACCCTGTTCAAATATTTCTTTCCCAAAAGGGTTCATTTCTGGAGGTACGCCCATGATCTATCTTGACAGCGCGGCCACAACATTTCAAAAGCCGCCGGAGGTGGCCGCCGCCGTAAAGGAAGCAATGGCCACCATGAGTTCTCCCGGCAGGGGCGGATACCGCTCCGCCATGCTGGCGGCAGATACGGCTTTTGCCTGCCGCAGCGAGCTGGCAGAGCTGTACCATCTGGAAAGCCCGGAGCAGGTGGTCTTTACCATGAATGCCACCCATGCGCTGAATATCGCCATTAAAAGTCTGGTGCCGCCCGGCGGACGGGCGGTGATCTCCGGCTATGAACACAACGCAGTGACCCGTCCCTTGGCCGCTCTGGGTGCCAAGACAGATGTGGCGTCGGGCAGCCTGTTCCATCCGGAGCAGGTGGCGGATGCATTTGACCGGCTCATCGTTCCCGGCGTGGACGCCGTGATCTGCAACCATGTATCCAATGTATTCGGCTTCGTCCAGCCGGTGGAGGACGTGGCAGCACTATGCCGCCAGCGCGGCGTGCCGCTGATCGTGGACGCCTCCCAGTCCGCCGGGATCCTGCCCCTGGATCTTCCGGCGCTGGGTGCCGCCTTCATCGCCATGCCGGGCCACAAAGGGCTCTACGGCCCCCAGGGGACCGGCGTGCTTTTGTGCGGCAGTCAGGCGCCCATCCGGCCGCTGCTGGAAGGGGGGACCGGCAGCCTCTCCATTCAACAGGAAATGCCGGATTTTCTGCCGGACCGCCTGGAGGCCGGGACCCACAATGTGCCCGGTATCGCCGGTCTTTTGGAGGGCGTGCGCTTCATCCGCCGGGTGGGTGCGGATCAAATCTGCTATCACGAACGCCTGTTGGCCCGCCAGGCATTTTTAGGACTGTCCGCGCTGCCAGGCGTCCGGGCATACGCCCGGCCGGATCTGGCCCATCAGGCAGGTGTGCTGTCCTTTACGGCAGAGGGCCATGACGTCGAGCAGATCGCCTCCGCTCTGGGTCAGCAGGATATCGCCGTCCGTGCGGGCCTCCACTGCGCCCCGTCGGCCCACCGGCAGGCAGGCACACTGGAAAGCGGCACGGTCCGTGTCAGCTTTTCCCATTGGAACACCATGGGGGAAGTTGAGCAGTTTTTGGACGCTATGCGCCGGATTCTCCGGTGATTTTCTGAACAGACCGTGAATTTTCCCATGGATTGCCTTGCAATCCCTTGGTATTTTTTATATAATCAAGTGTATTCATGGCCTGAAGGAGATGAGGAAATCTCAATGGAAGTGAAACTTGCGGAACTGCCGCTGGTCATTGGCCGGTACCTGCTGATGATCCAGCTGACAGACCTTCTGGATATCGGCATCATGATCTTTGTTTTATATAAGGTCCTGATGCTGGTGCAAAGCACCAAGGCCGCCAGTCTTTTGAAAGGCCTGTTCGTCTTTTTGGGCGCGCTGCTGCTTTCGTATATTTTCCAGCTCCACAGCGTCAATTATATTTTGAGCAGCATGGTGGATATGGGTGTGCTGGCACTCATCATCCTGTTCCAGCCGGAGATCCGCCGGATCCTGGAGCAGATGGGCAGCAAGCGGTTTATCGCCTTTTTCTCCCATACGGAGGACGTCAATGTGATCGAGCAGACCATCGGGCAGACCGTCCTGGCCTGTACGGAGATGTCCCAGTCCCGTACCGGTGCGCTCATTGTCTTTGAGCGGGAAATGCTGCTGGACGACATGGTGCGCAGCGGCACCGTGCTGGATGCTTCGGTCTCCAGTGAGCTTTTGAAGAACATTTTCTTTGTAAAAGCCCCCATGCACGACGGCGCTGTCATCGTCCGGGACGGACGGGTGCTTGGCGCCGGATGTATGCTGCCGTTGAGCAAAAATGTGAATTTGTCCCGTGACCTGGGCATGCGCCACCGGGCGGGCATCGGCATGAGCGAAAACTCCGATGCTGTGGTGGTGATCGTCTCTGAGGAAACCGGCTCCATCTCCGTGGCCATCGGCGGTATGCTCAAGCGCCACCTGAAGCCGGAAACATTGGAAAATCTCCTGCGCAATGAGCTGCTCCCCCAGGATGGAGAGGATCCCGCCAGACAGAAGTTCTCTCTGGCGGGCCTTTGGGACGCCATGACAGCCCGTCGGAACGGAGGCAGCCATGAAGATTGATATTCGAAAGCGCAAGGCCTTTTACATCGCTTTGGCCGTGTTGATGGCCGTCACCATCTGGATCTATGTGGATATGACCGGCAGCCCGGACGGCACGGCCCGGATCATGACCAAGGAATTTAAGGACATCCCCATCGAGTACCTCTGGGAAGACACCGTTCTGGCTGACCGCGGTCTGATGCTGTTGGAAGAGGGGACAGACACCACCGTGGACGTGACGCTTCGGGGCACGCGCTGGAACCTGTCCTTGATCGACCGGGATGATATCCTCATTCAGGCAGATCTGTCCGGCATCACCACCACCGGCGTACAAACGGTCTCCAACAAAACCGGCTTTACCACCCGCAGCCTCAGTCAGATCGTGGAATTTGCGGATATCAAGCCCTATACCGCCACTGTCAACATCGGAGAGCTGTACAGCAAGACCGTGGACGTGCACTGTGAGGTCGTGGGAAATGTGGCGGAAGGCTATTCCGCCGGTGAGCTGACCATTTCTCCCACCACTTTTGAGATCCGCGGCCAGCAGGAGATCCTGGACCAGGTCAGCTATGCCAAGGTCACTCTGGATATCGGTACAGATGCGGTTTCCTCGGTCTCCCAGCTGCTGGATTTCGAGTTCTATGACGCCAACGATCAGCTGCTGGATGATAAGGACATCCACTCCAATGTGGAGCAGGTCCAGGTGAATCTGCCGGTCAATGTCACCAGGGAACTGGCTCTGACGGTCGATTTCCGCGAATCTCCCGGCGCGCGTCTTTCCAATGTGCTGGTGGATATCAATCCCAAATCCATCACCGTGACAGGCGAAGCGGACATCCTGCGGGATGTGGACACTCTGGTCCTTTCTGAGTTCGATCTGACCAAGCTGGACAGCTCTGCGGTCTACAATTATGTGATCCCTGTCCCGGAGGGCTGTGAAAACCTCAGCGGCGTCTCCCAGGCCACCATGCGGCTGCACTTCAAGGATATGACCACTGCCACAGTGACCACGGACCGGATCCGCTATGAAAATCTGCATACAGAGGGCCGCCAGGTCGACCTTTTGACCATGGAAGTAAGCGTGGACATCTTCGGTACCCACGCGGATGTGGAAGCTGTCACAGGCGACGACATCATAGTTGTGGCTGACCTGACAGATTTCAATAACGCCGTGGGCAGCTATACCGTTCCCGCTAAGGTCCTGATCAACAGCGGCGGTGACGTGGGCGTCTCCGGCACCTACCAGGTCCGGGTCAACATTTCCGATGCGCCGGAGGATCAGCCCACAGAGGAACAGCCCGGAGAAGAATCTGCGGAAGAGCCCGCACAATAGCGGGACGGCGCGCCGTTTCCCATGCGCCGCCCCAGGAGGTTTATATGACACAAGTTGCAACTGTTGAAAGAATTTTGGACAAAACCCATGCGGAGATCTCCGTTCCCCGCAAGTCCGCCTGCGGACATGACTGCGAAGAGTGCGCCGGCTGCGGCGTGACCGGTGCGGCAGTCCGGGCAAAGGCCATCAATCCCATTGATGCCCGTCCCGGGCAGAAGGTGGTGGTGGAGAGCAGCACCAGCAAAATGATGCACATCATCGCGCTGGTCTACCTGACGCCTGTGGCGCTGTTTTTGGTGTGCTACCTGCTGGCCGTTGCTTTCGGTGCCGGTGTGGCAGTACAATATTCCTTGGCTGCGGTTGGCTTTGCGGCAGGGATCGCCATTGCCATCGCCTATGACCGCCGGCTGAAAAAGCAGGGGGGACTCATTTTCCGCATCGTCCGCTTGTTTTAATGTACGGCTATGTTCGCCCGCCCTTAGGGGCTTTGGACGAGGAAGAACGCCTGCGGTTCCAGCGGGCCTACTGCGGTCTCTGCCACACATTGGGGCTGCGGTATGGCCCTGCCGCACGCTTCATTCTCAATTATGATTTCACCTATCTGGCCATCCTTCTCTCCGC
Source organism: Clostridiales bacterium (assembly GCA_019418625.1). Classification (GTDB taxonomy): domain Bacteria; phylum Bacillota; class Clostridia; order Oscillospirales; family Oscillospiraceae; genus Oscillibacter. Next base: position 20,538 of record DYBL01000092.1, on the reverse strand, counting down.
ACCGGACGAGGGACCTGCGCTGCGCAGGCGATGCATCGCCTCCCCTCACCGGAAACGCCCCTTTCTGCAAAGCAGCCCCGCCATGGAGCTTGCGGCAGACGAGAGCGTCATCCTCGCCTACTGGCAGCTGCGGGACGGCGTGGAAGACCACGACTGGCTCCATGGCGCCAAATACCGGGCCGCTTCCTCTGTGCTGGAACCGGCTTACCGGCGTGCCGCCAGGCTTCGTCCCGGCTTCGATACAGCCGTAAAATCCCAGCTCTCCATTCTGGGCCAGCTTGAAAGGGAACAGTGCGCCTCCATGGATCAGGCGGCGGACGCATTCGCTGTTTTGCTGGAGCGCAGTGCCGATCAGGTGGAAGATGCGGTCCAGCGCCGGGTACTTGCCCAGATGCTCTATCATCTGGGACGCTGGATCTATTTGATCGACGCGGCCGACGATTTGAAAAAAGATGCCCGTTCCGGGAATTATAACCCTGTGGCCCTGCGCTTTGGGCTGCAGGACGGTATCTGGACACCGGAGAGCCGGCGTGTTTTTGCCCAGTCTCTGGATCATTCTGTCCGCATGATCGCCACAGCCTATGAGCTGGGAAGCTTCGGCTGCTGGGCACCCCTTTTGGAAGCCACCATATACAGCGGTCTTTTCCAGGTAGGAAAAGCTGTGCTGGACGGTACCTTCCGCCCCAAGACACGGGGAATAGAAAGAAAACGCAAGAATGTTGAGGAAAGCACATGAACGATCCTTATGAAGTTTTGGGCGTGCCTGAAACCGCCACCGATGAAGAAGTCAAAAAGGCTTACCGGGAGCTGGCCCGCAAGTACCACCCCGATAACTACCATGACAACCCCTTGGCGGACCTGGCGCAGGAAAAAATGAAAGAGATCAACGCGGCCTATGAGCAGATCACCCGTGACCGTGCCCGGGGCGGTACCCAGGGCGGCGGATACAGTCAAAGCGGCTACGGCGGAACCTATCAGCGCCAGCAGTACGGCGGGTCCTATGCCGGCTCCTCCGGCAGCTCTGTTTTGCAGCAGGTGCGTCTTGCCATCAACTCCGGAAATCTGAGCAGGGCGGAAGCACTTCTTGCCAATTACAGCGACCATAACGCCGAATGGAACTTCCTGCGCGGCGCCGTATGCTATCGCCGCGGCTGGATGGACGAGGCCCGCCGCTATTACCAGACCGCCTGCCAGATGGACCCGGGAAACGCTGAGTACCGCGCTACTCTGGACTTCATGGAAAACGCCGGACAGACCACCTACCGCCCCGGCGGGACCGTATTTGGAACGGACCTGTGCGGGTCCAATCCCTGCCTGAGCCTGTGCTGCGCCTATACGCTTTGCAGCGGCGGCGGATTTATTTGCTGTCCCATCTGCTGACGGCCGTGCCGATATGTGATAGAATGGAGAGGAAGTTACCGTGATCAAAAGTATGACCGGCTATGGCCGGGCGCGTATGGAGCTGCACAAGCGGGACATCACCGTGGAAGTGCGCTCTGTCAATAACCGTTATCTGGACTGCACCGTAAAGATGCCCCGGATGTACGCTTTTGCCGAGGAGGCCGTGAAGGGCCGCGTGCAAAAGGCCGTCTCCCGCGGAAAGGTGGATGTGTTCATCACTGTGGACGCCTCCGCCGCGGACGTGGCCAAGGTCAGCGTGAATCAGGAGCTGGCTGCCCAGTACGCCGCCGCACTCCGTACGCTGTCCGGCCTGTGCGGCAGCGAGACCTACCAGGTGAGCCCGGAGACCCTGGCCCGCTTCCCGGATGTGCTGACCGTCACCAAGGCCGACGAGGATCTGGAGACCGTCAGTGAGGACCTTTGCACCGTGCTGGATGAGGCGCTCAAAGCGTACAATGCCATGCGCGCCGTGGAGGGCGAGAAGCTGGCCCAGGACATTGCCTCCCGGCTGGACACCATTGATGAATGCACCGCCCGCGTGGAAGCCCGCTCTCCTGAGACTGTGGCAGAGTACCGGGCCAAGCTGACGGCCCGGATGCAGGAGGTACTGCAAAGCACCGCCATCGATCCCCAGCGTATCCTCACCGAGGCCGCTATCTACGCCGACAAGGTCGCCGTGGATGAAGAGACGGTGCGTCTGCGGAGCCATACCGCCCAGCTGCGCACCATGCTGTGTGCGGACGAGCCCATGGGCCGCAAAATGGACTTCCTGATCCAAGAGGTCAACCGCGAGTCCAATACCATCGGCTCCAAGTGCAACGACGTCTCCATTGCCCAGATCGTGGTCCAGCTGAAGGCGGAAGTGGAAAAGATGCGCGAGCAGGTGCAGAACATCGAGTGACGCCATGGAACTGATCAATATCGGATTCGGCAGTCTGGTCTCCCGGGACCGTCTGCTGGCCATCGTCAGCCCGGACTCGGCCCCCATCAAGCGCATGGTCCAGGAAAGCCGGGAGCGGGGCATGCTGATCGATGCGACTTATGGCCGAAAAACCGCATCCATTTTCATCATGGACAGCGACCATGTGATCTTGTCCGCTCTTCCGCCGGAGCGTTTCGGCGCACGGGCGGAACAGCATGGGGCAGAAGGAGATTGAAATCTATGAGAAGAGGGAAAACCTTTATTGTTTCCGGTCCTTCCGGTGTCGGAAAGAGCACGGTGCTGCAAGCTTTGATGGAGCGGCGGAAAAATGTCTATTTTTCCGTCTCTGCCACCACCAGAGATCCCCGGCCCGGAGAGGCCGATGGTGTGCACTATCACTTTCTGGATGTGGACACTTTCCGCGCCTGGATCGCCAAAGATGAGTTTTTGGAGTATGCCGAATATGTGGGCAACTTCTACGGGACCCCCAAGCGCTTTGTGGATGACGCCATGAACCGCGGTCTGGATGTCATTTTGGATATTGAGGTCCAAGGCGCCATCCAGGTCACCGGCAAGCGTCCGGACGCCGTGCGGATCTTCATCGCTCCGCCCAGCTGGGCAGAGCTGGAGCGTCGGCTGACCGAGCGCGGCACGGACAGTCAGGAAAAGATCCAAAAACGGCTGCTGCGCGCCAAGGTGGAATTCCAAACCGCCCATACCTATGACTATTTCGTCATCAACGACAGTGTGGAGAACGCGGTAAACGAGCTCAACGCCATCATGACCGCCGAGCACTGCAAACCCAAAGAACGCATGGAGATCATCAGCGGAAGATAAATACGCGCCTATCTCTATAATGCGACAAAAAAATCAGCCGAAATCCGGCAGAATGGAAGTAGATTATTATGATGCTGTATCCTGCAATGAACAAACTCACCAGCTATATCCCCAACCGCTACATGCTGGTCAATGTTGTGGCCCGGCGTGCCCGCCAGATCGCCGAGACTGCTGAGGAGGCCGGTGAACACCTGACGGAAAAGCCGGTCACTCTGGCCATTCACGAGGTGGCCGACGGCAAGCTGGACGCCAGCCACATGAATCTGGTGATCGAAGAAGACTGAGTTAGCAAGGAGAGGGAGGGCGAGGCATGGAGACCGCGGAAATCGCAAAAGTAGCGGTCAGCGCCGCGCCCTATTCCATTGACAAGCCCTATGACTACCTGGTTCCCGATACGCTCTTGGATGCAGCGCTCCCGGGTATCCGGGTAACTGTCCCTTTCGGACGGGGCAACCGCACCAGCGAAGGCGTGATCCTGGCGCGGACCCGCGGGGAGAAGTCGCGCGGCCTCAAGCCCCTCACAACGGTGCTGGATCCTGCGCCTGTGCTGGATGAGAACGGGATCGCACTGGCCCTGTGGCTGCGGCAGCGGTACTTTTGCACCATGTTCGAAGCCGTCAAGACCATTTTGCCTGCGGGGCTGTGGTATCGTTTGGAGGAGCGCTTTTTCCTGTGCATCTCTCCGGAAGAAGCGCGGGCACGCTGCGCCGGCATCACCGGCGGAGATCGGCTGCTGGAACTGCTGGCCGCTTCCGGCAGTATTTCCAAAGAAGATCTGGAGCATGCAGGCATCCCCGTATCGACGCTCCGCGCCATGGAGCGAGAGGGGATCCTCTGCCGTCAGTCTGCTGCCAAGCGGCAGATCGGAGACAAGACACGCACCATGGCCGAGCTGGCTATCAGCGCGGAGGAGGCATTGGCGCTCACCGAGCGCCGCCGCTCCAGTGCGCCTGTCCGGTACGCAGTGACACAGCTGCTCTTGTCCGTGGGAAAGGCTTCCACCGGGGAGATCTGCTATTATACCGGTGCCACTATGCGCACACTCCGCGCCATGGAAAAGGCCGGCCTTCTTGCCTTGACACAGGAAGAAGCCCTGCGCGTTCCTGCCGAGGAGGCGGCAGACCCCGGCCCCAAAATCATCTTCAGTCAGGAACAGCAGCGGGCTTTCAACGGCATTCTCCCTTTACTGGAGAGCGGCCGCGCGGAAGCAGCGCTGCTGTATGGCGTAACAGGCAGCGGAAAGACGCAGGTATATATACGCTTGGTACAGGAGACCCTTCGCATGGGGAAGAGCGCCATCGTACTGGTCCCGGAGATCGTACTGACACCTCAGATGATGCGCAAATTTCGCGCATACTTCGGCAGTGAAGTAGCAATGCTTCACAGCTCTTTGCGCATGTCGGAACGCTACGACCAGTGGAAGCGCATCCGCCGCGGGGAGGTCCGGGTGGTACTGGGCACCCGCTCCGCCATCTTTGCCCCGGTCAGAAACCTGGGGCTGATCGTACTGGACGAGGAGCAGGAGGGAAGCTACCAGTCGGAAAATCCGCCCCGCTACCATACCCGGGATGTAGCCAAATTCCTCTGTGCCCGCTTTGGCGCCACGCTCTTGCTTGGCTCCGCCACTCCCTCAGTGGAAAGCTTTTATGCGGCGGAAAAGGGGACATACCATCTGTTCACTCTGCGCCAGCGCTACAACGCCCGCGCACTGCCCCGCGTATCCATCGCCGACCTGCGGGAGGAGATCCGAAGAGGAAATCCCGGTGTGATCGGGCACCTGCTGCAAGAAGAGCTGGCGGAAAACCTGCGCCGCGGCGAACAGAGCATTTTGTTTTTGAACCGGCGGGGCAACAGCCGCATGCTCCTATGCGGCGAGTGCGGCTACGTACCTCAGTGTCCCCGGTGCAGTGCGGCACTGACCTATCACTCCGCCAACGGACGGCTCATGTGCCACCACTGCGGTCACTCTCAGAGTGCCGTGGATACCTGTCCGCAGTGCGGCGGAAAAATGAAGCATATTGGCTGCGGGACCCAGAAAGTGGAGCAGGAGCTCGGTGTCCTCTTTCCGGATGTGCCGGTTCTTCGCATGGACGCGGACACCGCTGCCGGGGGACACAGCGTACTTCTGGAGCGTTTTGAAAAGGAACGCATTCCCATCCTGCTGGGCACCCAAATGGTGGCCAAGGGACTGGATTTTGAAAATGTGACCCTGGTGGGTGTTTTGTCCGCGGACTTATCCTTGTACGTGGACCACTATCAGGCAGCTGAGCGCACCTTCAACCTGCTCACGCAGGTGGTGGGCCGGGCAGGGCGGGGCGGACGGACCGGACGCGCCGTGATCCAAACCTACACACCGGAAAACGACGTGATCCGCAGTGCGGCTGCTCAGGATTATGAGGCGTTTTACAGCCAGGAGATCCGCTTGCGCCGGCTGCGGCAGTGCCCGCCTTTTGCAGATCACTTCTCCTTTGCGTTCTCCGGTGCGGACGAGGGTGCGGTACTGCGGAGCGCAGCCGCCGCCCGAGATTCCCTGCGCCAGCTCTTCCCGGATCAGGAGGTGCTTGGCCCCGCACCGGCACCGGTTTTGAAAGTCAACAACCGTTACCGCTATCATGTGCTGCTGGTGGACCACAACTGCAAGCCGACCCGCGATAAGATCAGCTGGCTTTTGAAGACGTTTTCCAATGACCGCGCAAACCGCGGCGTGAATATTTTTGTAGACTGCAATTTCACAGACTGACAGTCGGAAAGGATCAAACGATGGCTTTGCGTAAAATCGTTGAGCAGGGCGACCCCTGCCTGAACAAAGTTTGCCGGCCCGTGACCGAATTCAACGGCCGGCTCCACGAACTGCTGGATGACCTGGTGGAAACTCTGGCAGATGCCAACGGCGCCGGCCTGGCCGCGCCGCAGGTTGGCGTTCTGCGCCGTGTGTGCGTGGTGATGGATGAAGACAGCGAGGAGTATCTGGAGCTGGTGAACCCGGAGATCGTGGCCCAGAGCGGTGAGCAGACGGGCCTGGAAGGCTGCCTGAGCGTTCCGGGCAAATGGGGCATCGTTACCCGCCCCCAGCTCGTCCGCGTCCGTGCCCAGGACCGGGACGGCAACTGGTTCGAGGTGGAAGGGGAGGACCTGACCGCCCGCGCCTTCTGCCATGAGATCGAACACCTGGACGGTCATCTTTACACCGAGCACATCGACCACTTCCTCTCTGATGAAGAACTGCGGGACTATCTGGAGCAGGAAGAGGCCCAGGAGGAGGAATAAGCTTGCGGATCTTGTTTATGGGAACGCCGGATTTCGCCGTGGCCTCGCTGCGCCGTCTGGTGGAAGATGGGCATACTGTCTGTGGAGTGTTCACCCAGCCGGACAAGCCCAAAAACCGCGGGCACAAGCTGGCTTTCTCTCCTGTGAAGGAATATGCCTTGTCTCAAAATCTGCCGGTTTATCAGCCTTTGAAAATGCGGGACGGCGAGGCTATGTCCATTGTCCGGGAGCTTGACCCGGAGCTGATCGTGGTGGCCGCTTACGGAAAGATCCTGCCGGAGGATATTCTCCAGTTCCCGCCTTACGGCGCCATCAATGTCCACTCGTCCCTGCTGCCCAAATACCGTGGTGCCGCCCCCATCAACTGGGCCATCCTGGATGGGGAGCGGGAGACCGGCGTATCCATCATGTATATGGCCAAGGAACTGGACGCGGGCGATGTGATCTGCCAGGCGTCCACCCCCATCGGCGAGGACGAGGATGCCCTGTCCCTGACGGGCCGATTGGCAGAGCTTGGTGCCGGTGCGCTCTCCGATGCCATTCGTGCCCTGGCGGACGGTACTGCCACCCGCACGCCCCAGGATGAAACGCAGCAGAGCTATGCTTCCATGCTCTCCAGGGACATGTCTCCCATCGACTGGAGCCGCTCTGCCCGGGCCATCTCCTGCCAGGCGCGGGGTCTGATCCCCTGGCCGTGCGCGACCACGGAGCTGCAGGGCCAGCGGTTCAAAGTCTACAAGACCGCTGCCGGCGCCGCCACGGACAAAGCCCCCGGCACCGTCCTCTCTGCCGGAAAACGGGGAATCGAGGTGGCCTGCGGTGACGGGCAGAGCCTGTTTATCACAGAGCTGCAGGCCGAGGGCGGCAAGCGTATGGCTGCGGCGGCGTACCTGCTGGGCCACCCCATGGAGGTATAACGCGGAACACACTCTGTAAAATTCTAACTGAGAGGTTTTCTATGCCCTATTACTATGGTTATGGCTACGGCTACCACGGTTACAGCGATTTTCTTGCCAATAATATTTACTTTTTGCTGCTGATCCCTGTCCTGGCGCTTTCTTTGTGGGCACAGTTCCAGGTGAGCGGAAACTTCCGGCGGTACAGTGCCGTGAACAACCGGCGGCATCTGACAGGCGCCCAGGCGGCGGAAGCGGTGCTGCATGCCCACGGGGTCTATGATGTTCCCGTGCGCACCACCCGCGGTCACCTGACGGATCACTACGATCCCCGGGACAATACCATCTACCTGTCTGAATCCGTATATGGCGCCCCTACCATCGCGGCGGTGGGCGTAGCGGCCCATGAGGCAGGCCATGCCGTGCAGTACGCTCAGGGCTATGGCCCAGTGCGGCTGCGGACAGCCATTCTCCCCTTGACGCAGCTTGGCTCCAAATTGTCGTTCCTGCTGCTTTTTGTGGGCATGCTCTTATACAGCCAGACCATGTTTCTGGCAGGCATCATCCTCTTTTCTCTGACCACGCTGTTCCAGCTGGTAACTCTGCCCGTGGAGTTCAACGCCTCCCATCGGGCGCTGGAGACCCTGGAATCCCAGTCCTTGCTTTGGGACGATGAGCTGGCCGGTGCACGCCGGGTCCTGCGGGCCGCAGCTATGACCTACGTGGCGGCACTGCTCATGTCCGCCCTGCAGCTATTGCGTTTTGTATTGATCTTCGTGGGACGGAACAACCGGGAGCAGGGAGGTGGCAGGCGATGAGCAATGCCCGTGAGACGGCTCTGCGGGTCCTGATCGGATGCCGCACCAAAGACGCATGGGCCGATGCAGCTTTGAAATCTCAGATCCAGCGGGATGGACTCTCCGGCGCCGACGCCGCCTTGTGCAGCCGCATGGTCTATGGTGTGCTGCAAAACCAGTTCCTGCTGGACTATTACCTGGGCACCTATTGCAGCCAGCGCACCGATCACCTGCAGCCCCCGCTGCTGGAGATCCTGCGGCTGGGTGCCTATCAGATCCTGTATCTGGACAAGGTGCCCGACTATGCGGCTGTAAACCAGGCGGTGGAGCTGGCGCGTCTTTTCAAGCGCGGCTCCGCGGCCGGGCTTGTAAATGCCGTGCTGCGCAAGGTATCGCAAAACAAACACGCGCTCCCGCCCATTCCCGACGGCGACATCCTGCGCACGCTGTCCATCCGGTACAGCCACCCGCGGTGGCTCATCAAGCGCCTGCTGCCGGTCCTGGGGCCCGAGGAAACCGAGGAATATCTGCGCATCAATAACTCTGTCTCTCCCATGACCGTGCAGGTCAATACCATGAAAACCACCCTTCAGACCCTTCGCGCCCAGCTGGAGGAAGCAGGGATCGCAGTCCGGGAACACCTGTGGGTCCCCGGCTGTCTGGAGCTCTCCGGCACCGGAGATCTGACTGCGCTGCCTGCTTTCCGGGAAGGACTTTTCCTCGTTCAGGACCCGGCGGCCAGTCTGGTATCCCTGGCCGCACAGGTGACGCCGGGCCAGCGGGTGCTGGACATGTGCGCGGCCCCAGGCGGAAAATCTTTTTCCGCCGCTATCGCCATGGGGGACGTGGGGTCTATCGTCTCCTGCGATCTCCACGAGCGTAAGCTCTCCCGCATCCGGGAAGGGGCCGCTCGTCTGGGCATCACATGCCTGGAAACCGCCGCCGCAGACGGCCGGCGGTTCGATCCCAAGTGGGAGTCCGGTTTTGACACTGTTTTGGTGGATGCGCCCTGCTCCGGCCTGGGCATCATCCGCAAAAAGCCGGATGTACGGTACAAAAAAGCCGACGACCTGTTCGCTCTGCCGGTGATCCAAAGCGCCCTGCTGGAAAACGCGGCCCGCTACGTGCGGCCGGGCGGACTGCTGGTCTATTCCACCTGCACCATCTTGCCGGAGGAAAACCAGCAGATCACCGACGCCTTTCTGGCGGAACACGAGGAGTTTGAGCGGGAAGCCATGCTGCTGCCGCAGCCTGTGGGTACCGTTTCCGACGGTCAGATCACGCTGTGGCCTCAGCGCCACCAGACGGACGGTTTTTACATCTGCCGCATGCGGCGGCATTCTTGAGGAGTCCATATGATCGACATAAAATCCATGTCCCTGCAGGAAGTGGGGGACGTCCTCCAATCCATGGGGCAGCCGGCCTATCGGGCCAAGCAGGTATTTACCTGGCTCCATAAGGGCGCCCGTTCTTTCTCCGAGATGACCAATCTTCCAAAGTCCCTGCGGGACCAGCTGACGGAGACCTGCATCCTGACGCCGCCCAAGGTGGCCAGAAAGCAGATATCCCGTCTGGATGGAACCATCAAATACCTCTGGGAACTGGCGGATGGGAACTGCATCGAGTCCGTCCTCATGCGCTATCACCACGGCAACACCGTGTGTATCTCTTCCCAGGTTGGCTGCCGGATGGGCTGCGCTTTCTGTGCGTCCACCATCGCCGGAAAGGTGCGGGACCTGACCCCTGCGGAAATGCTGGATCAGGTGCTCTTCACCCAGCTGGACTCCGGGCTGGAGATCTCCAACATCGTATTGATGGGCATCGGAGAACCCATGGACAATCTGGACACGGTCCGAAAATTCCTGGAACTGGTGAACCACCCCGACGGCATGAACATCGGCATGCGCCACATCTCTCTTTCCACCTGCGGCGTGATCCCCGGCATCCGCCTTTTGTCCGATCTGGGCCTTCAGCTGACGCTTTCCGTCTCGCTGCATGCGCCGGACAACGAGACCCGCTCCAAGATCATGCCCATCAACCGCGCCTACCCTGTGGAGGAGCTGTTTGCCGCCTGTCATGACTATTTCCGCAAGACCGGCCGGCGGATCTCCTTTGAGTACGCCATGATCGATGGCGTCAATGACTACGACTGGCAGGCAGACCTGATCGCCAAAAATCTCCGGGGCATGCCGGGGCATGTCAACCTCATCCCGCTCAATGACGTGGTGGAAAGTCCTTTCAAGCCGTCCCGGCGGATTGCGGCGTTCCAAAAGCGTTTGGAGTCCCACGGTCTGACCGCCACCGTGCGGCGCAGCCTGGGCGGCGATATTGATGCATCCTGCGGCCAGCTTCGGCGCAAGGCCATGGAGGAAGCAAGGAAAGGGGAGGATTCCCAATGATGGAAGTATGGAGCATGAGCGATGTGGGACTCGTGCGGAAAGAAAATCAGGACGACTATGCCGTGGAGCAGCTGCCGGAGAGCGGATATACGCTGTGTGTGGTGTGCGACGGCATGGGCGGCCCTGCAGGCGGCCGGCAGGCCAGCCACATTGCGGTGGAGACCTTTGTGTCCGAAATGAAAAAACAGCTTCGCCCGGGCATGAGCCCCGAGCAGCTCAAAGAGGTCTCCGCTTATGCCGTATCCGTAGCCAATCGGGCCGTCCGGCAGGCGGCACAGGCATCCATGGACTGCCGCAGCATGGGCACCACGCTGGTCTCTGCCGTGAGCTATGACAAGGGCACTGTGGTCACCAATGTTGGTGACAGCCGCGCTTACCACATCTCTTCTGACGGAATTTCCCGCGTCACAAAGGACCACTCGCTGGTGGAGAGCATGGTGGACCGGGGGGACATCACCGCAGAAGAGGCGCGCCATCATCCCAACCGAAACCTGATCACCCGGGCACTGGGTCCGGATATGTCCGCCCTCAGCGACGGATACATATGCCCCATGGCGGCGGGGGATTTTCTGCTGCTGTGCTCCGATGGGCTGGTGGAAACCGTCACGGACCAGGAGATGCTGTTTGAAGTCCTCCACGGCGGCGATCTCGGCACCTGCATGGATCGCCTGCTGGCCATTTCCAAGGCCAACGGTGCCTCGGACAATGTGACCGCCGTGCTGATGCAGATGGCGTAAGAGGGAGGTTCAGGTATATGGATCAATACATTGGCAAAATGCTGGACAACCGCTACGAGATCCTGGAGCGGATCGGTACAGGCGGTATGGCCGTGGTATACAAGGCAAAATGCCACCGGCTCAACCGCCTGGTGGCCATCAAGATCCTCAAAAGTGACCTTGCGCAGAATGAGGATTTCCGCCGCCGGTTCAACGCCGAGTCCCAGGCGGTCGCGCAGCTGTCCCACCCCAACATCGTCTCTGTCTACGACGTGTCCCGGGGCGGCGACATCGAGTACATCGTCATGGAGCTCATTGACGGCATTACACTCAAGCAGTACATGGAAAAGCGGGGGCAGCTCAACTGGCGGGAGTCTCTGCATTTCATCACACAGATCATGCGGGGCCTCAGCCACGCCCACAGCCGCGGCATCGTCCACCGGGATATCAAGCCCCAGAACGTCATGGTGCTGCGGGACGGCAGCGTGAAGGTGGCCGATTTCGGTATCGCATGTCTGGAAAACTCTGCCCAGACCCTGACCCAGGAGGCCCTGGGCTCCGTGCACTATATCTCTCCCGAGCAGGCCAGAGGAGACCGGACCGACGCCCGCAGCGACGTTTACTCCGCCGGCGTGGTGCTCTATGAGATGCTCACGGGACGCCTGCCCTTTGAAGGCGACAGTGCCGTGTCCGTGGCCATCCAGCACCTCAGTTCCATTCCGCTGGCGCCCCGGGAGATCAATCCCGAGATCCCGCAGCAGCTGGAGCTGATCTGCATGAAGGCCATGGCCCCGGAGCTGGACAAGCGCTACGCCTCCGCCGACGCCATGATCGCCGATCTGGAGGCGTTCCGCAAAAATCCCGGCGTCAGCCTGGATTTCGAGCTGGAGGACCTGCGTCCCACAGAAGAGGACGAGCCCACCCGGCCTCTGCGTACCACCGGGGCCCACGTTCTGGAATCCGGCCATGCATCCCATCGACGGGAGCCGGAGCGGTACCGGGACTATGACGACGAGCCTCGCCGTCCCAAAAACCACAAGCGTACCGCTGCCATTGCCGGTGCCTGTGTGGCGGCGCTGGTACTGGTGGTCGTGCTGTTCAAGGTGATCTTCTCCTCCTTCGGCACCCCCGCTCCCACGGACTACGAAGTACCCAATCTGTTGGGCAAGACCATGGAGGAAGCCCTGGCCATGCCGGAGATCGACGGGATCTTCACCGTCACGGAAGCCGCCTCCGACTACAGCGACGAGTACGACGAGGGCGAGATCATGCGCCAGACTCCGTCTGCCGGTGAGGTGCGCCGGGGTGATAATCTGAAGATCGAAGTCACCGTCAGCATGGGTGAGAACACCGGCGAGATGGTGAACGTGGTCAACCAGGAAGCACAGGCCGCTATTTTGACCCTCAAGACCCTCAGCCGTGAAAACGACCTGGATCTGATCATCGATGCCTCTGTGGAGTACCAGGAGTTCTCCGATGAGATCTCCAGCGGCTATGTCATCCGCACAGATCCCGCCGAGGGCGCCACGCTGAAAAAGGGCGATACCATCAAGGTCTACGTAAGCAAGGGACCGGAGCTGGAGCAATTCCCGGTGCCTCCGTTTGTGGGCCAGAACATTGATAAGGTCCGCGAGCAGCTCAAGACCACCTGGAAGCTCACCTGCACGGATGCCGATATCGAAATCGTGGACAGCGACAAGCCTGCCGGCGAGATCCTGTGGCAGAGCATTGAGTCCGGCACGGAAGTCACCGAGGGTGACACCATCAAGTTCAAGGTCAGCTCCGGTCTTGCTCCCAGCCAGTCCCGCACCATTTCCGTCATGCTGCCCCAGGACGGCCGTGAGAGCGTGGATGTGTGGGTCACCGTGGACGGGGAAGAGCAGTACAATAACCATGTCTCCTGTGCCAAGGGCAGCATCAGCGTCTCTCTGACCGGCTCCGGTATCCAGCATGTCCAGATCTACATCGACGGAGAAGAAGATCTGGAGCAGGCGCAGGACGTGCAGTTTGACTGATATGGCAAGAGGACGGATTCAAAAAGCCCTCAGCGGCTTCTATTATGTCAATACCGGCACGGAGGTGCTCACCTGCCGCGCCCGGGGAAAGTTTCGTAAAACAGGCCAGTCCCCCCTGGTGGGGGACTGGGTGGAAGTCCGGGAGCTGGGCGGCGGCGAGGGCTTCGTGGAGGAGATCCTTCCGCGGCGCAATGCCTTTGCCCGTCCGGCGGTTGCCAACATCGATCAGCTGGTCATTATCGGCTCCGGCGCGATCCCCCGTACCGACCCGTTCCTCATTGACCGGGTGACTGCCATCGCCGCACTGAAACACTGCGATGTGTTGGTGGTCCTCAATAAATGCGATTTGGACCCGGCGGAGGATCTGTACCGCATCTACACCGCCTCCGGCATCCCCACGCTCCGGCTCAGTGCGGAAACCGGGGAGGGGCTGGACGGCCTGCGGGAGGCAATCAGTGGAAAGCTTTCCGCCTTTACAGGAAACTCCGGCGTTGGAAAATCCAGCATTCTCAACGCGCTGGAGCCTCAGTTCCGCCTGCAGGTGGGAGAGGTCAGCGATGCACTGGGCCGCGGACGCCACACCACCCGCCATGTGGAGCTCTACCATCTCTCCTGCGGGGCAGATGTAGTAGACTCTCCGGGATTTTCCTCCTTTGAGACAGACGAGCTGAACCTGGAGCTGAAAGAGCATCTCCCGGAGACTTTCCAGGAGTTTGCGCCCTATCTGGGCCAATGCCGCTTTGTGGGGTGCAGTCACACCAAGGAAGCCGGCTGTGCCGTGCTGGATGCGCTGCGCAGCGGCAAGATCCAGCAAAGCCGCCATGCAAGCTATGTGCGGCTCTACGAAGAGCTCAAGCCTTTGCAGGCCTGGCAGGAGCGAAAAAAATAATCTTAGGACCGTGCCTCTCATGAGACACGGTCCTTCTTTTTCTCTTTTGATATTTCCGCACAGGGGACAACCGCCGGTGCTATACTGGTAGCAGAGAGGGGGCGGGTGATATGTTTCGCAGAGGCGGCTGCCATCTGTTGGGTATTTTTGCGGTGGCGCTGGGTGCCGGGATCCTGATCGCGGCGATCTTTCCGGTAGGTGCACTGCTGTTTCTGGTGGCCATGCTGCTGATCGCCTGCGGCTGCGCCTGCTGCCGCAGATAGGGAAGGAGGCAAAGAGATGAATATCGTGGTATGGAAATCCCCCAAAGCACTGCGGGGCATCCTGCGCCGGATCTTCCACGTGGGCGCATAAGCGCGTCCCGGTCTGCATACACTGGAGCAACATCTCAGTGTGAACGGCCGGGAAAGGATGGACGCGACATGGAACTGGAATTAAAAAAACAAAGCTTTGATACATACGAAGCAGGAGCGGAAACCACGCTGACGGCGGAGGAGACTGCCGAGACGATCGTACCGGACTATTGCCCGGATATGGCCCGTATCATTGACACGGAAGGGATGGTCTTTCTTCACGGCCGGGATTTTCGGGATGGGAAAGCCACCCTCTCCGGGACCGTGCGTGTAACGGTCCTGTATACGCCGGAAGGGGAGGGCGGGATCCGCTCTTTGGAATTTGCCATTCCCTTTACCGCAGAAAGCGAATCGCTGCCGGACTGCGCTTATCTTACGGCGGAGGTGGAGCCGGAGATGCTGGAGAGCCGGATGCTCAATCCCCGGAAAGTCTTCACCCACTGCAAGCTGGTGGCGCGGGTGACCACCTACCAGCGTGCTTCGCTGCGGGTATGCCCTGATGTGGAAACTGCCCCGGAGCTGTGCGTGGAAAAGCGGCGAGAGCGGCAGCGGGCAACGCTTTTGACCCACATGGCGGAAAAAGACTTCACATTTTCCGAGGAAATGAATCTGTCCCCGGGGCGGGAGGGGGCTGCGGAGATCCTCTCGTCGCAGGTGCGCGGCAGCGTGACTGAGACCAAGCTGGTAGGCAGCAAGCTCCTTTTCAAGGGCGTGTTCCGCATCTGCCTGCTCTATCGCACAGCCCAGGGGCAGTATTGCTCCACAGCCGGGGAGCTCCCGTTCTCCCAGATCATGGAGGTAGAAGGCGCTCAAGAGGGCTCCTCCGCCACAGTCCGCCTGCAGCTCACCGGCGCCGACCTGCAAATCGACGGCGGCGATCCGGAGGGACGTCAGTTGGCGGTAACGCTCTATCTGCATGCCACGGCGCTGGTGCGCAGGGAGGAGGAGCTGACCTTGCTGCGGGATCTGTACTCCACCGCTTACGAGCTCACCTATGAAGCTTCTCCCATGTCTCTTGTGACCTACTGGGATTCCTCCCACCGGCGCCAGAACGTTCGGGAATCGCTGGAGATCGGTGTGGTAGCGGAGGATATCCTGTCCGTTCAGGCAGACTGCGGTACGGTGACCGTAAGCCGGGAAGGCGGCGGGACCGTTCTTCGCACCGTTGTATTCGTACGGGCATTGTATCTGGACGAGGGCGGCACGCCGCTGATGGCTGAACGCGGTGTGGAAGTGTCCTGTCAGACCGATATCCCCGCAGACTGCCGTGTGTTTGCCAGAGCCACCTGTGCAGAAGAACCGCAGGGTACACTCACCGAGCGCGGGATCGAGGTGCGTTTTCCTGTGGAGTTCCAAATTGAAGCAGCAGCCCAGGCCAAAAAGATCTGTATCTCTGCCGTGCGGGTAGACACGGATTCTCCCAAGGACCTCTCCGGGGCTCCGTCCCTGGTGCTGCGCCAGCTGGGACAGCAGGAAAGCCCCTGGGACCTTGCCAAACGGTATAACACCACTATCTCCACCATTCTCTGTGCAAACCAGCTGGAGACGGAGGAGGATCTTCCCCGGGATACGCTGCTGCTGATCCCCAGAAAACGGGCATGAACACAAAAAAGGAAGCGGACAAATCTGTCCGCTTCCTTTTTTCAGGATTCTGTATAATGGGCCAGGAACTGGCGGGTACGTTCCTCCTTGGGGTGATCGATCACCTGCCGGGCGTCACCCTGTTCCACGATGATGCCGCCGTCCATAAAGATCACCTGATCCGCCACGTCTCGGGCAAACGCCATTTCGTGGGTCACAATGATCATCGTGGTCTTCTGCTCCGCCAGGGAGCGGATGACCCGCAGCACTTCACCGGTCAGCTCCGGGTCCAGTGCCGAAGTGGGTTCATCAAAGCAGAGGATATCCGGATGCAGTGCCAGCGCCCGGGCAATGGCCACCCGCTGCTGCTGTCCGCCGGAGAGCTGATGGGGATAATGTCCGGCCCGGTCCGCTAGTCCCATCTGATCCAGCAACTCCATTCCGGCCTTTTCAATGGCCTCCCGGCTCTCGCCGCCGTGTTCCTTGGCCAGCAGTTCCCGGGCCAGCGTCACATTCTGCAGCGCTGTGTACTGGGGGAAGAGGTTGAAGCTCTGGAACACCAGGCCAAAGTGCAGCCGCTTTTGCCGGATCTGGCTCTCTTGCTGAGTTTTGGGATCGTCCGCGTCAAAGAGCGTCTCACCACGGACCGAGATCGTGCCGCTGTCCGGCTTTTCCAGAAAATTCAGGCACCGCAGAAGCGTTGTCTTGCCGCTGCCGGAGGAACCGATGATGGAGATGGCCTGCCCCTCTTCCAGCGTAAAGCTGATGTCCTTCAGCACCTGGGTGGCGCCGAAGTGTTTTTCAATATTGCGTACTTCCAAAATAGACATCTCGGCACCTCCTTACCGGAAATAGTCAAGCCTGCGTTCAATATAGCTGAAAAGAAGCGTGAGCACACCCACAAAGAGGAGATAGAACACGCCCGTATAGAAGAGGGGCCACACAAGGCCGCTGCTCTTCATGTAGGAATAACCTGTGAATGTCAGCTCATACACTGCGATCACACGGGCCAGGGAAGTATCCTTCACCAAGGTGATGATCTCATTGGACATGGGCGGGACGATGCGTTTGATCATCTGCAGCAGTGTGACCTTGAAGAAGATCTGCTTTTTCGTCATGCCCAAGACCTCGCCGGCCTCCCGCTGTCCAACCGGCACACCCTGGATGCCGCCCCGGTAGATCACGGAGAAATAGCAAGCGTAGTTGATAGAGAATGCCACCACCGTGGCCATCATGCGCCCCGCATCTCCGCTGGGCCAGAAATTGTGACCCAGGATACCCGGTATGTACATAAAGGCGATCAGCTGCAGCATCAGCGGCGTGCCCCGCACGATCCAAACCAAGATACTGCAAACTGCACTGATGGGCCGCAGTTCTGCCAGGAATCTGGTAAATGGACCGGGGTTTTCCTGACCATAAAGGAAAAACCGCAAAGGCTGCCACCGGCTCATGGAGCCGAACGCCACCACCAATCCCAAAGGAATGGAGAACAGCAGCGTGAGAAAGAATATCTCGATCGTAGTGCCCAATCCATTGAGCAGTGTCAGCGTTACATTCATCAGCATGGCAAAATCCTCACCCTGTCATTATCAAATCGATTTCTAGCCGCTCAAAGGCAGAGAGCAAGCTCTCTGCCTTTGATTATTATACATGAATCAGGCGGCGGGCACAACCACAACCTGCGCATTATTGCAGTAGGGGTTGGTGCACTCCATGGATTCCGTGACCTCGCCGGTGAGCGTCATGCCGTTCCAGACCACATCGATGTTCTTGGAATCCAACTCCATGATCTTGTTGTCCCAGTCGATCTCCACGAACTGGACCTCCACGCCCAGCTTCTGTGCCGTCAGCTTGGCCATGTCGGCATCAAAGCCGATCCACTCGCCGTTTTCGTCCTTGTAATCCATGGGGGCGTAGTTGGTAATGCCCACGATCAGCGTGCCCTTTTCCTGGATATAGGCCACGTCGCCGCCTTCTTCAGCCTGCCACTCCTGGACGTCGCCCTGCTCCAGCAGCGCCTCCTGAACGCCGTAGGTAGCAGCGATCTCCTGCATGGTGCCGTCGGCATAGCTCTCGGCGAACACGTTGTTGATGTATGCAGCCAGGTCAGAGCCCTTGCGGCAGCCAACGCCGTATTCCTCCGTAGTCAGTTCATCGGTATAGGTCAGGTCCGGATAGCTGGTGCCCTCGCCGATCATGGCACCGGCCATCAGCAGATCGATGATGGCTGCATCAGAGGTGCCCGCGGCTACTTCCATCAGCGCATCCGCTTGGGAAGCAACGGAATTATAGGTAAAGCCCTTTTCCTCTGCCGCGGCCTCACCGGCGCTGCCGGCCTCTACCGCATAGGTCATGGTTCCTTCGGTTTCTTCTGTTTCTTCTTTGCTGCCGCAAGCCGTCAGGGAGAATACCATCGTTGCTGTCAGCAGCATCGCCATCCACTTTTTCATATCCAATCCTCCATTGTCTGCGGCGTCGCCGCTCGTTTAATACATTAGCAGTTTACCATACTAAATCAATCCTGTAAATGCAAATTTTGTCCAACCAAGCCAGCATTAGTGCTTTATTTTTTATATATTTTGCACAGAAGAATAGACGGGCCGTCATAGGAAGCGCCCTGCTCACATAGAGATGGAACATGACTATGGAGCGGAAAAAGGACGGGATGCTATGAATACAACCATCTATCAAAATATTGCCACCCGCACCGCCGGAGATATCTATATCGGTGTGGTTGGTCCGGTGCGAACGGGGAAGTCCACTTTCATCAAGCGCTTTATGGAGACCCAGGTCATTCCGAATATCGAAAATGTCTACCGCAAGGAGCGGGCCCGGGATGAGCTTCCCCAAAGCGGCAGCGGCCGTACCATCATGACCGCGGAGCCAAAGTTCGTCCCTGAGGAGGCTGCCCAGATCCAGCTGGACGGCGGCGCCGCGTTCTCCGTGCGGCTCATCGACTGTGTAGGGTACATGGTCAAGGGGGCCATCGGCCAGTATGAGGAGGACGCCCCCCGTATGGTCACCACCCCCTGGTTTGACCACGAGATCCCCATGACCGAAGCGGCGGAAGTAGGCACCCGGAAGGTCATTGCTGAGCACTCCACCATCGGCATCGTCGTCACCACGGACGGCAGCATTTCCGAAATTCCCCGGGAGGACTACCTGGAGGCGGAGGAGCGCGTCATCCGGGAACTGCAGGAGCTGGGAAAACCTTTCATTGTACTGCTCAATTCCCAGGCGCCCAAAAGTGAGCGCGCTGCCGCCATCGCCAAAGATATCGCCGGCCGCTATCAGGTCAACTGTGTGCCGGTGAATTGTCTGGAACTGGACGAAGAGGATGTGACGGACATCCTCAAGGCCGTGCTCTACGAATTTCCCCTGCAGGAGCTGGACCTGTTCCTGCCGCCTTGGGTAGACGCGCTTCCCCAGGAGCACCCCATCAAGTCCAGCCTCTACGAGGCCATCCGGCAGGGGACCGTTTCCCTGCGCCATATCCGGCAGGTGGAGGGCGTCGTGGCCGCGCTGGGAGCCGGAGGCGACATCAGTGAGTCCACGGTCACCGCCATCGATCTTGGCACCGGCGTTGCCTCTGCCAAGCTGTGCCTGCCGCGGGAGCTGTTCTACAAGACCCTTTCCGAGCAATCCGGCTTCGAGGTGGCCGATGACGGCGACCTGATGAGCCTGCTGACTCGCCTGGCCGCGGTCAAGAGCGAATACGACAAGGTGGCCGGCGCCCTGCGGGACGTGCGGGAGACCGGATACGGCATTGTGGTGCCCAGCATCGACGAACTGAAGCTGGAGGAACCGGAGATCATGAAGCAAGGCGGACGCTACGGTGTCCGGCTCAAGGCCAGTGCTCCCAGCATCCACATGATCCGGGCGGATATCGAAACCGCTGTCAGCCCCATCGTGGGGAACGAAAAGCAGTCGGAGGACATGGTAAACTATTTGCTCCAGGAGTTCGAGGGAGACACCAGCAAGATCTGGCAATCCAACATTTTCGGACGCAGCTTCCATGAGCTGGTCAGTGAGGATCTGCAGACCAAGCTCAAGCGGATGCCGGAGGACGCCCGCAAAAAGCTGCGGGAGACCCTGGAGCGCATCATCAATGAGGGAAGCGGCGGACTCATCTGCATCATTCTCTGAGAAAAAAGGAACACCGGCTATCCGCCGGTGTTCCTTTTATTTAGCAGTTAAAGCGCCGTACCGCGCTTTGGAACATACAGTCCCTCCATGTCACATTCCTCCAGCTCCAGCAGACGGCGCTTGATCTGTACGCCGCCGGCATAGCCTGTCAGACTCCCGTCGGCACCCACCACCCGGTGGCAGGGAATGATGATAGAGATGGGATTGTGCCCCACTGCACCGCCCACCGCCTGGGCGGCGGCGGAGATCCCGCGGCTGCGCAGGGTCTGTGCCAGCGCGCCGTAAGTCGTGGTCTTTCCATAGGGGATCTCCAAAAGCA
>DYBL01000091.1 GCA_019418625.1 Clostridiales bacterium | reverse complement strand
GGGTGCCCCGGTCCAGCAGCAGCGTCCCCGCCGCATACTCCTCCCCGGCAAGGCAGCGGTTTTCCCCCGCCGCCGCAGCGTGAAAGATACGCACCCGTTCCTCGCCCAGATCCGTATCCTCCTGCCGGATGACACAGTCCGCTCCCGGCGGCAGCATGGCGCCGGTCATGACCCGCACCGCCTGTCCCGGTGCCAGCGGATGGCTCGGCACCTGCCCGGCACACACCTTTTCAGCCACACGCAGCAAAGCCGGCATCTCCTCCGACGCCGACACGATATCAGCGGCACGAAGCGCATAGCCGTCCAGGGGAGAGCGGTCAAAAGGCGGCTGGGGAAAGGGTGCAAAAACCGGACGGCGAAGGGTCCGCCCCAGGGCCTGGGGCAGCGGTACCTGCTCCTCCTCCAGTACAGCGGCGGCAGCGCGGCTCAGTTCCACCGCTCGTTCAACGCAAATGGGCATGGGTGTTCCTCTCGTTTCCCGGCCGCCTGGCGGCCGTTTTGCTTTTTCTATACTACCGCAAATCCAACCGGGAGGCAAATCTCTTTTCCGGTGGCTTTTTCAACGCCCCGTGTTATAATACCATCATAAAAAGCCGAGAGGAGACTTGCCCATGGAAGCACTGCTGCTGGACGGATACAGCCACCCGGATGAGGTGGGTAGTCTTTTTGAAGCCTATACCCGGGATCTTCTGCGGCAGGCCCCGGACTTTGCCGGATACCTGGCCCGGCAGAATTACAGCCACGAGCTTTCTCACCTGGAGGAAAAATACGGCCGCCCCCACGGACGGCTCTATCTGCTGCGCTGCGGCGGTGCTCCCGCCGGAACTGTGGCCCTGCGCCGGATCGATGCATCCCGCTGTGAGCTCAAGCGGCTGTATGTCCATCCGGATTTCCGGGGACACGGCTATGCCCGCCGCCTGGTGGAGACGGTTCTTTCAGACGCCGCCGCCATCGGCTACCGGCAGGTGCTGCTGGACACCTTCCCTTTTCTCACCGGTGCCATCGCCCTCTACCATGACTGCGGATTTCGGGAGGTGCCCTCCTACAACGGCTCCCCTATGCCGGAGCTGATCTACATGGCGCTGGAGCTCCCTGCCCCCGGGCCGTCTGTGCCCGGGCCGTAAAATGCGGGTCTACGGAGCGTGGATTGCATGTTTTCCGCCCCGTATGCTATCATTCATCACCAGGAGGGGATCCAAATGGACGCAGTGAAAATCGGAGGGCTCATCTGCCGCCTGCGCAAAGAGCAGGGCATGACCCAGGCCCAGCTGGCCCAGGCCATCCACGTCAGCAGCAAGGCCGTTTCCAAGTGGGAAACCGGAGTTTCCCAAAGTTAAAGATACCACATCAATCCCACGCGGACTTTTGCTCAACCGATACAGCCGGAGGGCTGGATAACAAGAAAAGGCGGTATGCGCCCCGTGGAGGGGTAGCGTACCGCCTTTTCTTGTGGGGGTTTCCAAAGGGGGCAACGCCCCCATTTGGCACACGACTTTGCGAAGCAAAGTGT
>DYBL01000090.1 GCA_019418625.1 Clostridiales bacterium | reverse complement strand
TTCGTGGAGGTTTGCATCCAGCGCCATGGTGATGAAGGCTGATGCGGTACCAAGGGTAGGCGTCTTACGGTAATCCTCATACTCGAACAGCTCCACGGCATCAGGGAAATCATGCAGGAGCTTTTGGATCAGTTCCCGCTGGCCTTTGGTAACCGGGCCGTTGCCGGACAGCTTCTCCACGCCCTCACGGGTGGCGATGTACTTCATGTACCCGCCGGCCTTGTCCGATTGGATGTAGCCGCTTTTTTGTACGAGCTTCGCCATGGGTTACACCGACTTCTGGAAGTCCAGTGCGTCCTTGAACGAGATGCGTCCGTTGGTGCGCTTCATATCCCGGATGGCTTTTCCACGCAGGCGCTGGTATTCTCCTTCGTCGATGTCGGTGTCGTAGGCGATGATCTGTCCCAGCACATTGAGATCCACACCCTGCTTGAACAGGAGCGAGCCCATGCGCCCGGTATAGTAATCCAGTGTGCCGGTCATCATGGCAGAAAGTGCTTCGGGCAGAAAGGCGCCGGCGTTCTTCGTGTTCAGGTAGCCGATGTAAAACCGGAGCGCCTGCTCAACAAACTCGCTCCGGCTGGAGCAGTTATCGAGGCGCAGATAGATGTCGATTTTTTCGTCCAGATCCTCGGAGAGCCAGAAGCCCTTCTTGATCTTGCTGGTTTCTTTCATCAGGTCGTTCACTTCTCCTTTTTCCTGGTGTCACCGCTGAAAACCCCGTCACACTGGGCGTTTCCGGCTCCATAGGGTCCAGCGGTGCATTTCATCGGTGGATTTGTCCCCGGTGCGAAAAGCCTGAAACTGCCCGCACTGCGGGCAGAAGTGGGAGAGCCGGGGGCAGCCTTGTCCCCGGCTCTTTCTCCTGCTTCGCTTTCGTCAGCTTCCCCCTCCCTTGGAAAGCGGCCCAAATCCCGCATATTTCCCCAGGGTGGGGTACACGGTCGGCCAGCCGCTGAAAGCCGCACACAGCGGCTCACACGGGGCAACACGGCGCTACATCTGCATCTCCGGGGATGCCGGACTCTGCTCTGTCAGATAATCCGCACAGCACTCCTCCAAACTCTGCCCCCAATGCTCCTGACAGTAGGTGTTCATCTTGGGAATGAACAGAGCTTGTTCCTCTGGACTGAGCCGATATTTGAAGTCCAGCTCATCGCCATTGCTACACTGCAGGAACACTTCCAGTGTGTCGCAGACGCAGCCACGCTCCAGATCGTAGTTGGCGTAGATGTTCAGCCAGTCATCGTTCTCGGTGGTGCAGACATTGGTACCAAACACTTCGTCCGCATGGAACGATACTTCCATGTAGAACTCCAGCAGGTTGTCGTTCTGAATAATATCCTCCGCAAAGGAGATGTCCTCTGCACGGAGCGTCCGACTGCCGGTGAGATACTGCGGCTCCGTTTCGTATGTGATTTCTTTTCCGTGCAGACGATCCAGGAAGATACGCCACCGTTCTTCCGGCGAAGCGGTGCTTTTCTTTATGGCGAAGTAGACAGCGCTGCTGACATCCTGGATGCGAAATCGCTTCCAGCCGTCCATGATGTTGAGCGCATCGAGGTGTCCATTGTCCAGATCGATGTCGAATGCACCGACCACTTTGCCGGTGTTGTCCAGCCGCTCCGACACATATTTTTCGAACTGCTCACGGGACAGCTTCTCTCCACGAGGAAACATTTCAGTGAAGTGTGCGGGAGCATCACTGTCTGCCTTGCGGATATAGCTGCGAAGGCGTCGAGCAGTCTGGAGGAACTCAAGATTCTCCTCTGCCAGGAAGTAGTCGGAGCTGCCGCCCTCCGTGACATGGAACACCGCAAAGCGTCGCGCAGCTTCTCGTGCTTTCTGATCGTCCTGCTGCTCTTGCCGGATCTCTGCGCTGATACGCTCATACTCCTGCCCAGGAAGCTGGCGGCACATCTCATCGATGGTCTTCTCCAGATGTTCTTCCAGTGTTTCGTCTTTCAGATGCCTGTTCAGCGCATCGTACCAACGCTCGTCAATCCAGAGAGTGATGTCTTTGCTGTTCACTGCATCACCCCCATCTCCGGGCCGCTGTATTCCATCTCAGGGAACTGTGTCATGAGATACCACACCCCATCTTTCAGATTGGCAGAATGAATGGTCTGCTCCAGCAGCTCATCGGCGGAAAGCTCCATCGTGATCCCCGCAACGCCGGGATGTGCGACAGCACTCTGCCCGTCCAGAAGGGCTTCCGCTTGTGCGGCTGTCAGCTCTACAAAGCCGCAGGGTGTCATCATAGAGAAGGCTTCCCCGGCATGGTCAGTGAGAAAACTCCGAACTGTGGACGGACGGTCATGGTGATTCTGTTCCGTCATATACTCCACGGCACCCTCTTTGCGGCTCACTGTGCCACCTCCATTTCTTCTGCGGGTTTGGGCGTAACCGGCTTCGAACTGCGGCGGGATCTGGCGGGCGCAGACGCAGCTACATCGCTCTCGTCGATGTATTCACGCACCGGAGCGGGAACATATTTCTCATAGAGTTTCACCAGTGCGTCCGTCATTTCACGGTCCAGGTCGAGTTCCTTCTTGCTCATGTAGCGTTTGAGCGCCGAGAGCTTTTCCTCATCGAAGGTGATGGTCAGGTTCACTTGCTTCATTGGCACTTCCTTTCTCAGTCGTAGTTGATGTATTCGATCTCCAGCCAGTGCGTCCACCCTCTGCCTTCCAGCTGGGTCTTCACCACACCGTTTTTGGTATTCATGGCCTCGATCACATAACCGTCACCGATGTACACGCCGATGTGTCCATCATGCCAGACGGCCAGGCCGGGAGTGTCCGGCATGGTATCAATGGGACCGGACACCGATGCGGAGTAGTACATCTGGTTTGCGCCCAGGTCGGGCATACCGTTGGTGGCATAGTCAATGGTGAGGGTTTCGGGATTCAGCCAGCCATAGCCTTTGATGAGGCCGACGCAGTCTGTTGTCCGGCCGCCCAGCCAGTTGGCCCGGATGAAATCTGCGTAGGCACCAACGCCATCCGGGTACTGCTCCAACTTGTAAGCGAAGAGCGAATCGGTGAGGACATTGCCGTATGTTCCCCAGACATAGCCCCAGCCGGATTCCCAGGCATGAATGGCGTAGGTCACAAGGTCTGCAGCATTCTTGGTGGTGGGATCGGTGAAGGTGGAGATATCCAGCTCAATGCTGGCTCCATCGCCTCGGAGATACTCGCCGCTGTAACTGCCGCCTCCGGCGCTCCCTGCGATCATTGTGTAGATGTGGTCGATGTTGCTCTTGTCATCCTCCGTGATTGCTCTGCCAAGATGTGCTTCCAGATTGGCGTATGCCTGGTACAGCGAGACCGGTACTGCGACGGTATATTCTTCTTCCTCTGTACTTGTGGTCCCGTCCTCCAGAGTCACTTCCACTGTTCGTGTTCGAGTTTCTGTGGTATAGAAGCACTCTACAAAGCTGTCTGCTGCACTCGCAGACGGAGCGTCTGCTCCAAAGCAGAGGGCATAAAAAACGGCCTTGACTCTGATGGGGTCAAGGCCGTTGCCGCTGTCCATCTGCTCGTTGGCAGAGGACACCGCCGAGTCCAGAAGAGAAAAGGCCGAGCGCATCTCCTCGATGTGATACCGGAACTCCGCAGGAACTTCGGTGGAGAACTCGCCTCCGTAGAAGCACGCCTCCACCGAATAGTTGTTGTGTTCCGAACCGCCGGAGCCAATGGCGCAGAGCAGAGCAATCAAAAGAATGACCGGCGAAAAGACTGCCACCAGAATCCAGCCCACACCTTTTCGGGTCTTTTCATTGGTGAGGAGCATGGCGGCGGCTTTTGCAATTGCCGCAGGCACAGCCATCAGCGACCACCTGCCGATCCGAAGAGCTTCTCCTTGTAGGCCGGAGCATGAACCTCCAGCAGGTATCGTTCATTGCCGCACTTATACAGGCAGACGCCCCGCTGGGGAAACTTGATGAGGTTGTATTCGGACTCCTCCAGCTGAAGCATATCCATGTAGGAGCGCTTGTCGATGGAACCGGCATTGAACAGGAACTGGTGGGGCGGGATGCTGAACAGGGGCTTTGTCATCTCACGGACGCCCTCCTGGTCAAAGTCCTCCAGATTCTGACTGGCCAGAAGCATGGCGGATTCTTTCTTTCGCACACGCTTCAGGCAGTTGCGGATGTACTCGATGGCAGTGGGGTTTGACAGCCAGATATACAGCTCGTCCAGAGCCGCCACGGTATTGCCTACGGTCAGAAGCTTGTCGGACATGAAGGATAGCACATTGAAGAGCATGGCGTTGCGAACATTTTTCGCCGCACTGAGCATCCCTTTCACGCCGAACACCAGAAAGC
Source organism: Clostridiales bacterium (assembly GCA_019418625.1). Lineage (GTDB taxonomy): Bacteria > Bacillota > Clostridia > Oscillospirales > Oscillospiraceae > Oscillibacter. The sequence goes on along the minus strand of DYBL01000090.1, from coordinate 43,558 downwards.
GGCTGGAAGTGATGTTGGTGTGTCCGTTGAAGAACTGGGCGTCGGCTCCCTTGCACATGGAGTGCAGGCCAAGCAGCACCTCCTGCAGGAGTTTTTCGGTATAGAGCTGGTGCTGACCGGCATCGTAGTTTTTGAATTCCTGCTCGATGAGGTCGTAAAGATCGGAGAGAATGGGGTAGTCCTCCGGACGCATCCGGCTGAAGTTGGTGCGCTCGGTGATACCGAACTTCTGATACAGCTTGGACAGCATGATCTCAATGGTATCGATATGCGCATCGCTGAAATCCTTATAGGCTCGGAAGAAATCCTTCAGGAAGGAGATGTGCTGGGCCAGCAGGGTGCTTTTGCGAAAGGCCTCAGGCGCATCGGTGGCGTTGGGGTCGCCGCCATCGTCCCAGCACTTGGGTTCCAGCACATTGATGATGTACTGTCCGGCCATAAGGTCTGCAAAGCAGCCGCCCACCGCTTCGCACATTTCCTGCTGTTCGTGTTCGGCATCCAGAGAGATGATGGACTTGCCGGACTCCAACAGGTTCAGGATGAGCAGCTTCATGAGGTAGGATTTGCCCTGACCGGAGTTGCCAAGGATCAGGATGTTGGCAGAGGTTTTGTCCTCATCCCGCTGGTCGAAGTCCACCAGGATGTTGCTGCCGTATTTGTCTTTGCCGATGTAGAAGCCCTTGGGGTCCAGCTTGCCGGAGTAGTTGAAGGGATAGAGATTTGCCACGCTGGAGGCAGGCAGCACTCGTTCAAACTGGACGCCGAAGGCATTGTGACCGCTGGGATTGACACAGCGGAATCCCTGCTGCTGGCGAAGCAGGAGTTTGTCAACATTCAATTTGCTTCGTACCAGCTCCGTCAGCACATCGGTCTGAAGCAGCTTGAGGGTGTTGTAATCAGAGGCAGTCAGCTCGATATAGACCGCGCAGTGGAGCAGCGGCTCACGGTTGCGGTGCATGGCGGCCACCAGCGTGGCCACATCCTGCAGGTTGCTCTCGGCGGTGACCGTCTGCTGCAGGTCATTGGTGTTGGAGCTGTTCATGCGGTTTTTATTAGCTGCGTTCTGAATGATACGCTTTTCCTCGGCAGGTGTAACCTGCCGGGTGTAGATCCGCAGGGTAATGCCATCTTTTTCTCCCAGGTGGCGGAGGATGGCCTGCTCGTCCGTACTGGTGGGGTATTCACGAAGCGCCCAGACGCAACGATAGGTATTGCCGCAGATAAAATGGTCCGGCATGAAGCTGACCACAGAGGGAGCGATCATGTCCAGGAAGGACTTGATGTTTGCTTCCTCGGAGCTCTGAGACACTGGGGTTGCTCGTTTCTTTGCCATGGAATCCCTCCTTCTTATTCGCCCACAATGACCCAGCGGTCACCGTCATAATCCTCGTACTGCTCGGTGGTCACATTCTGCTCGAAGTAGACGCCCAGCATCCGTTTGAGATCCTGTTCTGTGGCCCGGCGGGTGGTAAATCCGTTGTCATTGATGCTCTGCTCGATGCGGCTGAGGTACGGAAACACATCCGTCTCCTTTTCCTTCCGCAGCCGGATGATGATATAAAACTCCCGGCTGGAGGCCATCAGCACCTGAATGCGGTCCAGGTGTGTGCTGTCCTGCTCCAGAAGCTTGCGTATGGCGGGAAGCTCCTCGCAGGTCTGCCGCTCCTGATAGAAGGTCTTGTTCCGTTCAAAGGACTCCTTGGAGTTGAGCGCCAGCATCTCAATTTCGGCCTGCCCCTTGACCACATTCAGCAGCGCATAGATTCTGGCGCTAATGCTGGAGTCCGGCAGGACGCTGATGTTGGTGGGCTTGATGATGAAGAATACCAAGTCGCCCATGCGGGTGGCGATACAGTAGTCTTTGACGCTGTCGATCCCCATGAGCTGCCGGGTAGACTGGGCCGACTTATCTTTTTTCTTTCTGCTCATAATGTGATTCCTCCTTCGGCAAAGAGCGCCGGAAACAGACCGGTGCAGCGGATGATGACGCAGCAGGTCACCGTCTTGGGGTGCTGACTGAACCAGTATTTTGCCCGGACATTTCTTGCGCTATAGCAGCAGGAGCTTTCACACAAGCGTCCGCCCACATAGCTTTTCAGCAGGGCCCGCAGACTGCGGAAGCCGTGATAATATCTGCCGTCCTCACTGCGGCAGCACCATTTGTTTTGGAACTCGTGCCAGAAATATGCATTGTCACACTCCCAGCGTCTGCGTTTCCGGCTCCACCGAAGGGTCAGCGAAGCAGACAGATCTTTTTCTTCGTATTCCCCGCCTTCCCTGAAAGGGAAAGGAGGCGCAGTGCTGAACATGGTTTCGTCATGGCTCATATCACATTCTCCATTCATAAAATTGCTGTCTGGTGATCAGGAAGGCCACCGCATACCGGATAAAGTCCAGAATGCTGGTGCCGTCAAACCGGATGCTGAGGAAGGCATAGACCGCCGTCAGCACCAGCGGAATAAAAATTCCGGTCTGGGAGAGCGCCAGCACAGAGAGCAAAAGCCCTACGCCGATGACGCCCACATCCTTGAGTTCCCAAAGCCACAGCATCGCTTTGGCAGTCAGGTTATCGGGATAGATGTACAGGGTAGTTCACCTCCAAGAAAAAAGCCGCCGGGGTATGTTCCCCAGCGGCCATGCGGTATCTCATTCTTCGGTTGTTTCCTCGGTCTGGTTCTGCGCCTCGTATTCGGCCAGCGCCTGTTCGATGAGTCCGATGACGAACTCCTTCTGGCTGATCTTCCGGCCACGCTTTTTTTCGGTGGCGATGAAGTTCTTCAGCCGCTGATCCAGTTCCTCAGAGATTTGGAATGCCAGGGTTTTGGTTGCTGCCATAATCGTTTTTCCTCCTTCGAAGTGTTCTTTGAGTACCAGTTCCACATATTCTCCCAAGGTGCTCAGCGCCAGCTGCTCTTTCTCCGCAATGACCTTGGCGTGGAGGTCTGCGGGAATCATTGCACAGAGATTCTTTTTCGCATCCATGGAGCGTTCTCCTTTCTGTATTTTGCAAGCAAAGCATACTGCACCCAAGGGCAAATAGCTATTCACAGAACCCAACAAAGAAGCAAGCGTAAACGAAGCAGAAGCAACAAGGCAAGTTCAGCTTGCCAGAAGCACCAGCGAAATACCATGGAGAACATAGTCCACGCATGGAATGGCAACACTGTTGCCCAGTGCTTTGTAGCGGGCTGAGTCCGAGGCGTTGGGGATGGCTGTCCAATTGTCCGGGAAGCCCTGGAGACGCTCACACTCCAGTGGGGTCAGCCTGCGAATCAGTTTTGGTTTCCCTGTCCTCTGCAGTACAAGATCTGTAGCGTCCTTGTGCTGACGGGCGCTCTGGGTGCTGACTACCTCGCCGTCCTTGAACACATCCACCCGCTGTCTGCTGAATACCGCATGGTGGTCGGTAGCGGTCAAGGTGTAGGCGATGTCCTCCTGATATCCAATGCCATTGCCACCGTTTTGGGGCTGTCGGTCGATGGCATTGCCGGTGATACAGAACACCGGCTCCTGCTCCACCAATGGCACATTGTTGCCGCCGGTGCCGTACCGTGCGGACATGGTGGGAGCGACCCGATGCGGGCCGGTGTAGCGGGAGTCGATGCCGTGGTTTTCATAGACCAGCGGCTGGTGTCCGTGTTCCTGGGCTCGGAGAGTCCCTGTCACATTTACACTGCATTCCATGACGCTGCCGCCCTGGTCGTTGAGACACAAAACCGACGGCATACAGTTCCCACCAGCGCTGCCCTTCAGCGTGGGGGCAAGTTCTTCGCCATAGCCGATACCTCCGGCGGATGCTCCGGCCCCGGCAGAGAAGCCGACGGTCAGGACACAAGGGTAGCCTTGTCCGGCCTGACCGCCCCCTGCACTCAGGGATGTATGGCGCTCCGGCGTCAGGAAACAATCGCCGTTGCCCTTCGCCACCACTCCCTCCGCAATGAAGGTCTGCTGTTTCATTCCCGGTTGGGCCCCCAAGGCTCCGGCCACATCGTGCAGGTCCCGAACTTCATCCCTCTGATTTGCCGCAAATGCAATCGGCTGGAGCAGACCGTTTCGGCCTGTGGACATCCCGCAGTTTACGCCAAGCGTTGCCGCAACAGCGCCAGTCAAATCACCGTTGTACCCATCAAAGCCTTCCACATCATCCTTGTCTGGCTGTGTGACAAAGGTTTGCATCTGCATATTGTTGGTGGCCATTAGGGCGCCAGACACTCCATGCAGGTTGATACCTTCATCCCGTTGGTTTATATGGTACGCTTCCAGCTTGGTAGCATCGCCGTCTGGTGGTGTGACCCCTGATTGAATCTCAAGCGCCCGTTTGAGTTTCTTGGGAAGTTCTTTCCCGCGTTCAAAAGCTCGGCGAAGGATACCCAGGCAGGCTTTCCTGGTCAAATAGTATTTGTCCGGCGGATCGTCCTGCAAAATCTGCGACAAGGAAGATTCTTTTTCTTCTCTGGGGGACACCCCAGTATTGAGCGTCAATGCATCGCCACGCCAGGGAGAAATCAGTTCCCAATACGATTCTCCCAGCAGATTCCCAGCGCCCGGTGTCAGGTCGAGGGACTGAAACACCACCGACTTTAATTCGGACAATCTCCTCGAGAACGATCCGGAAGTCCTCTCCTTTGGGAGTCCCGCTGGAGAAGGCTCCGGGTACATTTTCCCACACCATGAATCGAGGTCGTATATCGAGAGCTGCCCTGTTTCGTAATCGTTCTGCATTTCTCATCTCCTTTACAAGTCTGACCTGCTCCATGAACAAGCCGGAGCGCGCACCGGAGAGGCCGGCACGGTTTCCGGCCACAGACAAGTCCTGACAGGGAGAGCCGCCACAGATGATATCGACTGGTGGCAGCTCTGCACCGTCGAGTTTTGTAATATCACCTACATGGACCATGTCGGGGAATCGAAGCCGAGTCACTTCCATGGGAAACGATTCAATTTCACTGGCCCACACAGGGATGATACCGTTATGAATGGCGGCCAGCGGGAATCCCCCGATCCCGTCAAACAGGCTGCCCATGGTCAGGCTTTTCATTTGGCGACCGCCTGAACAACGGTTCTTGTGGTACTGACTGCGGCTTGGGCGGTGTAGACCGCAGACATGATATTGGCCCTTGTGGTGGTATCCAGGCCAAAAGCTCCGGCAATACGGGGGATCTCACCGGCAGACAGCATCAATCCAAGGCCCAGGAGGGCGTTATCTTTAAACACCATCAATCCAGCTATCAATATGGTGGATTGCAGGAAAGCGGTCAGGCACAGGCCAATGATCTGCTTGCACCACTGGATGAAGCCGTCGGTATAGCCTCGGGGCACGCTGAACATATAGAGGCTGCCCACTGCGATTTGAATCAGAAGAATACCGCCACGCTTCAGGTTTGCAAAGAATACCTTGATCACCGCATAGGCCATCAGAATAATACAGAACAGCAGCATAATTGGACTGGTAATGGATGCAAAGCCAAAGTAGCTGCCGGATGTCATGCCTGTCAGGGAATCAATATCACTGAGTGTGTTGACAATCTCGGTTGCTGCCTCGCCAATGGAGGTCCCATATCCGGTAATTCCTGCGGTGAGGCTGGCCTGCAGCGTGACGGAAAGCTCATAGAGCCGAACCGGTACCACGGTAAACAGGCTTACCGCCATAAAGCCCTTGATAGCATTGAGGGCGATCTCTTTGACATTTCCTCTGCCGGAGGAGTATTCAATGCCGCATTCAAAGCAGGCTACCACCAGGCCGGTACCATAGAGCGCCCAGGCCAGATAGGAGAAAAACAACACAACGCTCTGTACCCAGCTCATCTCGAACAGCTCGACGCCCATGTTGCCCATCTCGGCAAAGAAGTTTCCGAGGAATCCCATGACCTGCCCGTAGATCCAATCAACGATTTGACCAAGAACGGTATCGGCAACAAAATCCCAAATAAACAATGGTTCGCTCACCTCTTTTCGGGGCGAGGCCGCACCAACTGCTTGGGATAAAAGGCCTGGGGCCGTACAGTTGGTACGGCCCCAGGGTCACTTACTTACATCGACTGCTGCCACTGGGGGGCTGCAGTCTGGGTCTGTTCCTGAAACACCTCCAGATAGTCCGACACCGCCTCCGTGAGCTGCTGATAGTCCCGGTTGTTGGGATGGTAGACATACCAATCTGCTTTCCCGTAGTCATCCCAGATGTAGGGATTGATCCCGCTTTTGAAGTTGGGGTTGCTGGTTTGCTTTTTGCCGAGGATGTCGGAAAGATTCAGAAGCAGCGCATCCACCTGGCCTTCGTTCCGATTCAGAATGGAAATGCGAAGGGCATGATATTGATTTGCTACAATTCCTGTAACGAACTGAATCTTTGCCCGATTCAACTCATCCAGGCGCACATAGCAGGCCCGGCCTACATAAGTGGCATCCGGATACTTCGGAGCAACAATCTTGTGAAGCTCTTGCTCGAAAAAGTTCATATGCCCTCCTTAGATGCCCACAATGTCCCAGAGATACATGGGAGCCGTCAGAGTAAACACCAGGCAAGCAAACAAAATGGCCGGAGCCGCCCACTCAAACTGGCCGGATTTGCGATACTCGAAATAAGCGGTACCCAGCTTGGCAAAGAAGAACACCGCGAGGATCAGGTCGATGGCGGGAAACACCACATTATTGACCACGGTCTTGATTTGGGCGGATGCAGTGGTCCAGGTACTCTCCACGGCGCCGGCCACATCTCCGGTCCCCGCGGCAAAGGCCGTGGTCGCCGTCAGGCAGACCATAGCCAGTACCACAATCATCATAACGACCAGGCGTTTGCAGTTGAATTTACGCATAGATGGAACCTCCATTGTGTGTTTGTTAATTTGTGGGGGCGATATGCCAGTCTTCCCAGAGGTCGCCCGAAATCTGAATGGAATCCGTGAGATTCATGGACAGCATCCCTGCCGGTGTCCAGCAGTCCAGGAGCCAGGTGTACGGCGTATAGCTTCCGTCGGGATACCAGATGGGTGTGAAGTGGGTCGGCCTGTTATAAGTGCTGTAGGGATTATTTTTGAACGCAAAGCTGGAGCGCTTGCCGCTGACGCTTCGATTCAGGAGCCGCCAGAAGCCTCCGTAGTTGAACTCCGGGAAATAGGTCACGGCATTTTGCGCCGCAGTCACAGCAGAACTCTGGGTAGTGCTGACATTGGCGGTCACGGCTTGCTGAATGCCGTAACCGCTTTTCGCCATCGAAGCGCTCGCTGTCGGTGACATACCATCCGGTGTAATAGTCATGGAAGCAGACAGGCTGGCGGAGTAGCCATTATAATCAAACTCCCACCAGCCCTGATCCTCCCACCAGCCATTGTCCACCCAGTGGTACCAGCGGTCTGTGTGGGACTTACCCTCGCTGTCTGTCCACCGATCTGTATGCCAGCATTTCTCCCAGTTTTCGACCCAAACCCAATTTTCCTGCCACCAGGGAGACCAGATGCCCCAGGAGGCAGAGGTCACTTCTTCTTTCTCTGGAATGATCACAAGAGTAAAGTCATCGTTTCGGTCATCAGCCACAGGATTGGGCGGATCGTTGCCATCCAGATCCACAATATTGGCGGTGATGGTGCTTTGGGCTGTACCGCCGCCCTGGACTCTGACCCGGATGGTGCAGACGCAAGGCTCATCCGGTGTATGCCACTTCACCCAGACCAGCTGACTGTCTCCTTCGGGATAATAGACATTGCTGACTGTATAGGTATTGCCTTCGATGATAAACTGTACGGTGACTGGGTTGTCCGGGTCAGACTGCCCACCGGATACCTCCACGGAAGTGATCACATCGGTGTCCACCCGGTATTCGTAGTCAAACTCGTCAACCTCCGGCTCCTCCACCTCATCGTTGAATCGAACGATGCCGATCCCCAGCGAGGAGATGATCTGCTCGTTGCTTGCCTTGCTGGTGGTACTGCCCGACCAGGCGGGATACCCAAGGTCGGCTTCCTCCAGAAAGATGGCCAGCGGCAGGTTCTGGTGGGTCAATGAGCCCATCCAGTATCGGAGATCACCACTAACCACTTGGTCATAGAGAGCGGCTTCGGTGGCAGTCATTGCAAACTGCTGTCCGTCGTAATTCAGGTATGCAATCGGCTCAATGACGATTTTGTAGTCGCCATTGATCAGAGTGTCGAAGTTCATGCCGACATAACCCGCTAAAGAACGAATGACCTGCTCATCTGTGAAGTAGCTGCGGATAGCATCAATGCTGGCCGGATAGCTGCCGGAGGAAATGATGCGGGGCAAACTTTGAGAGGGATTTCGATACGAATAACCACCCACAACCGGCGAAAGCGATCTCCCACTGTTATAGGTCAGTTTACAGACCTTCCCAAAATGGATGATGCCAGTCGAGGGGGATTTGTTGGTAAGATCGACAGGCGTTGTCACAATGGCATGGCTTTCTGCGTTTATCACAGTAACTCTCACGCCATCCATGCCGGGATTCCAATAGCTTGAAGAATTACCATTGCCCATATTGCCGCCACCGCCGTCGATATTTCCCTCGCCGGTGGCGGCAAATGCAGGCATGGTCGTTCCCACCAGAAGGGCAAGAGACAAAAAGAGTGCAAGAATTTTTCTCATGCAGGACTCCTTTCTGCAAAAAAATAGCGCAGCCGTTTCCGACTGCGCCGTGGGCGAGTGGAGATGTTATTCTCCACCCATGATCCCAATCTTATTTCCGTTTTCATACATATCGTCCAGAGTACCACCCTCGTTGGCACCGCTGTTCTCCACATAGCCGAAGCCGGGTACATAGACCTGACCGGAGCTGTTGGTGCTTCCGGCAGCAGGCTCCGTTTCGGTGGGAGGAGCTGTGGGTGTCTCCTCATAGGTGGGCGGTTCCTCATCTTCGGTTTTGCGTTCCTCCTCCGGCACATCTTCTGCATCGTGATCCTTCGGCAGTGTCGTGGTCCCAGTGGGAGCCTCCGGCTTTTCAGGCTGCTCCGGTTTGACCGGGTCGGCCTGGATCGTCTGCTCCAGGCCGCTGGAGTCAGCACCTTGGGCGGGATCTGTTTTGGATTCATCCGGTGTCTCCACTTGGATGTTCATATCGGTCTGGCCGTCGCTGTTGATATTCACATCCGGGTCGCCGTTTTGTGCCGGCTCATCGGATACCACGCCGGAAGGAACTTCGGCGTTTCCGCTGAACCGGGTGGCGATTCCAACCGCAACGGCCACACAGAGCAGGCAGCCGATGGAGATGAGGATAATTTTCTTCGTCTTTTCTGTCATAGCACATTCCTCCTTGAATCGTTTTCTTACTTAAGTGGACAATACCACATCTTTTTGCGGAAGTCTATTGCAAAGGAGAAACCTTTTTAGAAGAGCGGTATATAATTTGCCTCCGTGTGCAAAGTCATGTTGGCAGAGGGCAGAAGGTTTCCGAGAAAGCGTACCGGAACCTCCAAGTGAATCTCCACCACAGCGGTGTAACCCTCGCTCTGACCAGAGCTAAGGCCGTTGTTCTCCAATTCCACAGACAAACCGGAGATCGTGTACTCCACCTCTCCACCTGAAAGCTTCTGGTAACCCTGTGCTGCATTTTCCAAACCCAGGGTTTCGGAAAGCTGACCATATACATCGCCGGTGTCAATACTCTCATCCCAGCGACCTGTGCCATCCGGATACCATCCAGCGGCATAACCCTCCCGCACAGCGTGGTACACATCGTCATAGTTGTCATTGACGGTGGAGATCACTGCCTGCTGTGCGGCTTCCTTCACGCCCTGGGCGATGATCCATATCCGGCAGAATTCAGCCACAGCACAGAACAGCATCAGCAAGACCAGCACAATGGCCAGGATCATGGGGGCGCCCTCGCCGGAGCGACGGCGAAAGATATGCTTGCATTTCAATGGTTTCACCAACTTTCATCGCGGGCATACAGGCCCGTTCGTTTTGGTTCCTGGTGCGCGAACTGGGGACAGCGGCACGCTGTTCACTTCCAGTACACCTCCGACTTGCCTGTGGCTTCCGCAGTCAGTGTAATGGGGAATGAGCCCAGCCCCCCGAAGAGGCCGATATCCGTTTCCAGCGTCAGGGTCACAGTGACCTCATCGTTGAGTGGGATTCGTCCGGTGGTGGACCACCGGATGTCGGGGTCAAGCCCGGTGCTATCGGTAAGAGCCGCCGCACGGCGAGTGGTTTCCGTGCCGACCCGGCCGGCAATTTCTGCCTCACGCACCAGCTCCACAGCATAGGTGTCCAGCTGCTGCTTGGTGATATAGACCGGCAGCACACGGACGACCAGTGCCAGCACCAGCATGGCACACACCACCAGGACGCACACATCGATATAGCCTTCGCCGGAGCGCCGTTTCAATAATTTTCTCATGGCGACCTCCTTTAGAACAGGCTCCCCAGGGAGTTGACGATCTGGTACACGATGATGACGATGTAGGTCATCATGAAGCACACGAGCATGATAAAGCTGAACACCCGGATCTTGGGCGGGATCTTTGCGGCTTTTGCTTTGAGCCGCTGCAGCTCCTGAGCTTTCAGATCATGGGAGAGCATCTGAAAATACATCCTGCCATCGTCTCCCCGGAGGATGCCGATGAGACCGCGGACGATGTCCGAAATGATGGCAGAGCCCATTCTGGCCTCAAATCGGATGAGTGCTGCCTCATAGGAGGAGGACCGCATATCCGCTGTCAGCACATCCAGCTCCCGACCAAAGTCCGGTCCGGCGTGTTTCTTGTAGTTTTCCAGAATCCGCAGCACATCCCGGCTGGCTGCCAGCTCCTGATGGATGGTGGCGACGAACCGGGGCAGCTCGCCCTCGATCAGCTCCATTCTGGCCTTGACCAGCTCATCCGCCCGACGGCTCTCCTTGAACCAGGTCAGAACAGCCAGCACCACGATAAGAGGGCTCAGGATGGGCAGAATCAGCAGGCACGGGATGATACCAAGCAGAATCAGGCAGGGCTTCAGAAGCGAGTAGGCCGTGTAGACCTGCGGGGTCATATCCAGCCCCGCCGCTGTGAGCTTGTTCTCCAGCCGCCGGTACTTGTACTCATCCATCCGGATCAGTGGGGCCAGCTTCAATGCCCAGCCGAGAATCAATGCTTCCAGAGATTTGACCAGACTACGCTCCCGCCGCCCAGCAGAGATGAGCGCGCGTTCCGTAGCCAGCCGAGGGATTTTCAGCAGGTCGGCAAGGACAAAATACAGTCCGGCGGCCAATGCGGCGCCGAACAGAAATAAAAGTGCGCCCATTTCCTCACCTCCGATACTCGATGGGCTGTGTCAGTTTCACCACAAAGGCAAAGGACACGAATACAGCGGCGATGCAGACGGCGATGACCATCTGGCCGGGGATGGTATCCACCAGGGTGTGATACCAATCCGTGTTGATAAAGCGTACCAGCGGGATATTGATCAGCACCAGAATTGCCATGGTGACGAATTCCTTACGGGGGCCGTATACCAGATTTTCCAGTTCTCCGTTGACTACCCGCATATCCGACAGCTTGCTGACGATGGGAGTCAGGGTGCTTTTCAGGCTGCGGTCTGTCTGGCAGGCAGAAACGGCTTCACACCATTCCTGCCATACCTCGTTGTCGATGGCATATTTCAAGTCATGAAGTGCGGCATCCATATCCGGGTCAATGTGCTTGATGCGGGTGAGAAACCGCTGGAACACCTCCTGCACCGGGTGGTGCAGGTAGCGGACATTTTCCTCCACCGCCTGCTGGAAGTTCTCCGTTCTCAGGTATGCGGTGGTGATGACCGACAGCGCCGTTTCCAGCTCTGCGGCCACATCCTTTTTGAAGCCTCCGGCCGTCAGCTTGACATACCAGAATGGAAGCAGCATAAAGCCCACTGCCAGTACGGGGACGAGGAAGGCGTTCCCGGCAAGGATGGCAGTGCAGGCGCCAAGGGCAAACAGCACCAGGGAGGCCATGCACACCATGGGGAATTTTCCCTCCCGCCCGGATGCGGCCAATACCGCCTGGGCTTCCGTGATCTCCCGACGAAAGAAACCGGCCTTTTTCCGCTTGGTTGTCTCGTTGATATCCGCCCGGATGCTGCCAGGAGCGGCAGTCAGCCGGGAGAAGATGCTGTCGCTCATTTCTGCAGGGGAGATCCCCAGCACCATAAAAAGCCCGGCGATCATGCCCACACAGGCAATCAGTTGGATGGTTGTCACGCAGATGCCTCCTTTCTCTGGATAAACTGCTCCAGCTCACTGCGAGACATACCGTTTTCGATGAAGCGGCGCTGCAGGCTTTCCGACAGCTCCTCGCACTTCTGGTGATGTCCCTCGATGATAAAACGGTCGCCTTCCAGACGGTTTTCCGTGATGTTGTACTCATAGAGCTTATGGAGCCTGCGGCTTCCGTCCGGCAGGATCTCGCACTCGGAGATATTGGTGATACGGCGCTGTTTGTTCTCCAGCTGGCGGCAATAAACCACGATGGGATAAGCCTCGGTGACATAGCCCATGAGTGTATCGTCGGGGGTGTCCACGGCCCGCTTGCACAGGGACACCATGCGCCGATAGGTACCCTCACTGGAGCTGGAGTGGATGGTGGTAAGAACGGCCACACCGACTCGGGCGGCTTCCTGGGCAGCATTGGCCTCCGGGCCGCGCATCTCACCAACCGCGATGATGTCGGGGTTGAAACGAAGGGCAATGTCCAGCAGTGCGATCTGGTCGATGCGCTGGCGCTCATTCTCGCTGTCACGGGTCTGGGTGTGAACGACGGAGTTGACCACCTTGCCGTTCTGCTCCCGAATGAGCTGAAGCTCACGGGAGCCGTCCTCGATGGTGAAGATTCGCTTGCGGTCAGGGATAGTGGACAGAAGCCAGCCAGCCACGGTGGTTTTGCCGGAGCTGGTGGCGCCAGCCACACAGATGGACACGCCATAGCGCAGGCAGGCGGACAGAAAGTCCAGCATTTCCTCCGTAGCAGTTCCGCTGCCCACAAAGTCCTCCTTGGTCAGATTCTTGGGATTGACGATTCGGATGGAGGCCGCAACACCTGCATCCTCGTCCAGCACCGGGGTCTTGATGACCGAAACACGGATGTTCTTGGCCAGACGGGAGGTAATGATGGGACTGGCGTTGTCCAGCACCTTGCCGGAGTTCTGCAGCATACGGCGGATGACATTGGCTGCATGGTCCGGCGAGTCAAAGTGTTCATCCAGCTTGACGGTGCGGCCATCGGAATATTGAATCTCGATGTCACGCCAGGAATTGATGTCGATCTCCTCGATGCCGTCTGCAAAGATGTACTTGGTGAGGAAGCCGTACTCGGCCATTTCCGTATACAGGGCATCGACCAGCTCGCCCTGAGTCATGCCATCCACAGCCATACGGTTGTCCTGCAGGTATCGGGCAATGCGGCGCTTCATCTGCTCCTTGGCCTCATCGCCGCTGTCGGTAATCAGAGTGGCATAGGTACCCGAGAGGTAGGACTGCACCTGACTGAGTACCTCTGCAAAAGGCATCCCTTTGTCCAGGGGAGCGAAGAAGAGGTCGCTTGCCTTGGGCGCCACTTTGCTTTCCGCAAAGATGGACCGGCCGGTATCCTCCTCAAAGGCGATGTCATGCACCTCGGCCTGTTCCGGCTTTGACTCCGGTACGGAGGTGGCCGCGGCGGGGGCGAATAACGAGTGGTTTCTTCTGTCGCCAAGCATCAGAACACCTCCTTACAGATTTTCTCAATCTCCCGGCGAAACGCCTTGCTGTCCTTCATGGACAGGTCATTCAGAAGCGTCCCCTCCAGATACTGCTCCTCCAGTTCCTGAGAGTACGGCAGCTTGAAAGCAACGCTGCCCAGCACCTGACCGATGCGGTCGGCAGCCTGCAGGGGCTTAATATTGGACGCGGCTTTATACTGCTTGTCCTCGTCCCAGTGCAGTTCCCGGAGGAGCGGGAGCTGGCTGGACAGGTAGCCGATGGATTTCAGGTCGCAGTTGGCCAGCCGTAGGACGCTGTCGGCCTCCATGAGCGCCACGGCGGAGAGGATGTCATTGGCGATATAGCTGGAGCAGTCGATGACCACATAGGGAGCGATCTCACGCAGACCGCAGATGAGTTCCTCGGCCTGTTGTTTGGTACAAGCCGCATAGGTGTACTCATTCTCGCCCTTTCTCAGCCCCAGCATGGTCAGATAGGATATCTTTTTGTGGGTGGTCAGGTTGTGCTTGATAAGGTTGACGGAGATACGCCGGGCCGCAAAGATACTGCCCAGGGATTTGTCACACTCCAGCTCAGAGGGCGGGCAGATGCAGGGCATCATGGGGGCAGTCATGTCACAGAGTAGCAGTGCCACATTTTTCTTCTGGGACGCCAGATGCTTTGCGATCTTCACCGCGGTTACGGTTTTGCCGCAGCCGGGGCTTCCCCACACGGCGAGAACGCCGCCACCGGACTCCACAACAGGTTCCAATTCCTCCGGTTCAGTGTTTCGACGAAACAGGCTTCCTTTGATGAAATTCATTCTCCAGCCGCCTCGCTCTCTGCAGCAGGATCAGCGCCCTCGCTTTCCACGGTTTCAGCGCTTTCCGCATTTTCAGCGCCCTCCTCGGCCTCCGGCTCGGCGTACAGTTCCTCGATCAGAGCGTCCTGCGCCGCAATAAATTCATCCGCATTCTCAGGTGCGCCACGGTAGACCAGAGCCAGATGCAGTTCGCTTTCCTGTTCCAGTCCGGCCAGTACCTTTGCCTGCTCGGTGGTCACCAGGAGCGTAACGGTAGAGGGAAGCTCCTTTTCATCCTCAACAGCCTCGCCGGTGTTGGCATCGTAGCCGGAGGAAGCGGTAACGGAGATGACCTCAACATACTGCAGCTCGGGCGGGATCACAGTTTCGCCCATACCCTTGTAGTCGGCCACAAGGACGGAGACGATGTCGCCACTTTCCAGCTTGCCGGAAAGGCCGGTGGCAAAGCTCTTGATGGTGACCGAGATAGCCTGTTTGGTGCCGTCCAGATTATACAGATAGGCATTCTCGGCTGCGGGCTCATAAGAGAGCTTGCTGTCCAGAATGTAGTCGCCCACCTTCAGGTCGGCAGTGGCGTACTTGCCAATGACGTCATCCTTGTCTGTCATAATGCCGGAAGGCAGGTTATAGGCGCCCACCTCCACAGTCTGCACCATCTCAGCAGTGATCTCATCGCCCTCCTTGATATCGGCGGTGACGCGGATGATCTCAGCCTTCTCACTGGCGCTGCGGCTGAACAGGGGCGTTACTCCAAAGCAGATGAGGAGCGCCAGAAGGATACACAGCACACCGACCACGGTGCGGTTACGGAAAATTTTCATACGAGCCTCCTTATAAGAAATATGCGGGGATGAAAGCCACCGCGAAATACGGAACCAGCGGCTGTTTTGCCGATGCGCCCTCCCGCAGTGCTGGAATCACCCGCATGGCAAAGGAAGTGAAAAGGAGCGCAGCAGCCATAAAACACAAGCCTGTAATTACCCGGTCAACTCCCAGAACAAATCCTACGGCGGCGGCTAACCGCCAATCGCCGCCCCCCATCAGGCCGAGACCTGCACAGAGGTAGAATGGGGCCATTGCCAGCAGTGCCCCCAAAAGGGAGGCGGGGCTGATGGTGATTAGCCCCGCCAAAGCGATTGCGATGCAGACGATATCATGGACCTTTCTGGTTCTCAGGTCGTCCACGGCAGCATAAACAAGCCCGCCGCAGAAGACCAGTGCCTGTACCCAGAGCATCAGCCTGCGTAGTTGAACATCTCCTGAATCCGCTGGGTGACGGTGGGCATGACGGTGTCGTTCAGCACAGCATACAGACCGGCCAGCACCAGGGCGCCCAGAACGACGGCGATCAGCACCTTGACAGCGGTATCGATGTAGCCCTCGCCGGCGTTGTTGCTGACAGCACGGCTGTGGAAAGCGGCGATGGAAGACTTGCAGTTGGCGGCGGTAGTCTTGGCGGTGTTGGCGATGTTCTTAAACAGCTTCTTCATAAAATAAATTCCTCCTATAAGTAAATGGATTTTGAATGTTAGTGGATGATTTGATGATGCAGGTTCGGTCTCAGGCTTCCTAATGCGGGAGGGCTGCGACCTCGCCCTGGCAAAGCAAAAGCCGGACGATTGCCCATCGTCCGGCCTACATGGTCATTTCGATACATTCTGTCTGCTCCTGACTTTGGTTGAACTGGATGGGGCGGAAGCCCACCCGGTCGCAGTAATAAAACTCGCTGCCGGAAGCGTCGTACAGCTCCACCACATCGGACAGCGCCATTCGGTATCCCTGGTATCCGGGAGGAGGACTATCCCTGCAGATGGCATAGATCCGCTCCAGATCATTGGTTCCCAGATCGCCATCGAATACCTGCGTGTAGTTGTCTGCGTCCGGTTCTCCGAACTTTTTGACCAGATCCTCATATCCGATGAAACGCATGGTGACATCCACATCTTTTCGGAGCTGCCAGATGCGGCAGCCTTTCTGCGGCTGGCCCAGCTCCTCACCGGGTACCTCACCGGCAGTCAGGCGGTCAAATACGCCCTCCTCCCACTGGGGAGCCAGGTTCATTCTGGCCAGATAACGGGACAGCTCATCGGTCTGGAACATTTCGTCCACAACGGCGGTGCTGTCTTTTACATAGCCCACCATATTGCCATAGAAGATCAGGCGGTTTTGGTTGTCTACTGTGAAACGAATCAGGGTGCATCACCTCCTTCCGGACAGCCGGGTTACATCTGCTGGCTCATGGCCTGCTCAGGAGCGTCGCTTTTCTGCTCCTGCTGCTCCTGGAGCTTCTGCTCGTAAGCGTCGTTGACTGCCTCCACCAGTGCGGTCCGGGCCTCGGCGGTGATGGCGTGGAAGGTGTCGTTGTATTTGGTTTCGCCATTCTTCTTGTAGGACTCCTGGGGCATGGAGATGAAGCGCCCCTTGTCGGACTCAATGACCCGGATGCCGTGGACGGCAAAGGCGCCGCCGATGGTGGCACTGGCATAGGCTTTGGTCTTGAAATCCCCATCCACCAGGCGGTCGATTCGTGCTTCCACCTGGGGCGTGGGGATTTCCTGCTGCTTTTTCTTCGGTGTTGCCATGTGACGGATCTCCTTTCTTTACATGGATGGATGACTCATTTCGGGAGCGGCGGGAGCTTCCTGCCGGAGCTGCTCCAGACGCTCTCTGGCCCAGTCGGGGAGATGTTCCTCCCGGAGAATGCCGAT
The DNA here is from genome assembly GCA_019418625.1 of Clostridiales bacterium. Taxonomy (GTDB): domain Bacteria; phylum Bacillota; class Clostridia; order Oscillospirales; family Oscillospiraceae; genus Oscillibacter. The sequence goes on along the minus strand of DYBL01000090.1, from coordinate 26,385 downwards.
GAAGTCGCTGCGATTCCAGCGTGTCTGCTCTCCATCGCCAAGGCAGGTGGCGTATACCGCTCTGCCTGCGGCAGTGGGTACGCAGCCAAAGCCGCCGGTGGCCAGCCAGAGCTGATTTTCCGGCGCCCAGTAGGACTCCTTCAGCGTGAACGGACTCATGACCAGCACCTTGCCTTCCAGCTCTTGTCCGGTCATATCGTCGCAGTGGGAGCCGTTGAACAGCTTCAGCTCTGCCTGCGCTTCCCGGAAGGCGTTGACGAAGCCGTCCAGCACAGCGGGGTGACTCTCCACCGCAAACTCGTAATTGCGGTCGCTGGGAGGAATGAAGGTGGATGCGGCCCATGTTTTGTTTTGAGGGCTGAATCGTCCATCATACTGCTTTTGCTGAAGTGTGGCGGACAACACCCACCCCACACGCTTGAATCCAAACTTGTCGATGACGCTTCTGGCGCAGTCACGGTCCAGGTGCATCCCATCAAAGCCCCGGCGGATGGACTCCTCGATGGCCTGCTTGCAAGCAATGTTCTCCAAGTGGCTTGCCCGCCAGAGCGCCACCTCGTTTTGCCGTTTGGCCTCGGAGAAAGAACTGAGGTAGAGGTAGGCGTGATCCTTAGTCATTGGCTTTCTCGCTTTCAAGGATCGCTTTGGTCAACGACTCGCTCCATGCGGTCTTGCGGTCATCGGATACCACCAGGACAGCGCCGTCCACGCTGATCACACGGAGGTTGTCGTACAGGATATCGGCATCCTCAAAGGCCTCGGCGGGAATGGGGAGCATGTCTTCATCGCAGCCATGGCAGCCGTCGCACATATCCTCATCGTCCTCCTGGTTATCCCAGTCGGCCAGCATATCCTCCCACAGACTGTGGGCCAGCCGCATCACCGTCATCATGGCGGCGGCTTTCTCCACAGGCTCTATATCAGGCTTGAGCAGGACAATGGCGTTTTCCAAGGTGTGCATCTCCAGCGTTTCCTCTCTGTCCAGGCCGCTTAAGGTCAGGGCGGCGGGCTGGATGACGGCCTTGCCGTCGTTGGTGTACTTGATAAATGTCATGTTCATTCCTCCGTTTTCTGTCTGAGTTCTTTTGTTGGTTCGTGGATCAGGGTGTATTTTCCTTCCTCCTCGTCCGCGGCAGACAGGTTGAAAAGGTTGAGCTGCCAATGCCTTGCGGAATCGTGGCGGCGGGGGTCGTAGTTGGTGATGACAATCTCCTCATATTCGCTTCCGGCCTTCTGAGACATACTGTTGGGGCGAGTGGTGTAGAAGATATAAAACTCCTTGTACAGCTCCACGATGAATGGGCAGTAGTTATAGGACACCATGACATATCCCTTACACTCCAGCAGAGCGTCGTGGAGACGCTGATGATCTTCCTTGGGAAACACCGCCGCATAACAGTCCTCTGCATCGTAGTAGGGCGGATCAAAATAAAGAAATGCGTCTGGCCGGTCGTACTGGTGGACGATTTCTACGCAGTCCTTGTTTTCGATGACGACATTTGCCAGCCTGCGGGAGCACTCCCAAATCAGATAGAAGAAACGGCGGATATCGCAGGATTTTCCGGCAAAGGACTTGGCGCCGCCGCTGAAGCTGTATCGAATCAGCTTGAAAAAGTCGGCAGCGCGCCGTACATCACCGCGAGGCGCTCGTTCCAGCATCATTCTCTGGATGGTCTCAGCGTCCGGAAGCTCCAGATACCGCTCCGTCAGCTCCAGCTCCTCTTTCAGATAGTCATCGGTGAATTCCTCTTTGGAGAAGAACTTATACAGCACATTGAAATCGTCGCGTGTATTCAGCGGCAGAAACCCCAACTCCAGCAGGAGCGCCATGGTCCTGTTTTTGACACAACAGAACAGGTTGGTCAGGTCGCTGTTGAAGTCGTTGTAGACCTCTATACATCCCGGCTGGATGGGGCGGCTCAGGGTTACTGTGCCGCTGCCGCCGAACACATCAATAAAACGGGAATACCGCGAGGGAGACAGCTTTCGGATCAGCCACAGCAGCTTGCTTTTACCGCCCACCCAGGGGATGAAGCTTTTCAAGCGGTATCACCGCCCTCCAGCGGAAGGGATATCTGTCCGCTGTCGGTGGATTGCTCCAGTGCCTTGGTGAGACCGCGTTCCGCATGGGCGATCTTCTTGATCCGGCTCCGGAGCTGTCGGATGGTTCTCTGCAGTTCTTCCTCAGTACCGGCGTAGTAATAGCCGGAATCAGAACTGCAGATGGGGATGCCATCTCCACGCAGGCTGTTGATCAACCGGCGCAGGTCGGGGCCTCGGATATGGAAAGCCGCCTCCAGATCCCGGCTGGATATGACGCTTTGCGCTCCCTTGTGATAGATCTTCAGGTACTCGGCGATGGGGTTAACCGTTGTCGTGGTCATGTGGGCTCCTTTCCGGGGCTGTTACCCGAAAAGAGCGCAAAAAATCAGGGGCCGTTCGTCCCGATTCGGGTAACGGCCCCTGTGGTGTTCAGGCTATTTCATTTTTTATTTCATCACCTCCGTTGCGGCGGCGACTGGTCTGTGGGGTGGCTTCTCACATGGACATGGTCGGCTCCACATCCGGCTGACTGTACTCATAGACCAGCTCTGTGCCGTTCCAGGATACAAAGCCATGCTCAGCGGCGGACAAGCCCATGTTCTTCATCCGCTGATTGGCATAGCTCTCCGCATCGAAGCAGGAGGCGAGCAGTTCATCCTTGGGGTAGACGCCGTCCTGTTTCGCCAGCGTTTTGCCGAAGTCGGTGAGTTCCATGTCACGGGGCATGAAGTGATAGCAGTGGAGGTTCTGTGCCAGGTCCAGGGCGTAATCCAAGCGGTGGCAGTCCTCCAGCTCCATAACAGCCTGCCATTTATCCAGCCACCGGGGTTCGCCTTGCCCCTGTTCTCCCCAGGCATAGCCAAAGTCGATGGCATGACGGACAAGCTCCGCCGCAGAGCTATATTGGGAGAGAATGTCCTCCAGCTGCGGGAGGCAGCAGTCCACATCCACGGCGATACACTCGGTCAAAGACTCCACCTCCAGTGCGTCCAGCGCCAGGAGAAGTTCGTCCGGGTGTGCAGCGTCCATGTATTCACCGGTGTCCGGGAATCCAACCCACACGCCGTCCATGTGGGAGCGGCTTGCCAGCTTGACCCGGATAGCAAAATCGCCTTTGTCGGGGTTCAGCGTCGGGTCACCGTCCAGAAACGGATTGATTAGGGTAGTGACATGGACGAAGTGGCCGTCGCAGAAAATGTTGCCACTCTTCTGGCGGTAAGCTGCGCCCACTTTCTCCGGGTCAAGAAACTCACGCGCCTGAGAGGAGGGGCGCTGGATCTGCTCCATGACAAATTTGCCAAGTCGGGCATCGTCTCCTGCACCGTAGAACAGGTCGTAGTGATCCAGCTGATTGGCAATCAGCATCACATCGGCAGTCATTTGGGGGCGCTCGATCTGCATTGCCCCACGGAACAGAAGGCTTTCTTTTACCGTCATGTTTTCAAATCGCCGTTCCAGCCAGTCATGCTGGGATTTGGTCATTTCAAAGCCATCCAGCAGGTCGAAGAGTTCAGACTGTTGAGCGTTCACTGCATCATCTCCATTCCACTGCGCTCAGACGGGGGTTCCTGGGCTTGGAGCAGCTCGTTGCCATCTCTGCGCTGTACCAGTCCATATGGAGTCAGCACAGCATGGTTGGCGGCCATGACATCCAGGCCATAGTTGTAGAGACTGACATGCTTCTTCAGAATCGAGAGGGATTGCTCGTCCACAATGAGCCGAAGCTCCTCGGATGCAACCTCCTCGGGATTTCTCTGGTCAGGCTCGAACAGGTAGTCATCCAGGTTCTCAGAGATCTGAATAGCGGTTCCGACATCGTGGCAGTCCGTCGCAAGGATGACCGCCTTCAGTTTGGAAAGCTCTCCGCTGTTTTCACGGCATTTGAGGTGCTTTGCCAGTTCATTGAGTTCCTGGATATCGTCACAATCCATATTCTCCAGAAGATCCGGCACAGCGCCATCCTCCGTCCAGAAGAGCATCTCACGCCAGGAGGGCGCTTCACATACCTCCAGCACATGATCCAGCGCCTCCTGTGTTGCGGGGAGGTTCAGATATACTTGCTTTTCCGGCAGGCCATCGGAGTCCATGGGCGAGCTTCCGGCCAGCAGGCGGATGGCATAGGAGGGAGCCGAAGGCATGAGATCCAGCGTCTCATATACCTGCTTCAGTTCGGTATGCTGTGTGACATATCCGTTGCTTGCAAAGACACCGCCCTCCTCAAATCGGGCTTTTCTGCCGAGCATTTCAAAGTCCAGATACTCAAAGATGGAGTCGGGGACTTTTTCAAGGGCGGGGATGAAATCATTCTCGGAGTAGAATCTGCCCAGCTGCTCATCCGTTGAGGCGTTGACCACGTGGCAGCAGTCTGTGCTGTAGGCCAGGTCGATCATGGTGGCAACGCTGATGGGACCGTATTTCTTGGCCACCTCCATGTTGAACAGCCCTTCGAATGCGGTTCTCTCTCTGCCATTCATTTGGCCCAGGACGGTCGCCAAAGCATTGAGCTGATAGAGATCGCATTCATGGGCCAGATGGACATGGAGGAACGGAAAGCTGTGGTGTTCAAGGAATTCCCATCTCGGCTTATCGCCGGGAGCCATCTGGAGCTTGTCCAGCGCATCCAGAAGGCTGTAGTAGGTAGCGGGGAGTTCCAGCTCACAGCAACGGTCCTTATTTCCGGACAGCTCCACGCGAAACACCTTATCCAAGGGTCAGCCCTCCCATCTGGTGGTCATAGTCTTCCTGGTACTTGGCGGGGTCAGCGCCGGGGACATCCCAGCCGCACATGCTGCCCACCTCCATGGCCTGCCGCTGCCACATATTCACACCCAGCTGTTCGTTCAGCTGGTCAGCCAGTTCTACATTTTTCTCCTTGTCCCCAGTATTCCACTGGGACGGATAGTAGCCGGTTTCACCTCTCTTGATGCAGATGAGTTCGCCGGTGGATTGCAGCGTGGAGAAGCACATCTCCGGCAGACCTTCCGCAAGTTTTGGGGAGAAGCACTCGTCCTCGGTCTGGATGCTCCAATCGTCGAAGTTCCACAGATGGACATACAGCTCGTCATCACCAATGCAGATGTCCCGCTGCTCAAAGCCTTCGCCCCAGCCATCCGATGCCTGTCCGGAGATGTACTCTTTCAGGTTGGTCAGCTCCTCCGGGGTAAGGGTCCCTGCAACACGGCATTCAGCCACACCCCAGAGCTGGCCGTTTCGATCCTCGACCGTGAACACGGCGGACTGGACTTTCCGGTTGACGCTGTCATCTCCGCTGTACCAGTGCATCAGGCCGCGCTCAGTTTCCTCCGGCATACGATTTTTGATCATGGCACTGAGAATGTCCCCCTCATAGCCACGTAGCATTTTGCCATCCAGCAGGGTGCTTTCATCCTCCATCTCACCGTACTCGTTGCGGGTATAGAGGTCCGCTGTCAGGGGCATATACAGCTTCAGGGTGGTGAGTTCCGGCGGGATTACGGAGAAGCTGTCCTCCCCGATAATCAGGGCGAGGCCGCTGCCATTGTCCCACTTCATGTGGAACTGGCCGATATCGTCGATGTATTTCAGGGTACCTGTGCTGCCGGGGGGCAGCGGGGCATACGGGTCTTTCATCTCTCTGAGCTTGATTCTGGTTCCTGCCGGATACTGCTCCCGCAGGAAGTTCAGCCATTCCTTGGGTACCGCCATTTACATTCCTCCCATACTCATGCCCTGGCTGGGCAGCTCCAGCTCCTGCCGGAGACAATCTACCGCTGCCAGAATTTCAGGATCATTTTGAAAGCTGTTCATCTTCTGATAGTCCTCGAAGAACCTCTGCTCACCGTCTTGTGCGTGAACAAGGTCCACCGTGGCAATGCCATCCTTCGTGACTCCAATGCGCTTTTCAGGCCGGTCGCTGGAGCTGTAAATTCGTATGGCATCCGGCAAGGTCAGATCCCGATGGAACTGCTCTGCCTGGGTATTGCAGTCAGTAATGACAAACCAGCTATAGCTGTGCGGAAGCGACGGGTCAGCCGCATCCCGCAACGCTTTCATGCCCTTTTCTGTCAGTCCGTAGCTGCATTCCCGACGAGGGTTTGCTTCGCCGGCGAAGTCCAGCAGGATGTCGTCCACAGCCTTGCGGATGGCGGGGTCATCCGTCAGCGTTTCGCAGCGGAATCCGGTGGTGGCCATATAAGGTAATTCTTCCCGAATGGCCGTCAGATATGTTTCTCCATCCAGATACTCCGTCTGCTCGCCGCTGGCGAATGTCACTCGGCCAACCGGTTTGTTCTGATGGGCCATCTGTTGCTGACGCAGGTCATAGCAGTAGAGATACCCTTGATAGTCACCGGGGGAAGGGGTGCAGCGCAGGCAGTAGCGGTAATGCTTCGTTTCTGCGATGTAACCATAACTCCGGCCGTCCTGCGTAATTGCTCCGCCATTCTGATGACAGTAGGTACTCATTGCGGACAGATCCTTCAGCGGGCCATCCGCACGAAGGGCATCCACAACTTCCTGAAGGTCGTCCTTAAATTCCCCGGTGTTGAATTGGTCTTTGTTATGAGGCCACCAGGTATGGAAAAATTCTTTCCCGCCAGAGCCAAAGTCCATACGGAGATGTCCCACAGTACCCAGCGCCTCATCCAGTGCCTGATCCGGCTCCGAATAAAAGAGACCCGCCTCTTCACGAGAGGCGGGTCTGAAATGGCTGAACTGTTTATGATGCTCCAAAAACTCGGCAATCGTTTTGTTGCTCATTTTCTCACTCCCTTCGTGCTGGTATAGCTACACAACATATCACTACTCAGCGGAAATAGCTATGGTCAAAAGGCGTTTTGCCGGAAAAGTGGAGGTAGCCCGCAACAGCCGCTCCCATTGCTGCCAGAGATGCCAGCGTGATCACGATTTTCTTTTTCATTCACATTCCTCCCATCTGCAATCCGCATTCTGCTTCGTGTGCTTCTGTCGGATCTTCCATCATCAATTCCTCCAGACTCAGCGTACCCTGGTAGGCGATATAGCCGCGGTTGGTGAACATACCGGACTCCTGATCCATGTGCTGCAGGCCGTATCTTTCGTAGTCATAGAACTCGTCCAGATTGGGGTCGTACTCAAAATGGCCGGATTCTTGGATCATGTATTTTCCGTATTCGGCAGGGGTATGAGCGCCGGGAGCAAACTCAAAGAGATCCAGGTTCTCGGCCAGGTGACGGATCTGACTGGCACACTCCGGTCCGGCTATGCTCACAGCAGCACCCAGTTAGATGCAGTCATCATGGGAGAGTTTACCCACGGCCTGCGCCAGATCGTTAAGTTCATAGATGTCTTCACAGCGAAAGTCCAGTGCCACATCCACTTCCTCCGGGAACATGCTGTCACCCATGCGGAAACATATATCCTTGGGATCGACAATGCCGCTGCGCTGTATGGCACGCTCGATCTGTCCTTTGGATGCGGGGAGGTATATCCAGGTGACATTTTTGGTATTCTCCGGTTCCTGCCGGGAAACCAATCCCACCATGATCATATCCGCTTCATAGTGGTAGCCGGGGAGATGCTTTCCATCGTAGAGCTGCGAGAGCTGCATACCGTTGTCATAAACCACGCCGTAGCGTGTGACGGTACCTTCGCTGCCTTCAATCAGAAGAATTGCCGTTTCCTCACCATCCAGATGTTCCAACTCCTCGGTGCTGGCACATCCACCGTGGGTATTCAGATAGTGGCTGCGGCCAATGGCTGCCAGGTCAGAAAAATCCGTAATAACCGTTGCCTGCTGGCAGCAGAAGGTCAGGTTGATCAGATCCTTCATACTGGTGAGATCCAGCTTTTCGGCCATGGCCTGGAATTGTGCGTACTCACCGACATCGAAGCTCTCCAGCCGCTTAGCCAGATAATCCAGCTCGTCCAGATTGACCTGCATCCCCTCCAGACGATAAAATACCGGCCACCCTTTGCAGATCTCATTGACATGGCAGTCGGAGGCAACAACACTTCCAATTTCAAGTGCATTCACCAGCTCTATGCAGTGGTCGTATTGTTCCCTGGGGATGGGAAGCGGAATAGTCGCTTCTCCGAACTCCGGATGGTCCGAATTGCTTAAAACTGCTTCCATCATGCTTTAGGAATCACCCTTTCTTTCTAAATTTGAAATCGCATTACCGTACTTGGCCAGAAGCAGAGCGCAGATAATCAGTTGGAACGCCTCATCTGTGACCAGTTCACGGGATGCGAGATCAGCAATGGTAATGTTTTGGCTGCCGATAGAAATGGCCTTTGCTGCCTGATAAACGCTGTAAAGCTCCGGCTGGATGCCGGCGAGCCGGACGGAGTCAAAATCGAAGCCATTATCTTCAACTTTCCAGATCACCCTGCGCCAGATATCATCGTAGGCTGTCAGGAGAAACAGCGCTGCCTGGTTGCGTTGCGACAATCGGTGGTAGCGTGTTCGCCAGTGCATCCATCGTCTGCGGTGTTCGTCAGTACGAAAGAACTGCAGAGACTGCTGGTACAGAAGCTGTGCCAGTCGCCTCCACAGACTCATCTTCGGCTTACTGTTGAGACAGTCCCGGAGCAATTCCTCAAGGCTGAGAGCCCCGGTTTCAATCCGTTCCTCCAGACAAATGCACTGGTCCAGAGGGCAGAGGTTCCTGCGAGAGTAATTCATGCAGTATTCACAGTCCACATCCTTGGCCTGATACCGGAATCCGGAGCGGCGCAGGCTGTGGCCTCTTGGCTTAAAATAAGGCGGGGTCATCATCATCTGCTCCATCTGGTACAAGGGGGTATCTCTCATAAAGTGGCGCGTCATGGGTAGTGATCTCCTTTCGGTGAAATAAAAAAAGCGCCGGAGTCTTGCTTCTAAAACTCCAGCGCTCGGTGTATTACATTGTCAGCTCCTGGCTTTGAGAATCCGTAGAGTGTTGCTCTTGCTCATTGATGTGATCCAGGATATTGGGCATTCCGCTCAGGATCTGTTCCTGAACGCCTTTGATGCATTGTTCCTGGTCATAGGTCAAATCGAATCCGGCGTCCAGGGTATCAGCACAGCAGCGGTAAATTTCAGTAAGCTGTGCCTCATTGAATACCTGCTGTTTCGAGATGAGACCGGACCGGGTGGCGAAGTCCTGCTTGGCGCCCGAATAGTTTTCCTGAAAGTAGCGTCCGTAGTTAAGACCTGTGCGGTCAAAGTTCCAGTCCCAGGTAACAAAGTGGACACCATATTGGGTCGGATGTCCGGCCAGAACCGTTCCGTTGAAATCAGCCAGCACCCTGAAATCTCCCGACAGCCCCTGAGCCTTCAGCGGGGGAGCCTGCTCCATCAAGGTCATGTACTCCTGCACCATGCAGGCCAGATTGGTGGCCCGCTCACAGGCCTGGTCCCGTTCCGGAGTGGCCACATCCTCCTGCCAGTAGCGAACCCCTCCACCCTCGGTGATTCGGCAGAGAGGACGGCCGTCCCATTCCACCGGGAGGAGGTCATCCTGCTCCGGCTGTGTGGTGAAGCCTTCTCGGCCAAGCACCGTGCAAAGTTCTCGGAAAAATTGTTGTCTATCCATCTTGTTTTACCTCCTGAATCTTAGCGCCCTTTTTGAAATGGTCTGAAAATGAAAAAGGGCGCCAATCGATTGGCCCATCACGACCAACAAATTGACGCCCCAAACTTTGTGTATTCTACTGGCAGAAAAATAGCGCCCTTTTTGAAAAATGCTGCTTCAAAAAGGGCACCACATGGTTTTGATTTTGCCAACCTCTGAGCAGATGGGGGTTCGAGTCCCACCAGTTAGGGGGAAACAGTGGTTGGCATCTATGGAATCATCGGTGAATTTTCGAGGGGAAAAAGCCCGGGAACAGTTGATGCCGTAGGCTTCTGGCCTACGGCATCTATACTGTTTTGCTTTTATGGTGCCGGTGGTGGGACTCGAACCCACACGGTATCGCTACCAACGGATTTTGAGTCCGTCACGTCTACCAATTCCATCACACCGGCATAAGGTACTTGGCTATTATACAAGAGTGCATAGGGAAATTCAAGAGCTGTTTTCATAAAAAACAAAAAAATGAACGAAGCGTAAAATGCAGGGAAAAAGGGAAGAAACCTCTACACAAACGGGAAAAGACGTGCTATCATATATTAGTTAAATTATGTGCATTTTTGGAGCTTTGCCGGAGAGGAGGGCAGTGCAATGCGAAAAATACTGGCGACTTGGCTGCTGGTTCTGACGGCGCTGATGACCAGCGGATGCGGCTTTACCATTTCCCCGCAGGAGCTGTACTGCCTGCCCAAGCTCCCCACGGAATACACAGAGCTGGACAACCGGATCAATGCAATTTTGTCGGACGGGGCGGAGTATGCCGCACCCATCTCCGGCAGCAACATCCAGCCCGTGCAGCTGGAGGATCTGAACGGCGACGGGCAGGAGGAGGCGGTGGCATTTTTCCGCAATGATGCCGATGAAAAGCCGCTGAAGATCTGCATTTTTACCGCCAAGGACCAGACCTATGAACTTTCCTATGTGATCGAAAGCAGCGGTACCGCCATTTACAGCATCAGCTACAATGATCTGGACGGCGACGGGAACACGGAGCTGATCGTGGGCTGGCGCGTTACCACAGACCTGCAGGCTCTGGTGGTCTACACCCTCAAAGACGGCGAGCCCACGGAGCTCATGCGCAGCAACTATGTGCGCTATGCAGTTACGGATCTGGACCAGGATCAGGTCCAGGAACTGGTGGTGCTGCGCAGTGCCGAGGGCGGCGATGCCGTGGCGGACTACTATACCTGGCAGAACGGAGGCCTGCAGCTGCAGGGCTCGGCACCTATCTCCATCACCATGGCGGAGCTGAACCAGCAGGGACGGGTCACCGCGGGGACCCTGAATGACGGTATGCCGGCGCTGTTTGTCACCGGCGTGGAGGAAGGACTCTGGTCTGTGACGGATGTGCTGGCCTCCCGCAACGGTGATCTGACCAACATCACCCTCTCTGACGCCACCGGCGTCTCCGCCGAGATCGCCCCGTTCCAGACGCTCTATCCCATGGATATCAACAGCGACGGCGTGACGGAGCTTCCCAGGGCCGTCTCACTGCCCATTTTGCAGGAAAACCAGATCGCCTATCAGCGGATCGACTGGTACACCTATAATGCCCAGGGAGAGGCGACCCTGGCGCTGAGCACCTATCACGACATCGAGGACGGCTGGTATTTCCTCCTGCCGGAGAGCTGGCGGGAGGAGGTCATGGTATCCCGGAGCGTGGATGAGGACGAGGCATGCGTCACCTTCTATATCCAGGGAGAACAGGGACCGGAGCCCTTCATGCAGATCACGGCCATCACCGGCAGCAGCCGCAGCGTCAAGGCGGTGCGGGGCGGGCGATTCACTCTGGGCCGTCAGGCGGAGACCATTTACACCGCCGAACTGCTGGATGCCAACAGCCGCTGGAGCGGCGGCATGACCGAGGACGAGGTGCGCTCCGCCTTCAGCCTCATCACCAAAGAGTGGGTGTACGGTGACAACTGACCGACAAGAAAGGATACGCCATGAAAAAAGTTTTGGTTTTGGAAGACGAGTCCAGCATCCGCAGCTTTATTGTCATTAACCTGCGGCGGGCGGGCTACGATGTGATCGAGGCCGAGACCGGTGAGGATGCGCTGGAGCGGCTCAAGGAAAATCCGGACACCAAGGTGGCGCTGCTGGACATCATGCTGCCCGGCATCGACGGCTTTGAGGTCTGCCGCCGCATTCGGGCCACCAACGCCAAGATCGGCATCATCATGCTCACGGCCCGGTCTCAGGAAATGGACAAGGTGACGGGGCTCATGACCGGCGCCGATGACTATGTGACCAAGCCCTTCTCCCCGGCGGAGCTGACTGCCCGGGTGGACGCCCTGTTCCGCCGGGCCGGCGGGGAAGAGCCCGCCCAGGCCGGGGAGATCGTCCAGCCGCCGTTCCTGCTCAACACCCGCAACCGCACCCTGGAGAAAAACGGGCAGCGCATCAAGCTGACCCAGGTGGAGTATTCCATCATGAAGGTGTTCATGGAAAACCCCGGCAAGGCCCTCTCCCGGGAGGAGATCCTGGATATGGTGTGGGGCCGGGACTACTTTGGCGAGCTGAAGATCGTGGACGTGAACGTGCGGCGATTGCGGCTGAAGATCGAGGACAATGTACAAAATCCCACCTACATTACCACGGTGTGGGGATACGGGTATAAGTGGGGATTTTGAGTTCTGTACGGAAAACCGGCTGAAAGGAGGCGGAGCGCGGTGTCAGAAGAGCGCGGGATCAAGTGGAAGACCCTTCGGATCCAGGGCTTGCGGCAGCGGTGGGTGTTCAACAGCATCATGCCGGTGCTGCTGATGCTGGTGCTGCTGGTGACGTTGTTTTCCGTGGGCATTTCCAGCTATTATTACGGGACCATGCAGGACGGCCTCATGAAGCAGGCGCGGGCGGAGGCAGGTGCCTTCAACGACTACTTTATGGACAACGGCTTTGCCGAGTATTTGCAGCGGGCCACCCAGTCCACCACCAATTTTGAGGACAAGGACCGCATCGAGCTGCAATTCATCAACGGCGCCGGACGCATCCAGGTCTCCTCCACCTCCAGTTTGAAAAACGGCATCAAGCCCGGCACACCGGACATCGAGCAGGCCATCGCCCAGCAGGACTGCGTGGCTTTCCAGGGCCGTGACCCGGAGACGGGGGAGAACATCCTGGCAGTCTCCGCGCCCCTCATGTACAGCGGCAAGGTGGTGGGCGTACTGCGCCTGGTGACCTCGCTGCGGGAAGTGAACCGACAGATCCTGGTGACCATCGCGGTGGTTTTGGTGATCGCCGCATTGTGCATGACCATGGTCATCCTGGCAAACCTCCTCTTCATCAATGATGTAGTGGAGCCGGTGGCCGTGGTCACCGACGCCGCCAAGCGCATCTCAGCGGGAGGCTACGGCATTCAGATCGAAAATAAATATTCCGATGAGCTGGGCGAGCTGGTGGACAACATCAACGATATGTCCCTCAAGATCGGCCGCAACGAGAAGATGAAAAGCGAGTTCATCTCCTCCGTGTCCCATGAGCTGCGCACACCGCTGACCGCCATCAACGGCTGGGGCGAGACCATTCTGGAAGACCCCACCGGGGACCCCGAGCAGCTGCGCCGGGGCATCCGGATCATCCTCAACGAGTCCCGGCGCCTTTCCACCATGGTGGAAGAGCTGCTGGAGTTTTCCAAAATGGAGGACGGCCGCTTCACATTGCGGGTGGAGCAGGTGGACCTGCAGGCAGAGTTTGAGGACGCCATCTTCACCTACCGGGAGCTGTTCCGCCAGGAGGGCATCGCCCTGGAGTACGAGAGCTGCGACGAGGAGATGCCCTTTATCTCCGGCGACCCGGAGCGGCTCAAGCAGGTATTCTGCAACGTGCTGGACAACGCCGCCAAGCACGGCGGATCGGGCCTGCGGATCACGGCCTCCATCTGCCGGGAGGGCCACGAGGAAGTGGTCCGGGTGCGGGATTACGGCCCCGGCATCCCGGAGGCGGAGCTGCCTTACGTGAAGCAGAAGTTTTATAAGGGCTCTTCCAAGGCCCGCGGCAGCGGCATCGGTCTTGCCGTGTGTGACGAGATCATCGGCCTCCACGGCGGTACCTTCACCATCGGCAACGCTGAGGGCGGCGGCGCGGTGGTGACCATCCGGCTGCCTATGAATGAGTAATCGAACATTCGTTTGCTTTTGGCGGGCGGATGTGATACAATGCAACAATAGAAAGGAATCCACATGGCAGAACACAATTCCTGCGCCTTCCGCACCAGCATCGGCGGACAGGCGCTCATCGAGGGGATCCTCATGCGCGGCCCGGAGAAGGAGGCCGTGGTGGTACGGGACCAGGAGGGCAAGCTGGTGGAAAAGGTGGAGCCTCTGCGCTTCATCAAGGACCGCTATCCCATTTTGGGCTGGCCCCTGGTGCGGGGCACCGTCAATTTCCTGGACTCCATGGTCCACGGTGTCAAGGCTCTTATGTACTCGGCGGACTTCTACCCCGACGACGAGGCCGCCCAGCCCTCCCGCTTTGAACAGTGGCTGGAATCCCATATCCCCAGCAAAAAGCTGGAGAGCGCCGTGGTGGCGCTGGCGGTGGTGCTGGGCGTGGGCATGAGCATCTTCCTTTTCATGGTGCTGCCCACGCTGCTTACCGGCGGCATTCTGCATTTTTACCCCGGCTTTCCTATGTGGGGACGCAATCTGGTGGAGGGCCTTTTGAAGATCGTTATCTTCCTCATCTACCTGATCGCCTGCTCCCGGCAAAAGGACATCTACCGGGTGTTCCAGTATCACGGAGCGGAGCACAAGACCATCTTCTGCTACGAGGCGGGGCTGCCCCTGACCGTGGAGAACGTCCGCGTCCAGCCCCGGCACCATCCCCGCTGCGGCACCAGCTTTTTGTTCGTGGTCATTTTTGTGTCCATCCTCATCTCCAGCGTGGTGTTCGGCATCTGGCCCATCACCAATGTCTGGCTGCGGACGGCGGCGCACCTTCTGCTGCTGCCGCTGGTGGTGGGCATCACCTATGAGTTCAACCGCTGGGTGGGCCGCCATGTGCAGGAGAACCGGCTGGCCCAGATCCTGACGGCACCGGGTCTGTGGATGCAGAACTTTACTACCAACGAGCCGGACGACGCCATGATCGAAGTGGCCATTCGCTCGCTGGAGCTGGTGCTGCCCTCCGAAAAGGGCAAGGATGCCTGGTGACGTAAAGCGGGATATTCCGTTCAAAAGCCGGAAAATACGTCAAATTTCGATACGGAGCGTAATATGGCAATCACATATAACAATTTGTATTTGGATATTCGCCGGCAGCTGCGCAGCGCGGGCATTGAGGCCGCCACGCTGGAGGCCCGGGAGCTGGTGTGCTTCGGCACCGGCAAGAGCCGCCAGCAGCTGACGGCGGACGGGAGCCTGTATGCCTCCCCGGAGCTGGAAAAGCGGGTGCGGGATCTGGTGGAGCGGCACCTCAATGGCGAGCCGGTGGCGTATCTGATCGGCGAGTGGGAGTTTTACGGGCTGCCCCTGGACATCTCCCGGGACGTGCTCATCCCCCGTCCGGACACGGAGGTGCTGGCAGCCCAGGCCATCGACTATGTAAAGACTTTGGGCGAGTGCCGAGTGCTGGACCTGTGCGCCGGCAGCGGCTGCATCGGCCTGGCCGTGGCGTCTCAGGCGCCCCAGGCCCGGGTGGTGCTGGGGGAGTGGTCGGACGCGGCTCTCAGGATCTGCCGCCAGAACATCCGGCGCAACAGCCTCACCGGCCGGGTGGTGCCCATGCAGGCAAATGCCCTGGAAAAGCCGGAAAAATCCCTGGGAGAGTTCCAGTGCATCGTCTCCAACCCGCCCTATATCCCCCGGGCGGACATCGACACCCTGGATACATCTGTGAAGGACTACGAGCCGCACCTGGCTCTGGACGGCGGTGAGGACGGCCTGGACTTTTACCGGGCCATTTCCGATTTGTGGCGCGGAGCGCTGGTCCCCGGCGGAAAGCTCTACTTCGAGGTGGGCATCGGCCAGGCGGACAGCGTCCTGCGCATCATGCGCGCCCAGGGCTTCGGGGACATCCAGGTGGTCAAGGACACCCAGGGCATCCCCCGGGTGGTGTTCGGCACACTTTGTACGGAGATCTGAGGGGCGCTCGCTCTTTATAAAATCTGCGAGGTGTATCGCCTTTACATCCGCTGCGGCAAAAGCTGCCATGGACAAAGACACAGATACGGAACGTGAACATACAGGAGGAAGAAGACTATGGCAAAGGAAAAAGCGCCTGTGCCCTCCGCGGCACCGGCTTCGGACAAAAAGCGGGCCATCGATACCGCCATGGCCCAGATCGAGAAAATGTACGGCAAAGGCTCCATCATGCGCTTTGGCGATCAGGCCAACCTGAATGTGGACTACATCCCCACGGGCTCTCTGGCCCTGGACGTGGCCCTGGGTATCGGCGGCCTTCCCCGGGGACGGATCGTGGAGATCTACGGGCCCGAGTCCTCCGGTAAGACTACCCTGGCCCTGCACGTGGTGGCGGAGGCGCAGAAGCGGGGCGGCGAGGTGGCCTTCGTGGACGCCGAGCATGCCCTGGATCCCACCTATGCCCGTGCCCTGGGCGTGAATGTGGAGGAGATGCTCATCTCCCAGCCGGATACCGGCGAGCAGGCCCTGGAGATCACGGAGGCCCTGGTGCGCTCCGGCGCCATTGACGTGATCGTGGTGGACTCCGTGGCGGCCCTGGTGCCCCGGGCGGAGATCGAGGGTGAGATGGGCGACAGCTATGTGGGCCTCCAGGCCCGGCTCATGAGCCAGGCTCTGCGCAAGCTCACCGGCGCTGTGGGCAAGACCAACACCATTGTCATCTTCATCAACCAGCTGCGTGAAAAGGTGGGTGTCATGTACGGCAACCCCGAGGTCACCACCGGCGGCCGGGCACTGAAGTTCTATTCCTCCGTCCGCATCGACGTGCGGCGCATCGAGACGCTGAAAAACGGCTCCGAGGTGGTGGGCAACCGCACCCGGGCCAAGGTGGTCAAGAACAAGGTGGCGCCCCCCTTCCGGGAGGCGGAGTTCGACATCATGTACGGCGAGGGCATCGCCCACACCGGCGAGCTGCTGGACCTGGGCGTGAAGCTGGATCTGGTGCAGAAGGCAGGCTCCTGGTTCTCCATGGGCGAGACCCGCATCGGCCAGGGCCGGGACGCTGCCAAGAAGTACCTCCAGGAAAATCCGGAGGTGGCGGAGAAGCTGGAGGCGGATATTCGCGCCAACTTCGATAAGCTCATGAGCAACCAGGCGCGCATCGCCGCTAAGGCCGCTGGCCGGGCGGTGGATGTGAGCGCCGACGATTTCAAGGATGAGGATTGAGCGCATCGTCGCCTCTGAGCATAAGCGGGGCCGGGTGCTGGTATTCCTGGCGGACGGCGCGTGCCTGAAGGTCACGGAGCAGGAGCTGCTGGACTTCGGCCTCCGCTCCGGAGATGAGCTGGACGAGGCGACCTTGAAGCGGCTGAAGGATGCTGCCGGGGTGTCTGATGTGAAGGCCCGGGCCGCCGATCTGGTGGGCCGCCGGGCCATGAGCCGCCACGATCTGGAGCGCAAGCTCCGGGACAAGGGAGCCAGTGAGGCCGAGGCCCGCTATGCTGCCGAATGGATGGAGGCCATCGGGGCCATCAACGACGCCGATTACGCTGCCGTGCTGGCCCGGCATTGCGCCCAGATGGGCTACGGCCCCGGCCGGGTGCGGGAAAAGCTCCGGGAAAAGGGTGTGCCCCGGGAGCTGTGGGACGATGCGCTGGACACCCTGCCGGACCCCGGTGAGCAGATCGACCGCTTTTTATCGTCCAAGCTCCGCGGCGGCGAGGCCGACGAGGCCGCAAAGCGGCGGCTCACGGGAGCCCTGGTGCGCCGGGGATTTTCCTGGGGCGATATCCGGGCGGCATGGAACCGCCTGGGGACGGAGATGTCGGAGGAGTAAGGACAGTTCACCACCGGCGGACATCTCTCTGCCGGTTTCCCATAAAAAATGAGAAAACGGAGCGATTCTATGTCATATAACGTTGCATTCATTTCCCTTGGCTGTGCCAAGAACCAGGTCAACTGCGAGCAGATGATGGCCACGGTCCAGGCGGCGGGCCATACCATCCAGGCTGCGCCCGAGGGTGCCGATGTGGTGGTGGTCAACACCTGCGGCTTCTTGTCCTCTGCCTGCGAGGAGGCCATCGACAACATTCTGGAGATGGCGGAGCTGAAAAAGGCCGGGAAGGTCCAGAAGATCCTGGTGACCGGCTGCATGGCCCAGCGGTACAAGGAGGATGTGCTCCGGGAGCTGCCGGAGGTGGACGGCATCCTGGGCACCGGCAGCTACGATGACATCGCCCTGGCCATTGCCGAGGTGATGGAAAAGGGCCAGCGCCCCTGCCATCTGGGCAATATCCACACCGCCAACCAGAGCGGCGAGCGGATCTTGTCCACGCCCCCCTGGTATGCCTATCTGCGCATCGCCGAGGGCTGCGACAACCACTGCGCCTACTGCGTCATCCCGTCCCTGCGGGGCAAGTACCGCAGCCGCCCCATGGCGGAGCTGCTGGATGAGGCTGCCGAGCTCTGCTCCGCCGGCGTCAAGGAGCTGCTGGTCATCGCGCAGGACATCACCCGCTACGGCACGGACTTCAATGGCGAGCACCAGCTGGCTGCGCTGCTGCGCGAGCTCTGCAAGCTGGACTTCCACTGGATCCGGCTCCACTATCTCTATCCCAGCGACATCACCGAAGAGCTCATCGACACCATTGCCTCCGAGCCCAAGATCCTGCCCTATCTGGATATCCCCATCCAGCACTGCAACGACGGCATCCTCAAGGCCATGAACCGGCGGGACACCAAGGAATCCCTGACCCGCGTTCTCAATGCCCTGCGGGACCGCATCCCCGGCCTGGTGCTGCGCACCAGCCTCATCACCGGCCTGCCCGGCGAGGACGAGGCCGCCTTTGAGGAGCTGTGTGCCTTCCTGCGTGAAATGCGCATCGAGCGGGCCGGCGTGTTCCCCTTCTACCCCGAGGATGGCACCCGCGCCGCCCTCATGGACCATGTGGACATGGAGGAGGCCAAGCGCCGGGCGGAGCTGGTGGTGGACGTCCAGTCCGACATCATCGACGCGTACAATGAATCCGTCCTGGGCAGTGAGCGGGAAGTGCTGTGCGAGGGCTTCGACGGCCAGGCGCAGATGTTCTTCGGCCGCAGCTACGCCGAGTCTCCCGACATCGACGGGCGTATCCACTTCACCGCCGACACCCAGGTGGAGCCGGGCACTTTCGTTACCGTCCGCCTCACCGGCGTCATGGACGGCGAGCTCACCGGCGAGCTGGCAGAGTAAAGGCGGAAGGAGCGAGAGATCATGAATTTGCCCAATAAATTGACTCTTTTGCGGATTATCTTGATCCCTGTTTTCATGGGGGTGCTCTATTGGGGCTTCCCGGGGGCCAACTATGTGGCCCTGGCCATCTTCATCGTGGCCAGTCTCACAGACCTGCTGGACGGCAAGATCGCCCGCAAGTACAACCTGGTGACGGACTTCGGAAAGTTCGCCGACCCCCTGGCGGACAAGATGCTGGTGACGGCCGCCATGCTGTGGTTTGTGGAGATCGGACAGATGGCCGCCTGGATGCTGCTCATCGTCATCTGCCGGGAGTTTGCCGTCAGCGGCCTTCGGATGATCGCCTCCGACAAGGGCCGGGTCATCGCCGCCGGCTGGTCCGGCAAGGTAAA
Organism: Clostridiales bacterium; assembly: GCA_019418625.1. GTDB lineage: Bacteria > Bacillota > Clostridia > Oscillospirales > Oscillospiraceae > Oscillibacter. Next base: position 7,067 of record DYBL01000090.1, on the reverse strand, counting down.
GACCGCCTCCACCATGGTGTGCATCGTCCTCATGTTCCTGCCCATCCCGGCTGTGGTGAACACCATCTGCGTGTGGGTCATCACCCTGACCACCCTCTACTCCGGTGTGGAGTATTTCGTGAAGAACAAAGATGTGATCGCCTCGGCATGAAGGGCGCGAAAAAAAGCCGCGGAAGCTCCGCGGCTTTTTCTTTTTTTCAAAGCAGGGCGGCCAGCACCAGCTGGATAAGAAAGATCAGGATCAGCGCCGCCGCTACGGCGCCCACCACGCCCCAGAAGTCCAGCCCTCTGGGCTCCGGCTCTGATACCGTCATAGCAGTGCCGCCGTCGGGCAGGGATTCTGTGGAGCCGCCGGTATCTGCCACCACACGGACGGAGGGGAACATGGTCCGGTTGAGATTTGCGGAGAGGTAGCGGGCGGCACCGTCCGTCAGTCCGCGCCGCAGCACTGCTTCCCGGCCATGGGAGTCCTGCAGTGCCTGCCGGGCTTCTTCCCGGGTAAAGCCGCAAAAACGCATCAGGTGCTCCTCGGCGTAGGGATTGGCATAGTACTGGCCCACCGCAGTGACCGCATAGCGCTGATGGGACGGCGGCACGTCGGGCAGGGGATAGCCGCAGTGGGGACAGACGGCTCCGTCCATGCTTCGGCCGCAGCAGGGACAGTGATCCGGCTGCACCGGTGTGGGCTGCCCGGCGGCTGCATCCTCCGGCTCCTTACCCAGCAGCACATAATCTGCCGACACATGGAGGGCCAGGCACAGCCGTCCGATCGTGATGGCATCCGGCACGGTCTGGCCGCTCTCCCACTTGCTCACTGCCTGACGGGTGACGCCCACCAGCTCCCCAAGCTGCTCCTGGGTGAGGCCGGCGGCCTTGCGTACCGCGGCGATCCGATCCTTCAGTTCCATATCCGACCCTCCTTTTGTTCTGCTTTATTGTACCAAATCTGCTGAGCAGGAACAAGCGACGGAGGCAGACATGCTGTCAACAGGCAGTTGACACGAGGCAAAAATTGCCTGCCCTCTTGACACGCCGGATAAGTCCTGCTACTATACTGTGGTAAGCAGATTGCGCGAGGAACGGAAAGAGTAGCAGTTCATCCAAAGAACAGAGAGGGCGTGCCACCGGCTGTAAGCATGCCTGCGGCGGAGACTGCGAAGTGCATCCGGGAGCGCGGGGCGTAATGGCCCCCGGTGCGGCCGCCGTTATCGGGCTGTCCGGCTGTTAGGCCGGCGTGAGTGATAAGCGAGAGTGGAACCGCGTGTCAACGCCTCTTGCACCCTGTGGGGTGCCGGAGGCGTTTTTGTATTTTCCCGGTAAAGGAGGCAAGAATATGATGGCTCGGAACCGTTTGAACTCCTGTGCAGTACGATGTTGGGGACTTTGCATCTGTACCGCCCTGCCCATTTTACTGAATAAAGGAGTTATTGAATATGAGACATCATCCCTTTGCCAGCCTTTCCGACTTACTGGGCGCCTATCAGCGCCGTGACCCGGCCGCCCGCAGCAAGCTGGAGATCTTTTTGCTCTATCCCGGCGTCCACGCGGTCCTCTACCACCGCCTGGCCCACTGGCTCTATCGCCACCGTGCTTTTTTCCTGGCCCGCTTCGTGTCCCAGTGGAACCGATTCTGGACCGGCATCGAGATCCACCCCGGCGCCACCATCGGCCGCCGTCTGGTCATTGACCACGGCATGGGCATCGTCATCGGCGAGACCGCCGAAGTGGGCGATGACTGCCTCCTCTATCAGGGCGTGACCCTGGGCGGCACCGGCAAGGACCAGGGCAAGCGCCACCCCACGTTGGGCAACGGTGTGCTGGTGGGCTCCGGCGCCAAGGTGCTGGGCCCCTTTACCGTGGGGGACAACGCCCGCATCGCTGCCGGCGCCGTGGTGCTGACCGCTGTGCCCGCCGGCGCCACTGCCGTGGGCGTGCCCGCCCGGGTGGTGCGCATGGACGGCGTGCCCGTCCGCTATGCCGACGCCGTGGATCAGATCCATGTGGAAGATCCCGTCTGCCGGGAGCTGGATAGCCTCCGGGAGCGCCTTGCCCAGCTGGAAGAACTGATGGAACACCAGACCCATACAAAAGAAAGGACTGCCTGAATATGTATCTTTATAACTCAGCCACCCACAAAAAAGCGGAATTTACCACCCATACCCCCGGCCACGTGGAGATGTATACCTGCGGCCCCACGGTGTATCACTTTGCCCACATCGGCAACCTCCGCTCCTATATCATGGAGGATGTGCTGGAGAAGTACCTGCGCTATGCCGGCTATGACGTGAACCGGGTCATGAACATCACCGACGTGGGCCACCTGAGCTCCGACGCCGACACCGGCGAGGATAAGATGCTCAAGGGCGCCAAGCGGGAGCACAAGACCGTCATGGAGATCGCCCAGTTCTATACGGATGCTTTCTTCTCCGACTGCCGCAAGCTCAACATCAAGCGCCCGGACGTGGTGGAGCCTGCCACCAACTGCATCCAGGAGTATATCAACATCGTCAAAAAGCTGGAGGACACCGGCTACGCCTACTTTGCCGGCGGCAACGTGTACTTTGATACCAGCAAGCTCTCCCGCTATTATATCTTCAACGACCACGACGAGGAAGATCTGGCCGTGGGCGTCCGGGAGGGCGTGGAAGAGGACGCCAACAAGCGCAACAAGAACGACTTCGTCCTCTGGTTCACCCAGTCCAAGTTTGAGGACCAGGCCCTTAAGTGGGATTCTCCCTGGGGCGTTGGCTATCCCGGCTGGCACATCGAGTGCTCCGGCATCTCCCTCAAGCACAACGGTGAGTATCTGGACCTGCACTGCGGCGGCGTGGACAATGCCTTCCCCCACCACACCAATGAGATCGCTCAGTCCGAGAGCTACCTGGGCCATCCCTGGTGCCCCCAGTGGTTCCATGTCCACCACCTGAACACCGCCACTGGCAAGATGAGCAAGTCCAAGGGCGAGTTTTTGACCGTTTCCCTGCTGGAGGAAAAGGGCTACGATCCTCTGGTCTATCGCCTTTTCTGCCTCCAGTCCCACTACCGTAAGGCCCTGGTGTTCACCTGGGAGAACCTGGACAACGCCAAGACTGCCTACGATAAGCTCATCGCCCGGATCGCCGCGCTGAAAGAGGGCGGCGACGTGGACGAGGCCGCGGCGGCGGAGCTGCGGAGCAAGTTCAAGGCGGCTCTGGACAACGACCTGAATACGTCCCTGGCCGTGACGGCCCTCTACGATGTACTCAAGGCCAAGACCACGGACGCCACCAAGCTGGCTCTGCTGGGCGAGTTTGACCAGGTGCTGAGCCTGAGCCTCCTGGAGCGGGCCGCGGAAAAGCGGAAGGAGCTGGCCAAGGCCGCTGCCACCGCCACTTCCGGCGGCTATACCGTCACCGGCGAGGGCGACCCGGAGGTGGACGCCAAGGTGCTGGCCCGTGCAGAGGCCAAGAAGGCCAAGAACTTTGCCGAGGCCGACCGCATCCGTGACGAGCTCAAGGCCCAGGGCATCGAGATCACCGACGTGCCCGGCGGTGCCGTCTGGAAGCGTATCTGACAAGAAAAAGAAAAAGCGGAGCGGCCGGGCCGCTCCGCTTTTTTGCCTCTGACTGGCCCGGCGCTATTGACACATATGGGAAAAACGGGTACTATAAACGTCGAAGCGACCAATATACTGTGTGATTTTAGAGAAGGGCGGCGCCTACTATGGAATTGACCCGGGCGGTAGGGGAGAATATCAAACGCATCCGCAAAAGCAAAAAACTCAGCATGGAGCGCACGGCGGCCATCGCGGGCGTGTCCCGCAGCATGCTGGGCCAGATCGAGCGGGGAGAGGCCAACCCCTCTGTGGCGGTGGTGGGCAAGCTGGCCCTGGCACTGAAGGTGCCGGCCCAGGTGCTGCTGGAAAACGACACCTTTGAGCCGCTGGAGCTGGTGCGGGAGCTGGACACCAAACCTGCCCGGCTGGATGGCGGCAAGGCGGTGCTGCGCCCGTCCTTTCCCTATGACGATGTGACCCGGCAGGAGAATTTTTTCCTGGACCTGTACATCAGTGCCCGGTATGCCCCGGAGCCGTCCGTGCCCGGGTGCATCTGCCACGCCACGGTCATGTCCGGCTCTGTAAAGCTGACGGCCCAGGATGAGGACTTCCAACTTTTGGAGCGGGACGCCCTGCGCTTTGCGGCGGACCGGCCCTACCGCTTTGAGAACATGACCAATTCCACGGCCCGGCTGCTGCTGAGCTACCGGTATTTGAAATAAGGAGGGATTTCATGCGTATCCGGACTGCCCAGCAGGCGGATCTGAAGGCCCTGGCAGCGGTGGAGGCCGCTTGTTTTCCACCGGCGGAGGCAGCGGACGAGGCGTCCATCGCCCGCCGACTGGCCGTATATCCCAATCACTTCTGGCTGCTGGAGGACGAGGGGACTCTGGTGAGCTTTGTGGACGGTATGGTCACGGATGAGCCATTCCTTCGGGATGAGATGTACGACAACGCATCGCTCCATAACGAGCAGGGCGCCTGGCAGATGATCTTCGGTGTCAATACCATCCCCGCCTACCGGCGCCGGGGCTGCGCGGGAATGCTTTTGAAGCAGGTGACCGCCGATGCCCGGGCCCAGGGCCGCCGGGGCTGTGTGCTCACCTGTAAGGAAGAACTGATCCATTACTATGCCTCCTTCGGCTACCGCTGTGAGGGCGTGTCCGGCTCCACCCACGGGGGTGTAGTCTGGTACGATATGCGGCTGACATTTTAAACATATATGTGGAAAACGTCCCGGGATGCATCGCATCCCGGGACGTTTTTTTGCAGACAGCTACTTTTACCGCAGGTGCGGCCGGACCCGGCGGCTCACTACAACCGCCAGGGCCAGCTTGCAAAGATCCGGCAGTATGTAGGGCACTACGCACATGCCCAGCGCCGCTCCCAGCCCTATGGGGCCGGTGGTGCGGGTATAGAGCAGCAAAAACCAGGCGGTGCCGAAGGCATAGCAGGCGGCAAGGCCCAGCGATCCGGCCAGCAGCACGGCCCCGAGAGAGTCCCCCAGCCATGCGGTCAGCAGCCAGTAGACGGCGGCGCAGACGAGAAAGCCCAGAATATAGCCGCCGGTGGTGCCCAAGAGCGTGCCGGGCCCGCCGCGAAAGCCTGTAAAGACCGGCAGACCTACCAGTCCCAGCAGCAGATAGATGCCTACGGCGTAGGTGCCCCGGCGGCCGCCCAGGGTATTCACAGCGGCGAAGATGGCGAAGGTTTGCAGGGTGAACGGCACCAGCGGTGCCGGCATAGGCACGGAGATCCAGGCACAGATGGCCATGAGCGCGGCGAACAGACCCATATAGGCCAGATCCACGGTCCGCAGACGATTGGCAGACTTCAAAACGATTCCCTCCTGTGGTTTGATAGGTCGATCATACGTCAGGATACGCCAATTGTCAACCTAAAATTTCAGAATGGTTAACAACAAGGGGAAACGAAGCCGCGGGGCATTTGCCCCGCGGCGTTTACACGACAGTATGGCTGCATACTTCCCGGATCTTGGCCTGAATGGACTTGAGGTCGGAAAAGGTCTCCGGCCGCTTGCTGAGGTCCCGCAGCAGGGCGGAGGGGTGGTAGATGGCGGTCATCTGGACGCCACGGCGCTCAAACCACTGCCCGTGCTCAGCGGTGATGCGGAAGTCCTCCTTGATGATGGCCTTGGCGGCGATACGGCCCAGGCACACGATCATTTTCGGACGCAGCAGGGCAGTCTGCCGGCGGAGAAAGCCCATGCAGGCATCCTGCTCCACATTCAGCGGGTCCCGGTTTCCCGGCGGACGGCACTTGACGATATTGGCCACATACACCTTGGTGCGGTCCAGATGGATGATCTCCAGCATATCGTCCAGCAGCTGACCGGCGGGGCCCACAAAGGGAACGCCCTGTTCATCCTCCCGCTGGCCCGGGCCCTCGCCCACCAGCAGGATCTCCGCGTCCCGGGCACCGTCCCCAAAGACCACATGCTGCCGCTTTTCACAAAGGGCGCAGCCATTGCAGCGAAGACATTCGGCCTCCAGTGCTTCCCATGAATCCGCCATATGGTCACCTCCCGTTTTTTGAACAGTATAGCATAAATGTGTCCGCCGCGCAATGCGGCATAACCTGCGCGCTGCCGGGGCAGACTGACGGGCAGGGAGGAGTGGACGGATGGTATTTCTGCGGTTTTTGGTATATAGCTTCCTGGGCTTCTGGCTGGAGACGGCCTATGCCGTCTGTACCGGGGCCCGGGGAGAGAGCCGCCGATGCTGCTGGCTGCTGCCGCTGTGCCCGGTCTATGGCTTGGGCGTGCTGGCAGTTTTGGCGGCGCCCGACGCTGTGCGTCAGAGCGTTTGGGCCCTGGCGCTGTGGGGCGGCGCCGCAGCCACGGCGGTGGAGTTTGTGGTGCACTGGGTCTATGAGGCGTGGCTGGGTGTGCGCTTTTGGGATTATGGAGCCCAGCGGTGGAATCTGGGCGGGCGGGTGTGCCTGCGGTTCTCTCTGGCCTGGGGCGCCCTGAGCGCCCTGACGCTGCCATGGCTGGAGGCGGTGCTGACGCCGGTCATGGAGACCGTGCCGCACCAGGTCACCTTTGTCCTGCTATTGGTGGTGACGGCGGACGGTGTGTGCACGGTGCGGCTATTGCGCCGCACCGGGGATATCGCCCTGCTGCGCGCAGGTCTTCTGGGGCGGCAGACGATGCCGCAGCCAGCAAAGAAGATCCCGGTACACGATGTCCCGGTCGTCCTCGTTGAGGATCTCGTGGCGCATGCCGGGGTAGAGCTTGAGGGTGATGGAGTGGACGCCCGCCCGGCGGAAGGCCTGGGCGGCCCGGCGCACGCCCTTGCCGTTTTCGCCCACGGGGTCCTCCTCACCGGAGAGGAACAGTACGGGAACGTCAGGATCCATGCGCCTGAGATTGCCGGGGTAGGTCATAAACCAGATGCCCCAGAGCATCTCCCGGAAAAGACCGGTGGTGGGCTCCCCGTTGCACAGGGGGTCTGCCAGATAGGCGTCCACATTGGCGGTGGAGGCGGAGATCCAGTCGGCGCTGGTACGG
>DYBL01000009.1 GCA_019418625.1 Clostridiales bacterium | reverse complement strand
CCCGCCGGGATGCCCTCCCGCCGGGCCAGCTCCCGCCCCGCGGCATAGGCGTCCTCATCCGTCACGGGGATGATCTCATCCAGCAAGGAGCGGTCCAGATTCTCCGGCACGAAATTGGCGCCGATGCCCTGGAGGCCGTGGGCTCCTGCGCGGCCCTGGGTCAAAAGGGGCGAGGACGCAGGCTCCACCGCCACCACCCGCACGGCGGGGTTTTGTTCCTTGAGGTACCGGCCCACGCCGGTGAGGGTACCGCCGGTGCCGGCACCCGCCACGAAGATGTCCACCTTGCCGTCCGTATCGGCCCAGATCTCCGGGCCGGTGGTGGCCATGTGAGCCGCCGGGTTGGCGGGGTTTTCAAACTGTCCGGCCACGATGCTGCCGGGGATGGAGGCCGCCAGCTCCTCCGCCTTGGCAACAGCGCCCGCCATGCCCTCTGCCCCCGGCGTGAGCACGATCTCGGCGCCGTAGGCGGCGATGAGGCTGCGCCGCTCCACGCTCATGGTGTCCGGCATGGTGAGGATCACCCGGTAGCCCTTGGCCGCGCCCACGGCAGCCAGGCCGATGCCTGTGTTGCCGGAAGTGGGCTCGATGATGGTGCCGCCCGGCGTCAGGCGCCCCTGGCGCTCCGCCTGGTCGATCATGGCGGCAGCCACCCGGTCCTTGGCGCTGCCGGCAGGGTTCTGGCGCTCCAGCTTGCCGAGGATGGTGGCCTCCAGGCCGTGGGCGGCTTCATAGCGGCAAAGCTCCAGCAGCGGGGTGTGTCCGATCAGGTCCGTGATGCTGTGGGCGATGTTCATGGCGTTCTCCTCCGTCTTTGAAATTTCTCTTATCATACACCCCCGGCCCATCCGGGCACAACCCCCAAAAAAATGTTCCCCGGAGCGTGCTCCGGGGAACATTCGGCGTTATTTCGCGATCTCAAATTCCACATTGCCCATGGCGCCGATGGCCACGGTGTATTTGGGGAACACCACCACGGGGTTGCCCGCTTCGTTGATATAGAACGAAGTGGTCTCGTCCACCGTGGTAAAGCCGCCCATGTCCTCAGAGAAGAACACAGAGGGGTCCTCACTCTCGGCCATCTGGGTGCGGATGCTCTCGTTGCAGATCTCCACCCAGTTCTCGCCCAGCAGATCCGCCAGGGTGATCTCCCGGTTCGCCGCCAGGTCCAGGTTGTAGTACACCTGCTCCTGGTAGGCGCTGGCGATGGAGACATAGCTGTCCACCACAAAGGAGACGGTGGTATCGGTCTGGGACTTGATGTCATAGGTGACGCTGACGGTGTTGTCCTTCTCCGCCCACTGCTCCTCGGTGCCGCCGGTGGCCAGGAAGGCCTCCTTGTAGTCGGCAATGATCTTCTCACCCTCGGCGATCTTGGCGTCCACCCGCTCCTGGATCTCCTGAGAGACCTGCTGGGCCAGGGCGCCGCCCTCCAAGCCGGGCTGCTCCACCTCCACGGTGCGGTCGCCGTTGGTATCCTCATAGCTGCGGACCGTCAGGATCTGGAACAGACCGCCCAGCACCGGCACGTCGGCCGCGGCCGCCGCCACGGTGGGAGAGAGATTCAGCGTACCCACGACCACCACAAAGCAGGCGGCGGCCGTGGTCAGGGTGCGGCGCAGGGCCACCCGGCGGTGGGCGCTGCGATAGGCCTCACTGCCCTGGCGGATGCCCGCCTGCACCCGCTCGTTCAGTTCCTGCGGGATGGGAGTCTGGTCATAAGCCTCTTTGGCCGTGCGAAATTCGTTCATCATTCTTGCGCTCCTTCCATTGCAACACGAAGTTTTTTCAGGCCAGTGTACAGACGGGTCTTCACCGTACTCAGCGGGCAGTTCACCACAGTGCTGATCTCCTTGAGAGACAGCTCCTCGTAAAAGCGCAGCTTGACGATGGCAGCCACCTCCGGCGGCAGCCCCTCCACCCGCTGGGCAAGGGTCCCGTCCGCGGGAAGCGGGTCTTCGTAGCTGCCCGTGTCCAGTGCCTCCTGGGGCACCAGCACCACGCGCTTTCTCCGGCGCAGCTGATCCGTGCATACATTGACCAAGATCCGATAAAACCAGGTGCGTATGGCGTCGGCGTTCTTCAGGCCATCTTGTTTTTCCAGTGCCTTGCAGACAGCGGTCTGTACCGCGTCCAAGGCCTCTTCCCTGTCATGGAGATAGCTGTACGCCAAACGGTAAAAACGCGCCTGATTTTCCACCAGGTAAGCGGTCAATTCTGATTGGGTGATATGCGGCATTGGCTCATATCCTTTCGTGGTTTCTGTCTGATAGACGAAGGAGCGGGAAAGAAAGTTTGCCACGGGGAAATTTTTTTAAAAAAGGGACCGGCTTTGCCGGTCCCCTTTTTATTCATAGCGCAAAGCGTCAATGGGATTGAGGCAGGCGGCCTTGTTGGCCGGAAGGTAGCCGAACAGCACGCCGATCCCCACGGACACCCCGAAGCTCACCGCCACGGCGGAGACCGTAGGCGTAGCGGTAAACGTGGCGCCGCCGCCCATCTGGGCGGCCACCATGCCGCCGATGAGGGTGCCCACGCCCATGGCCACCAGACAGCCGAAGAGGATACCCAATATACCGCCGATGGCGGATGTGGTGCCCGCCTCGATGATGAACTGGCGGCGGATGTCCCGCCGCTTGGCGCCCAGGGATTTGCGGATGCCGATCTCCCGGGTGCGCTCGGTGACGGACACCAGCATGATGTTCATGATGCCGATGCCGCCCACCAAAAGTGAGATGGCCGCAATGGCCACCAGCACCATCATGGCAACGCCCATCATGGTGTTGATGAGCTCCACCTGCTCCAGCATGGTCTGCACATAGTAGGCGCTGTAGACAAGGCTCCCGTCCGTATCGTGATAGAACTGCCGGAAAAAGTCCATGAGCACCGCCTGGGCCTGGGACACTGCGTCGCGGGACACGGCCGTGATCTGGTAGAGGGAGACGTAGGACGTGCCGGAAATGCGCATGGCATTGGGATAGGGGATATAGAGCTGGTCATCTCCGCCGCCCTCCATCATGGTCTCGCTGCTTTGGGCCAGCACGCCCACCACCGTATAGGGCACTCCCTGGATGGAGACGGTCTTGCCCAGGGCGTCTCCGCCCAGAAGATTTTGCTCCACGTAGGCCCCCACCACGCATACCTTGCGCTGAGTGGCCACATCCACGTATTGGAGATACCGGCCCCGCTCCAGAGCGCCGCCGTCCAGCGTCGTGCCGGTGGCGGGACGGTACATGGCTTCGCTGACGCCGTAAATGCTGGTCTTTTCGTGCTCCTCTCCGCCGATGCGGATGCCCTGTCCGGCGCTCACCCAAGGGGTGATGCCCTCAAAGAGGTCCGGGCGGCTCTCCACCACCGCATACATCTCCTCCGGCGATACATTGCCGGTGGTGCCGTCGCCCAGTCCCCAGGCATAGGCATAGATCTGGGTGATGCCCACCCGCTCCACCTGCTGGTCCACCATGCTCTTGAGGCCGTTGCCAAGAGAGATGATGATAATGACGGCGCCTACGCCGATGATGATGCCCAGCATGGTGAGGAACGAGCGCATTTTGCTGGTGCGCAGGGACTTGAGCGCCAGCTTGAACGACTGTGTAAAATTCATGCCGGTTCCTCCCCTCCCGCCTCGTCGGACCGCACCACCGCCCGGGGATCGGAGGCATCTCCATCGTAGATGATCCGCCCGTCCTGGAGCCGCACGATGCGATTGGCCCGGACGGCGATGGAGTTATCGTGGGTGATGAGCACCACCGTGTCTCCCTCCCGGTTGAGCTTTTGCAAAAAGCCCAGCACCTCCCGGCCCGTGCGGGAATCCAGGGCGCCGGTAGGCTCGTCGGCCAGGATGAGGGAGGGGTGCCCCGCCAGCGCCCGGGCAATAGACACCCGCTGCTGCTGTCCGCCGGAGAGCTGGCTGGGGAGGTTGCGGTGTTTTTCCGCAAGCCCTACCCGCTCCAGAGCCTCCGTGGCCCGGGAGCGGCGCTCCTGGGCGCCCACGCCCGCGTACAAAAGCGGCAGTTCCACGTTTTCCTGCACAGTAAGCTTGGGGATCAGGTTGTATTGCTGGAAAATGAAGCCCAGCATCTTGTTGCGGATCTCCGCCTGCTGGTCGTCGTTCATGGCCGAGACGTCCCGTCCCCCCAGGTAATAGGTGCCGGAGGTGGGCACATCCAGACAGCCGATGATATTCATGGCGGTGGACTTGCCGGAACCGGAGGATCCAACGATGGCCAAGAACTCCCCCGGATCCACCGTCAGGCTGATGCCGTCCAGCGCGTGCACGGCCTCATCGCCCATCTGGTAGATCTTATATACATCCCGCAGTTCGATCAAATGCTCCACGGTTTAACCTCCCGCCGCCTCGCCTGCGGCCTGTTCCATGTAGACTACCGTCTCCCCCTCGGAAAGGCCGGAAGTGACCACGATGTAATTATCGTCGTTGACGCCCAGTGTCACGCTGCGCTGCTCCACGCGGGTGGGGTCCGCCACGGTCACGCCGTCCTCCGCCAGGGCGCCCGGCAGCGCCACGGACACGGTATTGCCCCGGTTCACCGCCGCCACGGGTACGCTAAGCGCATCCTGCTCCGTCTGGCACAAAATGGCGGCAGAGACGTTCATGCCCGGCCGCAGCTGGCCATAGTCCTGGATGGAGATGGTCACGGGATAGGTGGTAAAGCCGCCGGTGGTGGTACCGTTGACGCTGACCTTTTCCACTGTGCCGGTAAAGGTCTGGCCCATGAGGGCGTTGCAGGTGATCTCCACCTCCTGTCCCACCTGCACCTTAGAGATGTCCAGCTCGTTGACGCTCATATCCATTTTCAGACAGCTGAGATCGTAGATAACAGCCAGGTTGCCGGAGGTCACGCCGTCCACCTTGTCGCCGGCCTTGAAGGTCTTTTCGATCACCGTGCCGGAGATGGGGGACTTGATGGTGTAGTCCTCCAGGTTTCCCTGGGCAGAGCTGGCAGACAAGCGGGCGCTCTCCAGGGCCAGGCGGGCGTTTTCCAGCTGGCTGCGGCCGGATTCCGAATCGATGGTGCACAGCACCTCTCCCTTGGTCACGGTGCTGCCGGAGAGCTTGGAAAAGCCCGTGACAGTGCCGGAGGAGCCTGCGTACACCACAGCGGAAGCAGGCATATTGATGGGGGTAATGCCGTAGCTGGTGGCACTGCCGATGATGGCGGAGGCCGTGTAGCTGTCGGAAATGGCGCCGGGGTTCTGGATCTTCACCCGCACGGTGCAGCCCTGCTTTCCGTTGCTGGTGACCGTGGTAGCGTCCGAGACGGAGACCACCGTGCCCTGAACGCTGCCGTCCACGCCATCCAGGAACACCGTAGCGCTCTGGCCCGCGTAGAAGTCACTGGGCGAGACATAGATGAAGAGGAAGTCAGCAGTGATATCCGTGCTGGTGACGATCCGGGCAAGCTCTGCGCCGGCAGTGACACTGTCGCCGTCGTGGGCATACACCTCACTGATGGTGCCGGAGATGGGTGCGGTGGGCTTGAGGGCCTCCTGGGCCTGCTCAAAGCTCAGCTGGGCCTGCTGCGTGGAGATATTGGCCCGGCTCACGGAATCCCGCGCGTCCGTGCTGTCCAGGGTGTAGAGCAGCGTGTCCTTGTCCACCAGGTCTCCTTCCTCAAAGGGCGCGGAAAGGATGGTGGCGGACAGCAGCGTGGTCACGTTGTACGCGTCCGCCGGTTCCAGTGTAGCCGTGCCCGTGACGGAGCTCCCCACGTCCCGCCGCTGGACCGTCTCGGCCCGGTAGGACGCCGCAGGCATCTGCTGTGCGCCGCCGGACAGCAGCTTCATGGCAGCAGCCGCCACCAGCGCCACCGCCACCACCGCGGCGATCAGGCGCTTTTTTCCCTTCTTTCCCCCCAGGGAAAGCTTCTTTTTCTTCTTCGGCTCCCGGGCCGTGTCCACGCGGCCCGTCTCCTCCAGCAGTTGTTCTTTTTCCATGGTCATTCTCCTTTTTCCTTATCAGCGGCATTGCCCTTGTCCCGGGCCATGCCCCGTCTGCACAGTTCCAGCAATGCGGCAAGCCGCTCCCGCCCGGAGGCGTCCTCGCCCTCCGCGGCTCCCCGCAGCAAAAGCGGTCCCGTCACAGAGAGCACCAGTGCCAGAATGTTCTCCAGGTCCTCACTGCATCGCAGGTCCAGCCGGTCCACAGCCACCACGTCCCCCAGGGCGTCCAGCACCCGCTGACGGGTGAACAGGCCCAGCAGCATGTTTTGCTGGAGGCCGCTGTTGCAGGCGATGATAGTGGTCACGGTTCCCATCTGCCCCACCTGCTGCTCCTGCCGGCGGCTCTGGACATAGTCATAAAGCCCCAGCATGCCCTCAAACAGGTCGCCGCCGCAGCGCAGGATGCTCTCCCGGACCACCAGCAAAAGCTGGTCCACATAGCCCTCCATCACATAGCGGAACAAATCCTCCTTGTCCGCAAAGTACATATAAAAGCTCCCCCGGGGGATCCCCGCGTCCTTGATGATCTGGTTGATGGACGCCTCGCTGAAGGGCCGCCGGGAAAACTCCCGGGTGGCCGCCGTCAGCAGCCGCTCCTGCTTTTCCGGCGCCAGGCGGTAAAATGTTGCGCTGGGCATCAGCCTCTCTCCTCTCTATACGAAATTGCCGCCGCCGTTTCTTCATCGTTTTACGCCTTCCCCTCGGGGGAAGGTCAAGAAAAATCTACGCGGCGGACAAAACAAATATGACAACCTGTCACATATCATAGATGACAGGTTGTCATATTGCAAGCACGCTCTTGAAAGTTTACAAAATATTCATAATTTACGCACGGCACCACCGTTCCGTCACACCGGCACGTCCCAGCCCTCCGGCAGCAGCAGCCGCAGCTCGTAGGGGGAGTTGCGGGGATCGTACAGGCTGGCAAGGTACTCACAGGCCAGCACCAGCGCCGGACGCAGACCGTGATCCGTGCAGTAGCGGATGAGGGGCTCCACGCTCCAATCCTCCGAAAGGATCTTGGCCCGGCAGCAAAGATACCGTCCCGCCGGGGCCGTGAACAGATACGGCGAGTCCACCGGCGGCCGCTCCCGGACGCAGACGGTGGAGGCCGTGGGGTACATGCGGTTTTCCATGAGCCGGTCAAAATCCAGGATGTAGCCATAGGGATTGAGGATCTGGCACGAGCGCAGGGGCTCGGACACGGAGATGCGCCGCAGCTCCAGATCCATGGCGTACATGGAGTCGTCCCCCTGGCATGGGACCCGGATCATGTGCATCTGGGGCAGCTGGCGGATCTCCAGTCCGCCGTCCACCTCCAGACTTCTGGAATACTCCATAAATTCGCACAGCCAGTCCACATCCTGCCGCTTTTCCCGCAGCAGACGTTCCTCCTCGTCCAGCTTCTGCTTCTCCGCCGCCAGAAACTCCGCCAGCCGGTTCAGGTCCTTGCCCTGAAACAGCTCCTTGAGCTCCTTGAGGGACATGCCCACACTTTTGAAGCGCTTGATCTTGTCGATAAAGGAAAACTGGCTGTACACATAGTAGCGGTAGCCGGTCTCCGGGTCGATATAGCGGGGCTTGAGCAGTCCGATCTCGTCGTAATGCCGCAGGCTCTTGATGGACACGTCATTCAGCTTGGCCGTCTCCCCGATGGAATACAGGTCATCCATAGGTATTCCCCCAATATCTGTTAAATTGCACAAAAATTTTTGCCGATTTTTGGAGTTGACTCTGCTGCAGGGGGATGGTTTAGAGTAACCCTCGGACAAAGGAGTGCCCGGAAGCCCACGGCTCCCCTGGGTGCGCTCCGTCAGCTCGCATACTGTCTTTACATTATAGAGGAGGTTGATCCTTATGTCAAAAGAATCCCTGGAGGGCCTGGCACTGGATACGCTGATGGTCCACGGCGGCCACCATCCCGATCCCACCACCCGGGCGCTGGCCATGCCCATCTACCAGACCGCCACCTACGGCTTTGACACCGTGGACGACATGAACAGCTCCTGGGACCGCACCGGCCTGGTGTACACCCGGGAGGGCAGCCCCACCGTCTACGCTCTGGAGGAAAAGCTGGCGCTGCTGGAGGGCGGCGAGGCCGCGCTTTGCACCGGCTCCGGCATGGGCGCCATCTGCTCCACGCTGCTGTCCGTGCTCAAGCGGGGCGACCACCTGCTCTGCTCTGAGGAGGTCTTTTCCCACACGGGCGTGTTCGTCCGGGAATTCCTGGAGCAGAAGATGGGCGTGGACGTCAGCTGCGCCAACTTCCGGGACGTGGAGAGCGTCATGCAGAACATCCGCGCCAACACCGCCGTGCTCTACACGGAAACGCCCTCCAACCCCTCTTTGGGCCTGGTGAACATCCGGGAAGTGGCCCGCATCGCCAAGGACAATGACTGCCTGTTCATCGTGGACAGCACCTTTGCTCCCCCGCCCATCCAGCGGGCACTGGATGAGGGCGCGGACCTGGTGATCCACAGCCTCACCAAGTACATCAACGGCCATGGCGACACCCTGGGCGGCGTGGTCATCGGTCCCAAGGCCATCATCGAGAACATCCACTTCCCCGGCATGCCCTGCTTCACCGGCGCGTGCCTGTCCCCCTTCAACGCCTGGCTCATCATGCGGGGCATGATGACGCTGGACATGCGGGTGCGCAAGCACTGCGAAAACGCCCTGGCGGTGGCCCAGTTCCTGGAAGCCCACCCCCTGGTGGACCTGGTCAACTACCCGGCCCTGCCCAGCCATCCCCAGCATGAGCTGTGCCAGCGCCAGATGCACGGCATGGGCGGCGGCATCGTCTCCTTCTGGCTGAAGAAGAACATCGGCGGCATGAGCCCGGAGGAGGCCAACAAAAAGCTCCTGGACGCCACCCGCCTCATGACCATCGCCACCTCCCTGGGCGAGGGCTGCACCCTTATCCAGATCGAGCACAGCGGCATGATCCGCATCGCCGTGGGCCTGGAAAACAAGGAGGACCTGCTGCGCGACCTCACCCAGGCCTTTGACGCCCTGACCCGGTAAGCTGCCGCAAAAGAGAAAGGAAGAGACCAAATGGAAAAGAAATTTGACTGGAAAAAATACCTCATTATTTTCATCATCGCCAGCGGTACCACGGTGATGTACAGCCTGCCCTATCTGAAATCCACCTTCTATGATCCCATGCGCGCCGCCCTGGGCCTGGACCACCAGCAGCTGGGCAACCTCATCAGCATGTACGGCATCCTGGCCACCATCCTCTACTTCCCCGGCGGCTTCCTGGCCGACAAGTTCTCCGCCAAAAAGCTGCTGTCCTTCTCCCTGATCTCCTCCGGCGTACTGGGACTGTACTTTGCCACGTTCCCCTCTTACGCCATGCTGCTGTTCATCTTCGCCGCGTGGGGCGTGACCACCATCCTCACGTTCTGGGCCGCCTCCATGAAGGTCATCCGCATGCTGGGCGACAAATCCGAGCAGGGCAAGCTCTTCGGCTTCAACGAGGGCCTGTCCGGCATCGCCGGCGTAGTGGTCTCCTTTGTGGGTCTGTACCTCTTCGAGACGTTCACTGATGTGACCGTGGGCTTCAAGTATGTGGTGTGGCTGTACTCCGGATTGTCCATCCTCTGCGGCGTGGTGCTGTTCTTCCTCATCAAGGAAAAGGAAGTGGAAGGCGTGGACAAGGTCTCCTTCCGTGAGATCGCCAGCGCCGTGAAGATGCCCAAGGCCTGGCTCATCGGCGGCATCATCTTCTCCACCTACATGGTCTTCTCCTCCCTGACCTACCTCAACCCCTACCTCAGCGATGTGTTCCAGATCTCCTCCGCCCTGGTGGGCACCCTGGCCATCCTGCGCACCTATGCCATCAAGATGGGCGCCTCTCCCCTGGCCGGCATCATCGTGGACAAGGCCGGCTCCTCCATCAAGGTGCTGATGGTGGGCTTCGTGGGCGTGGCCATCTGCGAGGGCGCCTATCTGCTGCTGCCCCGCACCCCCTCCCTGCTGTATCTGGCCGTGGCGCTGATGATCCTTCTGAGCGTGCTGCTCTTCGGCTTCCGCGGCATCTACTTCGCCACCGTGGCCGAGTCCAACATCCCCGTGGAAAAGACCGGCGCCGTCATCGGCCTGGCCTCCTTCGTGGGCTTCTGCCCGGACGCCTTCTTCTACACCATGGTGGGCGGCTGGCTGGACAAGGGCGTGGACGGCTACACCAAGCTCTTCGCCCTGTGCCTGGCCTGCTCCGTGCTGGGTCTGGTGTGCTGCGTGGCACTGCGCAAGCTCAACAACAAGACCGCAGCCGCGGTGTGACCGGTGCCCTTGCCTGAACGGGCAGAGTTTGCTATCATTGGATCTGTACCGTGCGGAGGCAGCCATCGCTGCCTCCGCATGATACCGCGCAGGAGGGAATGATTATGAATATTGCGGACATTCTCGGTGTGGCGGCTATTTTTGCCGTCATCGGCTATGTGGGCTACCGCTCCTCCAGAGAGGTGCAGTGCGTGGATGACTTCACCCTGGCGGGCAGCCGCCTGGGCCGCATTCAGGCGGGCTTTTCCATGGCCGCCACGGAATTCGGCGGCAGCAGCCTCATCGGCGCCATGGCCTACTGCTACACCATCGGCATCGCCGGAGCCTGGTGGGACTGGGCCGCTGTGCCGGCTCTGGTGCTGCTGGGCGTATTTTTCGCCGGAAAGATCAAGCTGCCCCACATGGTCACCGTGACGGAGTTTTTCGAGCGGCGCTATGACCGCCCCACCCGCACCCTGGCCACCATCATGCACCTGCTGGCCGTCGTCACGCAGCTGTCCACCCAGTTCATGGTGGGCGCCGTGGCGCTCAACGGCGTGCTGGGCGTGCCCAAGACCCTGGGACTTTTGCTGAGCGTCACCTTCGTGGTGCTCTACACCATGGGCGGCGGACTCATCGCCGTGGTGAATACGGACGTGGTGCAGTTTATCATCATTGTGGCCTCCATCGCCGTGGCGCTGCCCATTGCTCTTATCAATGCCGGCGGCTTTTCCGGATTGTCTGCGGCACTGCCGGAGGGCTTCTTGTCCTTTGGCAACATCGACGCGGCCACGGTGATCTCCTGGTGCCTGTTCTGCTTTTTCACTTACGCCACCAACCAGCACTATATCCAGCGCGTTCTGGCAGCCAAGGACGCTGCCACCGCCCGCTTCGCCTTCGTCTTTACCGGCGCTTCTTACTTTGTCTACGGCCTTGCAGTTGCCCTGCTGGGCGTGTGCATCGTGGTGCTCCTGCCCGGTATCTCCGACCCCAACATGGGTTATGCCCTGCTCATCGAGTCCTACATGCCCGCCGGTGTGGCCGGACTGATTTTGGGCGGTATCTTCGCTGCCTCCATGTCCACGGCGGACTCCATGCTGCTGGCAGCGTCCACTCTGTTCGTCAACGACATCTACAATCCCTTCTTCCGCCGCCGGAAAGACAGCGAGGATGGCGCCCTGCGCATCATCCGGATCGTGACGGTGGCGATCTGCGTATTGTCCCTGTCCGTCTCCATACTGATGGACAACATCATCAACATCATGTATCTGGGCGGACTGTTCTACTCCACCGCCGTATTCTTCCCCCTGGTCATCGGCCTGGTGTGGAAACGGGCCACCGCCCCCGCCGCCTTCATCTCCATGCTGTGCGCTGTGGTGGTGGGCCTGGTCTCAGAGTTTTTCCTGGCAGGGAAAGCGGCCGGGATCCTGGGGCTTCCCTCCAACGTGATGGCAGCGGCCACCAGCCTGCTGGTCTTTGTGGTCATCACTGCTCTGACCAAATCCCCTCCGGCGGAAAAAACCGCGTTTTTGTCCAAGAAATGACCTTCTTGCCATCTTACCCCTGAAAAAGCAGGAAGGGGACGGGAGCGATACCTGCTCCTGTCCCCTTCCTGCTTTTTCACTTATACGGACGCAAACCGCCGCACATTATAGATGCAGATCAGAATAATGACACACAGCAGTGCGGAAAACAGCTGGTCCGTCTGCCGCACGGACAGATGCCGGTTGACACGGCTGCCCAGAAGGCCGCCCAGTACCCCCGCGGGCACCATAGCCTGCAGATACGTCCACGGAAATCCCGGTATCGTCCCCTGGATCACAGAGGTCACAAAGCTGGACGCCTGGGAGAACATGATGATGTACAGGGAGTTGGCTGCCGCCTTCTTCGTGTCCATGGAAAAGGCAAAATACAGCACCGCCAGATTGATGGGGCCCCCGCCGATGCCGAGAAACGCCGACAGCACGCCCATTCCTCCGCCGATGGCCACGCAGGCAGCGGCGCTGTGCACCCGGAACGAGGGCACGCGCCGGCGCAGCCAGGCACTGTATACCAGCGTCAGCAGCGTCACCAACGCCAGCACCGCAGACTGCACCATACCCACAAATGCATCCTGTCCCGCTGCGTTCTTCACCAGATGGAACACCCAGTTTCCCGCAATGCCGCCTGCCACGGCCCCCAGGGCCAGCAGGCTGCCCGTGCGCAGCTCCACCTGCCGCTGTCCCCGCTGGCGGACAACGGAGATCACCGACATGGAAAGCACCGTCAGCCCCGAGAGAAAGCTGATGGCGCTGACGCTCATCACTCCCATGGCATCCAGCACCGGCTTGATGATCACACCGCCGCCGATGCCGCAGATGCCGCCCACCGCTGATGCGGCCAGGCAGACCAGAAAAATCAACCCCAACACGATCCATCGTCCTTCCCGTCAAAATGCCTCTTTGTCCTTTGTCCTGTGCCGCGATTACAGGCCCTTGGCGTATTTGACCGCCGCCTGCGCAATGATCTCATTGGGGTCGATCAGCGGGACCGGGAACGTCTCCCCCTCCAGGATCAGGGGGATCTCCGTGCAGCCCATGACCAGCGCCTGAGCTCCCTGGTCCATCAGCCACGCGGCCACGGCTTTGGCCTCGGCCACGCACTTTTCCGTGCGGCCGTTATATTTGAAGCCATAGTCATGGTCAAAGATGGCCGCCTGCATCCGCTCCTGCACGTCCGCGGGGACCGGCAGCACCTGGATGCCGAACTTTTCACAGGATTTTTCGTACACACCCGCCTGCATGGCCGCCGTGGTAGCCATGACGCCCAGCTTTTTCACGCCGGGCACCTGCCGCTGGGTCTCCTTGACCGTCTCATCGATGATGTGCAGGAAGGGGACGGGTACCTGGGCCGCCACATCATCATAGAAGTAGTGGGCCGTGTTGGCACCAATGATGATCACATCCGCTCCGGCACGCACCAGATTGTTGGCGGTCTCCACCATAGCGGGCACCGGGCTCTCTCCGCCGTGGAGGATGGCATCCTGACGGCTGGGCATTTTGGGGTTGCTGTCCATGATGATATGGAGATGGTCGGTATCGCACTTGGCATGGGTGGCCTGGGTGATGCGCAAAAACAGATCCGCGCCGGCCTCCGGGCCCATGCCGCCCATGATGCCGATGACTTTTTCCTTGCTCATGTGTGCTCCTTTCCCCGCTTACATGTCAGCGGTCTTGCCGCTTTTCTGCAGTCTGCGCTCCTCGCTGGCAGACACCACAGCCGCCACGACCACAGAGCCCACGCAGTTGACCGTGGTGATGCCCATGTCCATGATGCTGAAAATGCCGGTCAGCAGCGCCACAAATTCGATGGGCATGCCCATGGTCTGGAGGAAGATGGTGGTGGCAACGATGATGCCGCCGGGGATGCCCGGGCTGCCCAGGGTCATGAGCACGCCGGTGAGGATGGCCACGGCCATGGTGCCGATGCTCATATTCATTCCCACGACCTCGGCCACGAAGATGGCCACCACGCCGTACTACAGGCCGTTGCCGTCCATGTTCATGTTGGCGCCCAGGGGGATGGTCAGGTCAGACACCTCCTTGCGCAGGTGCAGCCCCTCCTCGCACGTACGCATGGACACAGGCATCGTGGCCGCGGTGGAGCAGGTGGAAAAGCTGGTGGTCCACACCGGCGCGATGGTCTTCCAGAAGGTGAAAGGATTTTTCCGGGTGCCGATGGCATAGAGTCCGCCGTAAACCACGAAGGCATGGATGGCAAGGCCCACATAAATGGTCAGGATGAACTTGCCCAGAGGGCCCAGCACATCGGTGCCGTATTTGCCGGTGGTGTTGGCCATCAGGCAGAACACGCCCACCGGAGTGAACTTCATGACCAGGCGCAAAAAGCTCATGATGTAGCGGGAGATGAGGCCGAAGCCGTCCAGCAGCTTGGTCTGGTCCTCCTCCTTCATGAACATGATGCCGATACCGGAGATGATGGCAAAGGAGATGATATGCAGCATCGTACCCTCCGCCATGGAGCCAATGATGTTGGTGCCGAAGAAGTTCAGGAAAATGTCCGCCACCGTGGGAGCCGTCTGCTCAGCCACCTCGCCCATCTCCGTCATCTCGAAGCCGAAGCCGGGATTGATGACCAGGGCCGTGAGCAGGCCCACCGTCGCCGCCAGAATGGTGGTGCCCAGGAAGATCACGATCAGCTTGACACCGATGCGTCCCAGCCGCTTCACATCTCCCATGCCGGCCACCGCCAAAACGATGTTGCAGAAGATCAGCGGGACCACGCAGCAGCGCAGCAGTCTGAGGAAGATCGTTCCGATAAACTCGATGCACTGGATCTGGGGACCCACCAGCATGCCGCACACCGCGCCCAGGATCAGACCCAGCAGGACTTTCGTTGCAAAGCCCAATTTCTTAACCTTTGCCATTTTTTCTCCTCCTGTTATTAAAAAAATCGATCTATATTTAAACAGAGCCTTTGATGGAAAGCCCTAGAATTTTCAAATTTCTTGTAAAATTTTCCAATTTTGGGTATAAAAAGTAGACCGACCACATTTTGTGCTCGAAAAAAAATCGATATTAAAATTTTCATTCGCCGCTTATTCGTCCAGCGGAATGTTGACTTTGCTGCTGCCGATGGAGATTTGACGGGTCACGGCGTTGTAATCCACGGAGATGGAAAAGTGATTTCCATTGAAGCAGCGGCGGTTGAACATCACGCGCTGCCCCTTGCTGTAAGCCACGATATCAAATCGCATGCCTACGATGTCCTTTTTGAATACGATCAGCTGCACCCGGTCGTCCTCCAGGCCCAGCTCCTGCTTGTCCTCTGTGCTCAGCAGCACTGGCTGCGCGGTGATATGATAAGCGTCAAAGCGGGTCTCGTTGACCTGCTCCAGGTAATCATAAACGGAGATCTTGTTCAGATTCTGCTTGAGGATCTCCCCGGCCCAGTCCAGCCGGATGTAATTTTCTTCAATGGCTACCGGGCGGTTGCGTACATAGCGCACACGCTTGATCTTGCAGAAATCCTGCCCGGTCTCCTCGAAATAGCCGGAAATGTCTTTTTCCAGCTTCCCCACGCTGGCGGACAAAACACGGGAATATACCTCCGCGCCCGCTTCGGCGACCTGCCGGGACAAACTGGGTTCCGAAAAAATGTTGTGCCCCTCGTTCTGGTAAATAACGAATGTGCCCTTTCCCTTTTTTCGTTCGATCAGTCCCTCCTGCACCAGCCCGTCCATGGCCTGCTTGACTGTGGCCCGGCTCAGCTTCAGCGTTTCGCAAAGCTGCAGCTCAGGCGGAAGCTCTTTTCCATATTCCCACTTCCCGGACAAAATATTGTCCCGGATCTGCTCCCGCAGCTGGTAATACAGGGGAACCGGGCTATTGTGATTGATACGGATCTTGTTCACCTTCTCTCTAATGGCCGAATGTTCAAATGACCGGTCATTTGATAATTCAATTATACATGACTTTCCCATGGTTGCAATTGCCTAATATTACAAGATTTTTCTGGTTTTTGTGATAATCTGCTGAAAAATATAAGATCATTTCATTTTGCCCCATGCATCTTGTCCGCATGACAAAACAAAATTTTACTTCTTCGACCATCCAATTTTTTCTGCAAAAAAGCAGGCTCCAGGGGGGATTTTCCCCTTGGAGCCCGCTTTTTCCCCTATATTCTGTACCGGGGCTGCTCTCCGCAGTGCACCTGCCAGCGCAGCCAGTCATAGGCGGGGATGAACACCATACAAAGGCCCCACCACGCCGCTGTAAACTGCGGACATACCTGTCCCCACAGGTTCCACGGAAGGGCCGTATAATCCCACACCCCCAGCTTCAGCCACACATTCAGCACCAGTCCCGCTGCCAGTTCCGCCGCAGTCACCACCGCCGCACAGGCCGCCGCCTGAAGCCACAGCGGCATCTCCCACGGGAGCTCCGCCCCGCAGCGCTCCACCGGCACGCACAGGAAAATGGCCAGCACCAGCATGGTCCAAGAAATCCGCTCCGGTTCCCCCACAGCCGTTTTATACAGGACCTCCAGCAAAAAATACGCCGTTCCGCCCCAGGTCCAAAGCAGCATGCTGAGCACCCATCCTCCGCCATTGCCGCACCGGCGCGGCAATCTGTTTTCTCCTCCGGCTGACGCTTTCCGCCGTTTCACTCCATCGCCTCCCGGGCCTGCAATTCCCTTTACCATATGCGCTATGCCGTGCAAATACGCCTCTTTTTCCCTGCGGTCTTGCACAAAAGCAGGACGGAACACAGCCGTGTTCCGTCCTGCTTTCCATTATCCGTTCTTCCGCTGGCGGTCATAGCGGTACAGCAGCACCGCAAAGCGGCGGGCCGTCAGGGGCTGATCCAGCAGCAGATCCCCCGCGCTGTTTCCCTTCAGGATCCCCGCCCTGGTGATCCACTCCACGGCCTGCTCCGCCTCACTGCTTTCTGCGTATCCACCCCAGCCCTCCACGGGCTTCTGCACTCCGGAGCGGTTATCCCAGCGGGCTCGCCCGGTCCGTACATCCACATGGGTAAACGTGGGATAGACACCGATCCCGCCGGCTCCGGGCTGTAAAAACTCCGCGTACTGCGCGACCTCCAGCGGCGAAATGCCCGCAATGGCAATATCCGCCGCCATGCCCAGCATGTGCTGGCTCTTGGGCGCACCGCCGATCTTCCGATTATAGGCCTCCGTACGGTATCCGCTGCAGATCTCCATGGACCTGCCGAAGTGGTCCCGGATTTTTTGGAGGAGTGTGACCAGCTCCTCCGAGATCAAAATCACATCAGAGCCGTCACGGCAGGCAAATTCCTCCACCTTCAGATTCGGTGTGAGTGCCTTGCCGCCGTCCGCCTTGCGCGAATAGGTCTTCACCCCCATGGTGCTTCACTCCCTTCTCTCCGCCCAATTTCAGGACAGTATATGAGGCGAGGAACGTGCGCTTTCCCGCCGGCCTATTCTATTCTTATGCTTCCCGGCCCGTTCATCGTCCCGGGGGAGCGCATCGCGACAGGTCCCACGCCAGCAAAGCCTCGGGACAAAAGAAAAAACCTCGGAACCATTGCAGTTCCGAGGTTTTTCATCTGGCAGCGGGTGAAGGATTCGAACCCTCACATACAGAGTCAGAGTCTGCTGTGCTACCCTTACACAAACCCGCTAGATCCGTTCGCTGTTGTTCACCGCAGCGAACAGATATTATTATACACAAAGGAAGATTTTTGTCAACAGGTTTTTCAAAAAAATTTCATCATTTTTTGAATCCCCAGCCGTCGCCAAACGGCCAGCGCCTGCGGCGCAGCTTAGCCGCGCATTCCCGTGCGTCTTTGTACTGCTGCTCTCCTGCCTGTTCATACAGCCTGGCAGCCCGGTCCCGGTCCCGGGCCACGCCCTTGCCGTGCTCGTAGCACCAGGCAAGATTGTACTGGCCCCGGGCGTAGCCCTGCTCCGCAGAGCGGGTATACCACTGCACCGCCTTGGTCCAGTCCTGCTCCACACCCACGCCGCTTTCATAGAGGTAACCCAGATTGCAGGCCGCCACCCGGTCCCCCTGCTCTGCCGCCGCACGATACAGCTCCGCCGCACGGCGGACATCCTTCCTGGTGCCGGTACCGAACTCGCAGCAGACGCCTAAATTGCACTGGGCACGGGGAAAGCCCTGGGCCGCGGCTTTTTCGTACCACGCCACCGCCTGGGTCATATCCTTTTCCACGCCCCGGCCGGCCTCATAGAGATACCCCAGATTGCATTGGCCGGCGGCGTCTCCCCGCAGTGCGGCCCGCTCATAGAGCTCCGCCGCCTTGGAAAGGTCCGCCGTCACGCCGTCGCCGTTTTCATAGCACACGCCCAGATTGCACATGGACGGAACAAAGCCGGCCTCCACTGCCTTTTCGTACCATGCCACTGCCTGCTTCAGATCCCGGGGCACCCCCCGGCCCGTCTTACAGCAAACGCCCATGCAGTGCATGCCTCTGGGGTCCCCTTGCTCCGCCGCACGGCTGTACAGCCGCACCGCCTCCTGGAAGTCCTGGGCAACGCCCTTGCCGTTTTCGTAGCACCAGGCCAGATTGCACTGGGCACGGGGCATATCCTGCTCCGCCGCCGCACGGTACCAGCGCACGGCCTGGTCCCAGTCCTGCTCCACGCCCCGGCCGATCTCATACAAAAAGCCAAGGTTGCACTGGCCCGGAGCGTTGCCTGCCCGGGCCGCCGCCTGGTAAAGCTCCGCCGCTTTGGCAAAGCTCTGGGGCACGCCCTCGCCCCGCTCGTAGCATACACCAAGATCGCACATGGCCGGGGCGGACCCGGCGTCCGCCGCCGCCTGATACCAGCGGGCAGCCTGCACGGCGTCTTTCTCCACGCCGATGCCGTAGTCGTAAGCCCGGCCCACACTGAACATACCTCTGGGGTCCTCCTGGGCTGCAGCGGTGCGATACCATCGGAACGCGGCAGAGGGGTCTGCCTGAATGCCCTTGCCGTACTCGTAGCACCAGGCCAGGTTGCACTGGCCCCGGGCCGAACCCAGGGAAGCAGCCTTCTGATACCACGCCACTGCCTGCTCCCAGCTCTGCTCCACACCCTCGCCGGTCTCATAGAGGTACCCCAGGCAGCAGCAGGCGTCCTCTTCCTCCTGCTCCGCCGCCTTCCGGTACCACGCGGCGGCGGCGGCAAAGTCCTGTGTCACGCCCATGCCCCGCTCACAGCAAAGCCCCATGCTCAGCTGTCCTCTGGGGTACCCCTGCTCTGCCGCGTCCCGGTAAAGGGCCACGGCCTTTGCCGCGTCCCGCTCCACACCTTTTCCATACTCATAGCACCAGGCCAGATTGCACTGGGCGCGCGGGAATCTCTGTTCCGCCGCCTTTTCATACCATGCCACCGCCTGTTCCCAGCTCTGCTCCACGCCCTGGCCGCTCTCGTACAAATACCCCAGGCAGCACTGCCCCGGCGCATGGCCGGCCTCTGCCGCGGCGCGGTACCACTCCACAGCCTTTTTCAGGTCCTTCTGGATGCCGGTGCCGAACTCCAGGCAGCGGCCCAGCTCCGTCTGTGCCGGAGGCGCCCCCAGCCACGCGGCAGAGCGATACCACTTCACCGCCTCCGCCGCATCCGCTTCCACGCCGTATCCCATACGGTACGCCTCTCCCAGCAAAAACTGAGCGCGGGGCAATCCCTGCTCCGCCCCCTTGCGGAAGCACTCCAGGGCTTTGGCATAATCCCGCTCCACACCGATGCCGTATGTATAGCAGTAGCCCAGGTTCACCAGGGCCGGGTAATAGCCGTCCGAAGCCGCCTGGGCGTAGAGGATGACCGCCTGCTTGGGATTCGCCGCCACGCCCACGCCCGCTTCAAAGCACCAGCCCAGGTTCGTCAGGCCCGGCGCGTCTCCCAGGGCCGCCGCCCGCTGGTAGCAGGCCAGGGCGTCCGTGTCCCGGTCTTCCTCCACGGCCTGGTTGCCCAGGCTCACCCAGTCCGCGCCGCCCAGCTCCTCTTCCAGCAGCGGAGCGAAAAACGTGCCGCCGCACTGGGGGCATATATCCGGCTCCTCCTGGGCGATATAGCCGCAGTCCGGGTTTTCACAACGATAGTACTCCATATCCTTTCCTCATCTCACGGCTGCAAAAAGCCCGCCGTGCCATCATAGTCATCCAGAAAAGAGTAGGCCTTGCCCCGGTACTTGAAGCCGGGGAACGTATCCAGCTGCACGCCGTGGATGGCCCGGAAAATGCTCTTTTCAATATTGGGATTCGTCTTTTTCAGCTGCCGCAGCAGCACCTTCATCTCCTGGCGCTTGCTCTCGCCCACGCCGTCGCCGGAGGCGTCCCGGGCCTCCGTAAAGCGGCAGGCACACTGCAAAAACCGCAGGCCGTTATAGTTCTTCCAGGCGATGATGGTGTCCTCATGGACGCAGTACAGCGGCCGGATCAGCTCCATGCCGGGGAAATTCCGGCTTTTGAGCTTGGGGGGCATGGCCTGCAGCTGGGCGCCGTAAAAAAGGCCCAGCAGCGTGGTCTCCACCACGTCGGAAAAATGGTGGCCCAGGGCGATCTTATTGCACCCCAGCTCCTGTGCCTTGGCATACAAAAAGCCCCGGCGCATCCGGGCGCACAGGTAGCAGGGGTTCTTCTCCACCTGCACGGTCACGTCAAAGATGTCGCTTTCAAAAATGGATACAGGGATGCCCAGCTTCTCCGCGTTTTCCAGGATCAGCGCCCGGTTGGCCGGGTTATAGCCCGGGTCCATGACCAGGAACGTCAGCTCGAAGGGCTGCTCCGTATGGCGCTGGAGCTCCTGCATGAGCTTGGCCAGCACCATGGAGTCCTTGCCGCCGGAGATGCACACAGCGATCTTGTCCCCCGGCTCCACCAGCTCATACCGCTTCACGGCGGCGATGAAGGGGTTCCACAGGCTCTTGCGATAGGTTTTGATGAGACTGCGCTCCGCGATATCCTGCGCCGTCAATTCTCTGGACATAAGTACCTCCAACTGTTGTTCTTCTTACTGATACGCCGCCAGATCCTCCTGGGTGAACGGCTCCAGATCCCCGTAATCCACCTCCACGGACGCCAGCACCGCCCGGAACTCCTCCAGGTGGGCCGCATCCACCTGCTCCTGGCCCTCCGCGGGCCGGTCTTCCACGTAGACGAACGTACCGTCAAAGGCCCGGCAGGGGCCGATGTCCGCCGTATGCGCGGCAATGTCAGGGGACAGGGATTCCACCGTCAGCATCCAGCCGCCGCAGGTCTGGGGCGTGTCGTCCTCCGTATAGTCCGGCACGTAGTAGAGGTTGGCCTCCACCACGAAAATATTGTCCGATCCGATATCGTCCGTGCGCACCAGCTCCGCGTACCGGGCCGGGACGGTGATGGTGATCTCCTCCCCCTCGTACACGGCCACCCGCTCCTCCTCGTCCGTACCGGGTGTCTGCTCCTCCGTCGCTTCTTCCGCCGGGTCTTGTGCGGTCTCCTCAGACGCGGAGCTCTCCTGGGCGGGGTCCTCCTGCTCTTGCATCGCACATCCGGCACAGACCAGCAGTGCAGCCAGCAGCAGCGCCAAACCGTAATACTTTCTCATCGAGATCGCTCCTTTCTTTTCCGGCGGATCGTTCCTCACTCTCTCTGGGTCCCCATCAAAGCCAGATGGCGCCCAGCTTCAAAAGGGCGGCGAAGGTGCGGCGGTACCAGGGCCGCTGCTCCCACTCCGCCAGGGTATAGGGGGCACTCTGCCCCATGAGCTCGTCCAGGTCCTCCAGCAGCTCCTCCACCACCGGCATGTGATAGAGCAGCACGCCGCACTCATAGTGGAGCTGGAAGGTCCGGTAATCCATGTTGGTGCTGCCGATGAGGGCCACCTCCCGGTCCACCATGACGCTCTTGGCATGGAGGAAACCGGGGGTATACTTATAGATCTTCACCCCGTGGGTCATCAGCTCGCCCCAATACGTCTCCGCCACCATGTAGGTAAACTTATGGTCCGGCACGGCAGGCACGCAAAGCCGCACGTCCACGCCCGCGTCCGCCGCGATGCAAAGTGCCTTCTGCATGGACTCCTCCACGGCGTAGTAAGGCGTGGTGATATACAAAAAACGCTTGGCCGACGCCATCAGCTGCAGGTACGTGTCCTCAATGGGATTTTCCGGGTTATTGAGGGGACCGTCCGTAAAGGGCTGGCAATAGCCCGTGCCCGTGCCGCTGCGGCGGGGACGGTAATAGTCGTCCTCGTTGGGCAGCGTCTTGCCGATCATTTTCCACATGTGGATAAACTGGGCCGCAAAGCCCCACGCGCCGTCCCCATCGATGCGGACGGCAGAGTCCTTCCAGTGGCCGAAGCGCACCACCAGATTGGCGTACTCATCCGCCACATTGATGCCGCCGGTGTAGGCGGTACAGCCGTCGATGACGGCGATCTTCCGGTGGTCCCGGTAGTTGAAGTAGATGCGGTTGACGTAGCGATGGACGGGGTTGAACACCTCCACCTCGATGCCCGCGTCCTGCATGGCCTGAAGGGTGGCATCGGACAGCCGGGTGAGATTGCCGAAGTCGTCGAAGATGATGCACACCTCCACGCCCGCCGCGGCCCGCTCTTTCAGCACGGCAAAGATCCGGTCCCAGATCTGGCCCTCTGCCAGGATATAGTACTCCAGAAAGATATAGACCTCCGCCTGCCGCAGGTGGTCGATGAGATCGTCAAAAAACGCGGCGCCGTCGGGAAAATAACGGGCAGTGGTATTGCGGTAGAGGGGAAACCCCTTTTTGGCCAGAAAGGCGGCCAGTCGGCCCCACTCGGGAGACTGCCGGCGCAGACGGGCGATGTTGTTTTCGCTGTCCATCCACACGCTCTCCCGCTCCCGGATGGGGGCGATCTTCCTCAGGCTCAGGCTCTTTGCCTGATGGGTGCCGCCCCACAGGCAAAAGAGGATCATGCCGGAAACCGGCAGAGCCAGCAAAAGGCACATCCACACCAGCTTATAGCTGGGGCTGCCGGAGCGCAGATACACCCGGATAGCCGCCACCGCGCCGGCAAACTCCAAAACTGCGTAAAAATAACCCACCTTTTCCCGCAGGAACTGGGTCAGCAGCAGCGTCACGGCGATCTGTGCAATGACGGTAAAGGCACACATGGAAAGGCTGGTAAAAGCGGAAATGCGCCGCTCTGTGCGCTCGGGTGTCTTTGTTCTGTTTCTTCTCATACAGCGCACCTCCTTACTGAAGCTTTTTCATTCATCCAAGTATTATACTCAAATCCCCCATTTACCGCAAGCAACATTCTGTAAACAAACCGCCCCCGCCGCAAGCGGCGAAGGCGGTTTTCTCTCCCGAATGGGGTATGGACGGCGCACGCTGCGGCAGCCTTACCGCTGGCCGCGCAGCAGGGCCTGT
The DNA here is from genome assembly GCA_019418625.1 of Clostridiales bacterium. Taxonomy (GTDB): domain Bacteria; phylum Bacillota; class Clostridia; order Oscillospirales; family Oscillospiraceae; genus Oscillibacter. Next base: position 2,151 of record DYBL01000009.1, on the reverse strand, counting down.
TTGATATCCCAGAGCTTCTGGGAAAGATCCACATAGTAGTTGTGAGGGTTTTCAAAACGCTTGACCTCATCCCAGAGGGTATCCACCTGCGCCCGGCAGTAGTTCTGGATCTCCTTCAGGCCCGGACGGCGGTACACCAGCTGTCCGTTCCGGAACACCGGCACCTGCAGCTCCCGGATGGTAAAGTCCGTGTAGGTCTTGCGCTTCCAGGTAGCCTGAGGGTCAAACAGCTCCAGCGGCGCCGAATCATCCACCTGCTCGTCCCACACGGCGATGTAGTCCGCCTCGGCCTTGCCGGTCTTGCGGTCAAAGATCCGGTAGACCTTCTTGAAGTGGGGATTGGTGATCTTGTCCACGTTCTCGCTGACCTTGATTTTGGGAATGATATTGCCCTGGGCGTCCTCTACCGCCGCCAGCTTGTACACGCCGCCGAACACCGGCTGGCTGCTGGCGGTGATCATCCGCTCGCCCACGCCGAACATATCCACCTTGGCCCCCTGGCGCAGCAGGTCCCGGATGATATACTCATCCAGGGAGTTGGACGCGGAGATCTGGCAGGACTCCCATCCGGCTTCGTCCAGCATCTTCCGGGCCTCCCGGGTCAGGTAGGCGATATCGCCGGAGTCCAGACGGATGCCGCACTTGGTGATCCCCTTGGGGCGCAGCACCTCATTGAAGGCCCGGATAGCGTCCGGCACACCGGACTTGAGCACGTTATAGGTATCCACCAGCAGCGTCGCGTTGGTGGGATAGATCTCGCAGTAGGTCTTGAATGCCTCGTACTGGCTGTCGAACATCTGCACCCAGGAGTGGGCCATGGTGCCGCCGGCGGGCACGCCGTAGAGCTGGTCGGAGATGGTGCAGGCCGTGCCGGCGCAGCCGCCGATATACGCGGCCCGGGCGCCGGAGATGGCGCCGTCGTTGCCCTGGGCACGGCGGGAGCCGAATTCCAGCACCGTGCGCCCCTCCGCCGCCCGGACGATCCGGTTGGCCTTGGTGGCGATAAGGCTCTGGTGGTTGATGGTCAGCAGAGTGAACGTCTCAATGAGCTGGGCCTCGATGGCGGGAGCCCGCACAGTCACCACCGGCTCCCGGGGGAAAATGGGCGTGCCCTCAGGGATGGCCCAGATGTCGCCGGTGAAGCGGAAATGGCGCAGATAGTCCAGAAATTCTTCGGAGAACAGCCCCCTGCCGCGCAGATAGTCAATGTCCTCCTCATCAAAGTGCAGGTTTTCGATATAGTCGATCAGCTGGTCCAGCCCCGCGCACACGGCGAAGCCGCCCTTGTCGGGCACGTCCCGGAAAAACACGTCGAAATAGGTGATGCGGTCCTGATAGCCCGCCTGGAAGTAGCCGTTGCCCATGGTCAGCTCATAAAAATCGCAGAGCATGGTCAGATTCAGTTTCTGTTGGGAATTCATAGCACACCTCGGTTTTGTTTCCAGTGTCTTGTCACTTGACTTGATTATAAGCGGCCATGCCTTGAAAAGCAATCATTTTTCGCAAATATGTCAAATTTTTGTCAAATCCCCGTTGACAACCGTCCCGCCCCCTCTTATGATGGGACTGACTATGATCGATTCGGGCTTTGCCCGCTTAAGAAAGGATGCCAATATGGATATCGTTTTGGGAATTGACATCGGCGGCTCCACCACCAAGATCGTGGGCCTGCGGACGGACGGCAGCGTAGTGTCCATGCTGCGGGTACGGGCAGAGGACCAGGTCACCAGTTTGTACGGCGCCCTGGGCAACTATCTCACCAGCAACGGTCTTTCCCTGAGGGACGTCCGGCGGGTGGTGCTCACCGGCGTGGGCGCATCCTATGTGGACGGGGACATCTACGGTCTGCCCACCTGCAAGGTGGGCGAGTTCTCCGCCAGCGGCACCGGCGCCCTGGCCCTCTCCGGCCAGTCCTCCGCCGTGGTGGCGACCATGGGCACCGGCACCGCCTTTTTGTGGGCGGAGGAGGACGGCTCCGTGCGCCATCTGTGCGGCAGCGGCATCGGCGGCGGCACATTGGGCGGCCTTTGCCGCAAGCTGGTGGGCATGGAGCGCTTCGGCCAGATCAAAAAGCTGGCTGAACAGGGCGATCTGACCCAGGTGGATCTGACCATCCAGGACATCACCCGCAATCCCGCCCCCTCTCTGGAT
>DYBL01000089.1 GCA_019418625.1 Clostridiales bacterium | reverse complement strand
TGGTGCGCCCGTCTTACGGGCGGGTGTATCTGCGCTCCGCCGACGGTGTGGAATCGGCGGCGGGCATGGATGTACGGCACCTGATCGCCTATGTGCCCCAGGGGAACACCGTGCTCTCAGGCACCATTGCCGACAACCTGCGCCTGGTGCGGCCCCAGGCCACGGAGGAAGAGCTGGAGCAGGCGCTGCGGCTGGCCTGCGCGTGGGATTTTGTCTCCCGGCTGCCGGAGGGACTGCATGCGTCCGTGGGGGAACGGGGGCGTGGCCTTTCGGAGGGGCAGGCCCAGCGCCTGGCCATTGCCCGTGCTATTTTGAAAGATGCCCCGGTGCTGCTGCTGGATGAGGCCACCTCTGCCCTGGATGTGGCCACGGAGCGGCAGGTGCTGCGCAATATTGTAGACGGCTGCCCCCATCGGACGTGCATCATCACCACGCACCGTCCCACCGCCCTGGGGCTTTGCGGACGGGTGTATCAGGTGCTGGACGGCGGAGTGCGGGTGCTCACACAGGAGGAATCCGCCTCCATGGCCATGGAGTTTTAGCGGCCGGGCATATCTGGAAGAAAAAATCCAAAAATGAAAAAATTATCCAATTTCATCTTATTTTGCAGTTGCCCCGGCGGAATCGATATGGTATAATAAGTTCCGATTTATGTGGCTGTGTTTTAATCAGCACGCAACCTTGTCCGCCTTGTTGGGAGGCGGTGTTTCCTGGGCTGCAAAATGTGTAAATGGAGGTATCGGACATGCGAAAACACAGAGTTTTTGCGGGGATCCTGGCCGCGGTCATGCTCCTTTGCATGGCGCCGTCCGCGATGGCTGCCAATACGGCGGAGTACAACGGGCCGAATCCCGGACAGAAAAACCACAACGGCATCCTGCTGGATAAAACTGCGGAGAGCTTCGATGAAAGCATGCGGACGACGATGACGCTGACCATCTCCGCACCCTCGGACCAGAACCCTGTTGCGGTGGAGTTCGTGCTGGACGGAACCAGCAGCTTTTACAGCGAAGGGGATATGGACTTGATCAAAACCCTGGCTGAGCAGCTGCGCTCTACCTTTGCCAAGAACGAAAACGTCTATGTGGGCGTGACGGTATTCGGCAACAAGGCTCTGAACGTGCTGCCCATGACCAGTGTGCCTGATGCCATTGATGCTGACCTTGCCGACGAGGTGGCCAACCTGCTCCAGACTACGGAGAGCCTGCTGGGCTCCAACGTCCAGGCCGGTATCCGGACGGGCCTTGCCGATCTGGAGAGCAATGTGCTGCCGGAGGGTACCGAGAAGTACATGGTGCTGGTCACTGACGGCGGCAGCTACTCCTGGATGGATGGTACCGAGTCCGTCCGCAATACGTATACTGCCAACGGCGAGACCCGCGACTTGATGAACAGCGATGCAGCAGAGGGCGGCTACACATCCTTCCCCTCTCTTTCCGCGCTGCTGTCCAAAGATATTCCCAGCGCGGCCCAGAATGTGGAGGTCTCCAGCAGCGAGCCTCTGGCTGCGGCGGTGCAGACCGTGAAGGAACGGGAAGATCTGTACACCAACTTTGAGACCGGTGTTTACTGGGCGGCAAAGGAGCTCCAGGCCATTCCTGACGATGTGAACCTGTTCACCATCGGCCGGGATTATTATGCCGGTGAGGAAAAATACTCCGCGCTGACCAAGCTGGCCGGCGAGTTTGTGGACATGGCAATCGCCATGGACGAAACGGGACTGTCCGCGCAGCTGCAGGGCGCCGATCTTAGCACCGCTTTCGCCAAGATCGCCGGTGAGATGAACGTGGCTGTGCCCGCCGGCAGCACCGTGGTGGACTACATGGGCAAGACTCAGACCGACAAGGGCGAAGTCGATCAGTATGATTTCAAACTGCTCAAGGATGCGCAGATCACGCTGCGTGTGGGCAGCAAGGCCTATACCGGGACTCTGGGTGCCGGCAATACCATTGTGTTTGCGGACGGTTCCCGTCTGGTGTATACCTCCGGCTCCGATGAGCATTTCGTGCTGACCCTGGCGGACGACATGGTCCGGGGCGGCAAGGTGAGCTTGACCTATTCTCAGCAGCTGGTGGAGTACAGCACCACGGAGGGCCGCCACGATGTGCTGACCAACGTGCAGGCTTATCTGGTGCCCGAGGGCTCTGACGAGGGCCTGCTGTTCCCCGAGCCCAGCCTGGCTTACCGCAGAAGCAGCGGCGGTGGCGGTGGCGGCGGAGAGACCATCATCCCCGATGATGATGTGCCTCTGGCCGATCTGAACGAAACCGACCACTATGCCTATATCATCGGCGGCAAGGACGGCCTGGCCCATCCGCAGGATCAGATCACCCGCGGTGAGGTCGCTACCATCTACTTCCGTATGCTGACGGATGAGTCCCGCAATGAGCTGTGGAGCCAGAGCAACCCCTACACGGATGTTCAGCCGGATACCTGGTGCAACGCGGCTGTGTCCACCATGACCCGCGCCGGCGTGATCGAGGGCTTCTCCGACGGCACATTCCGTCCCTATGCACCCATTACCCGTGCCCAGTTTGCCGCCATCGCGGTGCGCTTCTTCGAAGTGGTCTATTCCGGCGATGACAAGTTCTCCGATATCGAGGATCACTGGGCCAGAGACTACATCAACAAGGCTGCTGAGGCTGCCATCATCAATGGTTATTCCGACGGTACGTTCCGCCCCAACCAGAACATCACCCGCGCCCAGGCTATGGCGATCTTCAACCGTGTGCTGGGCCGCGCGCCGGATAAGGACCACATGCTGCCCGGCATGACCACTTGGCCGGACAACATGGATAAGAACGCCTGGTACTATGCGGACGTGCAGGAGGCTACCAACTCCCACGACTATGAGATCCAGACCGACAGCGAGGGCAACGCCTACGAAGTCTGGACCAGCATCCTGCCGGTGCGTGACTGGGCCGCGTTTGAAAATGAGTGGGCCACGGCCAACTCTGCTTCCAATCCCGGCGAAGTGATCTCCGTTCCTGTGAACTGAGACCGGCTGAATAGGCGCAGTCCCAACGGACCGCCGCACATTTGTGCGGCGGTCCGTTTCCTTTTTCTGACGGAAAAAATGTTGGCGGAAGCTGGGAAATTTTGCTGTCTTCTCCGGCAGAAGTTCTTGAATTTTCCAGCTCATTGTGCTATGATGATACACAATCATAAACAAGCGGCAGCGGCCATATGCCCGGCTGCGGACATAGGTCCGTGCCCCGCATCCGGCCTGAAAGGAATGGTTGAGCGCGTGCGTGCGACAGGTGAGATGGTCCTGCGGGAAATTGCAGGAGAATATCTGCTGATCCCCACTGGAGAAACTGCACTGAAGATCCACGGGATGGTCACTCTCAGCGAAAGCGGCCTCCTGCTTTGGAAAAAGCTGCAGGAGGAGTGCACAGAGGAATCCTTGGTGGAAGCGATTTTGGCGGAGTATGAAGTGGACCGGGAGACGGCGCAGGCGGACGTGCGTGATTTTCTGGGGCAGTTGGAAAAGGCCGGCCTTCTGATGTAAGGACCGGTTTTGCCGCAGTGATGCGATTGTGTGAAGCAGCAGCCGTATGGCCATGCGGCTGAGCGGAATATGGCGCCGGGCACGCGGGCCCGGGCGGAAACGAGAGGAGAAAACTATGAAGACGTATGTGAAGCCGGAGCTCTTTTTCGAGAGCTTTGAATTAGCCCAGCATATTGCGGGGTGCAATTTAAAGCTGCTGGATCAGGATGTGGGGAACTGCAATGCCTCTGGCACCATTATGGGGGAGCATCTGGAGGCTACGGCGGGTACCCCCAGCGGCTGGTTCATCGACAGTCAAATTTGCACTGTCGAGGTGGAGGCCTACTGCTACACCAACGGCTCCATGAATATTGCGACCATTAACTCCTGAACGTGCATACCACGCCCATCACCCTGGCGGATGTGACCATCCGTCTGGAAACGCCGGAGCCGGTACGGTGCACCTCCAACTTCCGGCCCTTTTTGGGAGAGGGCGGCGGGCAGTCCGTCCGGGCAGCTTTTTCCCAGGCGCCGGTACTGCCGGAGATCGCCGGGCGGCCGGAGTTTGAAAACCTGATGTTTTCCGTCCACCGGACGGCAGAGGGCTTTATCCGCCGCTATCGGGACCAGGATGGTCGGTTTTACGCTGTGGGGCGCATGACGCCGGAGGGGGCGGAGGTCTGCTACCTGCCTTGGAGCAGGGCCTATTTTTCCGAGACCCACAACTGCTTTTCCCATATCGCGCTGGAGGAACTGCTTTTGTCCTGCGGCCGGCTGATCCTCCACGCTGCGTTTGTGGCGGCGGGGGAGCGGGGGCTCTTGTTTTCCGGCCCGTCGGGCATCGGAAAATCCACTCAGGCGGCACTGTGGGAGCGGCACGGCGCACGGCTTCTCAACGGAGACCGAACGGTGCTGGGGCCGGGACCGGCAGGCTGGACGGCCTGGGGTTCCCCCTATGCGGGGTCGTCCCGGTGCTTTTGCAGCGAGCAGCGTACCATCGGTGCCATCGTGGTGCTGGAGCAGGCGCCGGTCTGCACGGCGCGCCGTCTGTCGGCGGCGGAGGCGTTCCATCGGCTCTATCCGCACTTGACCGTCAACAGCTGGAGCAGCGCTTATGTGGAGCGCGCCAGCGGTCTTCTGGCGGAGCTGACGGACCGGGTCCCCGTGTATCTGCTGGCCTGCACACCGGATGACCGGGCGGTGGAAACACTGGCAAAGGTCCTGAAGGAGGACAACGCGCTTGGATTTGAAGGAAGTTCGCTATGAGGCACCGCTGACGCAGTACCTCTTTACCAAAGCAAGCCGGGAGAAGATCCCGCTCAGCGGGACGTTTGAGCTCTCCCCGGTGTGCAATTTTTCCTGCCGGATGTGCTATGTGCGCATGACGCCATCACAGGTGGCCGCCCATTCCCGGCCTGCCATGACGCTGGAACGCTGGCTGGAAGTGGCGGAGCAGGCCCGCGCATCGGGACTTTTGTATTTGCTGCTCACCGGCGGCGAGCCGTTTCTCTGGCCGGATTTCTGGCCTCTGTATGAACGTTTGACGGAGATGGGCTTTGTCCTGTCCATCAACACCAACGGCTCACTGATTGACGAGGCCGCCATTGCCCGCTTGCGGGCGCGGCCGCCCACGCGGCTGAACATCACGCTCTACGGCGCCTGTGACGAGACTTATCGTGCGCTGTGCCGGGCGGATGGGGTGTTTACGCAGGTGGACCGGGCCATCACACGGCTGCGGGATGCGGAATTGCTGGTCAAGCTCAACTGCTCCCTGACGCCGTACAATGCCGGAGACTTAGAGTCCATGATCCGCTATGCGGAGCAGCGGGGCCTCATTTTGGAAGTCAATACCTATATGTTTCCTCCCATGCGGCGGGATCCAAGCCAGGTGGGGAGCAACGAGCGCTTCACGCCGGAAGAGGCTGCCCGGTACCATATGGAGCGCTACCGCCTTCAGTATGGGGAGGAAATTTATGTAAATTATCTGCAAAGTGTGCTGCGGGGCATCGCCGATCCCCTGGGACTGGATGCGTCCTGTGTGGACCCGGTGGACGGACATATCCGCTGCCGGGCGGGCAAGGCGGCCTTTTGGGTCACCTGGGACGGCTGGCTCACCCCCTGCGGCATGATGACAGAGCCCCGGGTGGACTTGGCAGAGCAGCCCTTTGACCGGGCTTGGCACACCCTGACAGAGGAGAGTACGCGGCTGCGTCTTTCCGGTGTGTGCGGTCAGTGTCCGGACCGGGATCTGTGCCACTCCTGCGCGGCCATGGCGCAGGCGGAAACGGGAAGCCCCGGCGGCATCCCGCTGTACCTGTGCCGCATGGTGGAGGCCATGAAGACCCTGGCCCGGCAGGAACTGGACCGGCGCGGCCGGTAAAATCCCTTACCCTGCAAATCGGAGATTTGCATTGAGATAGATGAAAAAACCGAGGAGGTTGAGAAAATATGCTGAAAAGACATGGACTGAAAAAGGGCCTGTCCCTGGTACTGGTCTTCTGTCTGATCCTGAGCCTCATGCCCACTGTGGCCCTGGCCCAGGAGCCGACGGCCTCAACAGGCACGGAGACCACTGAGGGTGTGACCGGCACCGAGGGCGGCAGCACCGGGACCGGCGACACCACCGGCGCCGAGGGCGGCAGCGCCGGGACCGGCGACACCACCGGCGCCGAGGGCGGCAGCACCGGGACCGGCGACACCACCGGCGCCGAGGGCGGCAGCACTGAGGGCGGCGACACCACCGGCACCGGGACCGGTGACACCACCGGCGAGGACAGCTCCATCCTGGATGAAATCAAGGATGTGATCGATAATATCCTCAAGCCCATTCCGGGCGAGAAGACGCCGGAAGAGATCGCGGCGGAAGAGGCCGCAAAGAAGGCAGAGGAAGAAGCCGCTGCGCAGGCTGCCGCGGAAGAGGCTGCCCGCCTGGAGGAGGAGCGTCTGGCCGCGGAGCAGGCCCGGGCGGAGGAACTGGCTTCTGTGCTGAATGTCGGGGATAAGAGAGATCCCCGGGACACCAGCGACGACGGCTTCTACAAGGTGGTGCACCTGGATGCCGGCCGCAAGTATTTTACTTCCGATGAGATCAAGACCCTCATCGACAATGCGGCTGCCGCCGGCTACAATCAGCTGGAGCTGTATCTGTCTGACAACGAGGGCTTCCGTTTCGCGCTGGGTGATATGACCATCACTACATCCACTGGCAGTAAGTACGATCTTACCAATGCCCTGAGTGCGGACGGATACCTGACTCAGGACGAGATGAGCAACCTGATCGACTACGCCAAGGAAAAGGGCGTGGAGATCGTTCCCTGCATCAATACCCCCGGCCACATGGGGGCCATTTTGGATGCGTTCCCCGAACTGGCCTATTCCGAGAGCTCTATTGATCTGACAGATCCCGAGGCTGTGGCCTTTGCGCTGGCCATTGTGGAAGAGTACGCTTCCTATTTTGACCGGGAGGGCTGTAAGTTTTTCAACATCGGTGCCGATGAGTACGCCAATGAAGCCGGCACGATGGGATTTGAAAAGCTGTACAACAACGGAGGCTATGAGGACTTTGTAAATTACCTCAATGCAGCGGCCCAGGTGGTCATTAACCGGGGCATGACTCCCCGTGCCTTCAACGACGGCATTTACTATCACAATGATACCAGCTATGCGGTGAACAGCGCTATCCAGGTGTGCTACTGGTCTTCTGGCTGGGGCGGCTACAATGTAGCCTCTGCGTATACTATCAATGGCCAAGGCCATGAGATGATCAACACCCACGGCGACTATTACTGGGTGCTGGGCAAGAATCAGTGCACGGCGGAAAAGGCGTCGGAGTTTGATTATACGAACTTCCCCGGCAACAGTGTGCTCTCTGATGCATCGGGCGCCATGTTCTGCATCTGGTGCGATGATCCCGATGCAGAGGATGCGGCTACTGTTATCGAGAAATCCGCCGACGCGCTGGCGGCCTTTGGCGCCAGGCTGCCTCAGGATACCTATGAAGGCAATACAGTATATCCTGTAAACCCGGAGACAAACGAGCCGGATTACAGCATTTCTGTCACGGCCCCCGGTCTTACCAGCGTCACAGTGACGCCATTTGACATGCCTATGACCCTGGAACTGAACGGTGAAGCGGCAGAGCTTTATATGGCTTATGACATTCAGCCCTATGTGGGAGAGGGGCCGTACCAGGGTAAGGCTCAGGTAACATTGTTGGTGCCCGATGGCTGGAATGTGGATCAGCTGAGCGGCTTTGTCCAGGAAACGGACGGCTCCATCAAGAAGATTCCGGGTACCTATCGCGACGGTACTTACACCTTTGTGATGCCTCACTTCAGCGTTGGCGGCATCATGCAGCTGACGCCCCGGGAGATCATCGATCAGGGTCCCGTTACGCTTTATGTGGGCGGTACTACCACGGACACCATCTCTGGCCTGGCCAGTGAGCTGAAGGGCGTAGATGTTGCGGATCCCGGTGTGGTGAACGTGACCGTAAAGAACACGCTTGTGAAGGGCGAGGATGGCGGTACCTTGGATACGCTGGGCGAGCCGGTCAGCGGCAACACGCTTACGGACGGCTGCTATGTCATCGCCAGCGGCAATAACGCGATTAATAGAGGTTCGAGCGGCGTTGGGAATAGTATGCTGAGCAGCACGAGTGCTGGTACAGTGATTAGCAATCCTGACTGTGTTTGGACGGTAAGTAACTATGGTGGCAAGTATACGATTACCAACAGCGACGGAAATATTTCCCTGGGACTTACTGAGAGTTGGGGCTGGTATTCGCTGGCTTTGACTAATGACAATGCTGAGTGGAGCTATGATGGACAGCATTTTTACTATACGGTAAATGGATGGTTTGGTAGTACTACTTATTATTACCTGCGCTATGAAAAAGGTAGCTGGAGTGTTACACAGCAGAAAAACAATGCGACTAGCCTGACCCTCTACCCGGTGGTATCGACTGACCTTCCTGACGGTGAGGATACCTATACAGCCACCATTACTTTCGAAGGTCTGACCGAGGGTACGACCACGGTTACCGTTGGTGGCATCTATCAGTATGAGGTTACGGTACAGCCTGAGGATCTTGCCAACGTCGATCCGCTGGAACTGCAGTACTGGATCACCAATGGACGGCCTACGAGTGGCGGTGAAAACCACAGGTCTGTGGCTGCTATTGACGTATACAGCGCTGAGGGCGTAGACGTCACAGATCTTGCTCCAACGAATACCATCAAAGAGAACCGTATGCTCCAGTATTGGCGCTGCCGCTTGTTGGATATGACAAAGCGGAACAACAGTACCAGCGGCACGGAAGGGCAGACGGAAAAGGCCGGCGATGACGAGACCTACAACGGTACGGGCTTTACCAAGATCCGCTATTGGGACGGCCAGTGGTCTGTCTATACCGAGGATGGCGATTGGGTCAACGTAGAGTCCAAGCACCAGCTGGTGGCCTATTACCTGGAGATCCTGCCCGTGGCGGATGAGTTGAACGTTACCGCCGCCGACTGGGGCAAGAAGGGCGACGGCTCTACCTCTGGTGACTATCTGGAACCCGGCGCAGTCTGCACGGTCTCCGTCCAGGTCATCTATGAGGACGGCACCACCAACCCCAAGAGCACCACTGCTGCCGATTTGAAGAGCCGTACCATTGCCTACGGTTATTGGGCTACCGGCCGCGGTATCGGCACGCTGAATCTGAGCGGTCTGGAAGGATATCAGATCTGGAAGGTCGAGGCGGAGACCGGTTCCATGAGAGGTTCTGGCGATACCTGGGGTTCCTATACAGTCAACTCCTTTACCTGGGACAAAAATGCCGTGACGGTCTACGGGGGCGATCCTGTGGACTCCTATGTGATCCACAACGACGCCAACAACCCCAACCGAAGCGGCATCTATCAGAACCTGATGTGGGATGAAAATTATGAGGCCATCCTTATCAAGGTCTATGTGAAGGCACCCGTTACCGAGGATTCTCTGACCGTACACTATATGGACCAGACGGCTGGTAATGAAGAGTTCTACTCTTATAATATCAACGTTGTAAAGGGAACTGTGTTTGATGAGGGATTTGCCCTCCAGGATGGTACGCTGATCAACAACAAGGTTGAGAATATCAAAGGTATTTCACAGACTGTAACTGCGAATCTCTCCGAGCTGACGGAAATCGGCGCAGAGTACCGCTACAGTGAGTATAAGTGTGTGAATGCCGTGCGCAGCGATGACGGCAAGGATGTCTACCTCTACTATACCTTTAACAATACCCATAGCTTTGTAGTGGACTTTGGCCTGCCTCTGACGATCAAACCCGAAGATATCGGCGTCAGCGGCGACTGGACCAGTGCCACGGTGAGTAAGGCGACCTATGGTGATACCGCGGTAACGTTGGGAGGCGTCGTGACCTACACACCCACTGAGGTCCTGACTGGCATGGATACGATCAGATTGACGTTAAAGGGTACAGATAAAGAAGAAAATCCTACTGAGATTACCCACATCATCTATCTCTATCCCGCCACCACCGTGTACTATGAGCAGGGCTTTGCTGATTATGACAATAGCTGGACTGGTGCGACCAACTACACCGGCAATGGCATGACCCAGGCGGCGGAGGTGGCTGGTGAGGCCAAGAACCCCTACGGCTACGATCCCGCTTACAACAATGCTTCTGAGTCCGTTGCGGAGAGCAAGAACGTCGATGACACCGCCACCTTCACCTTTACCGGCACCGGCGTGGATATCTACGCTAAGTGCGCGCCCAATACCGGCGTGGTCATGGTCCAGGTGGAGAGTGATGCCGGAACAGTGAAGAAGACCTTGGTGGTGGATACCGTTATGAAGGCCGGTGGCGGAGCGGCTGTGACCAATGCGGCGCATCAGGAGGTTACGGCCAACAGCATCCCCATCGTCAGCCTGGATAGCCTGCCCTATGCGAACTATACCGTCACCATCACCCATGTAAAGCGTTCGGCTAAGGACACAAGCGTCGATCCGGTGTATCTGGATGGCTTCCGGGTCCACGGTACGATGGATGACAGTGCGGATGATGTGTATGCCAAGGACAGCGAGGCCACTCCCACCATTCAGGAACTGCGGGATGCCGTGCTGAAGGTGCAGCTGAAGGCAACCAGTGAAACTTCTGCTGTGGATTCCTACAAGATGCAGATTAAAGAGGCAGCAAGGGGTCAGATTTACACCGCGCTGATCCTGAGCGGTCTGAGCGATGTGGAGTATGATGCTGCAGCAATTGAACAGGCTCAGGATCTGCTGGACAACGGCCCCAAGAACGAGCTGTATCTGGCGTCCGGTGAGAAACTGATGTTCAAGGTCGGTAATGTAACCGGCAAGAACGTCCAGGTCGGCTTGAAGAAGCTCTATGGTGACTCCGTTACCTGCACAGTTAACAGCAAAGAGCACACTGTGTACAGCACGGATATGTTCTACAAGGTGGAGATGGACGGTGAGATGGTGACCATCACCAACAATAGCACTGGCATCCTCTCCGTCACGGAGCTGAAAGTCGCTTCCGGCAACTGAGCACAGTTCTTTCCCAAATGCAAACACAAAGCCCCCGGTGCCATGCACCGGGGGCCTTGTTTATCTTACCAGATACACGCGACGCCGCAGAATAAAACAAGGCCGCGCCCAACGGGCGCGGCCTTGTGCTGTGATTCATTTATTGCCGCTTTTTCCTCACAGCCGCATGTCCTTGTCCTCCGCGTACCAGAGGTTCCAGGTCTGGCGGTAGATGGCGGCGGCCCGCTCAGTATGGCAGACCATGCGCACCCGCTGGGGCAGATCATGGCTGCGGAGAAAGTCCATGATGGCTTTCAGGGCTACGGTAGACGCCTGAGGCAGGGGATAGCCATAGACTCCCGTAGAGATGGAGGGGAAGTCCACCGTGCGGATGCCATGAACAGCAGCCACCTCCAGGGCGCTTTTATAGCAGGAGGCCAGCAGCGCAGGCTCGCCCATGCCGCCGCCCTGCCAGATGGGACCGGGGGTGTGGATCACATAGTGCGCCGCAAGGCGGAACCCCGGTGTCAGCTTGGCTTTGCCGGTCTCGCAGCCATGGAGCGCACGGCAGGCCTCCAGCAGCTCTGGCCCGGCGGCACGGTGGATGGCGCCGTCTACGCCGGACCCGCCCAGCAGCGTGGTGTTGGCGGCGTTGACGATGGCTTCGGCGTCGGACTGGGTGATGTCTCCCACGAGAATCTCAAAACGGTTCATGGTCTCGCCTCCTTTGTTCGATCATAGTCCACAAAAACGGAGGGTGCAAGATCAAAAATTTCCTATTTTTACAAGCTGCGGATCTGGTTCTGGATCAGGGTACCCACGGTATCGGCAAACTGGTCCAGCGAACGGATGCGGGCAAAGTTCCGTCCATAGATGGTGTGGGCGGCGGGGATGTCGTCATCCTCGCCGGTAAATACGCAGATGACGGAAATGTCCTGCCGGGTCAGAGTACGGACTTCCGCAGCGGTGTTCTGCACACTGTTGTCTCCGGCATAATCCACGTACCGACCCGACTGCTCCATCTGGATCACGTCGTTGGGTTTGGCGTCGGAGAGGAGGATCAGCATCCTGTGCTCGCAGGGAGCTTCCTCCATTTCCCGGCAGATCGCCCGGATGGCCAACCCGTCCCGGTTGCACCCGGTGGTGAAATAGTTGAATATATTGTCGTTTTTGTCTACTTCATTGTAATTCCGATAGCGGGTGAGGATGGTGTAGCCGCTTAAGGAGCAATAAGAGGACACCCGCACGGGGATGCCGCAGCGGTTGAGGCTTTCGGCGATCATGTACCCCTGGGCGGCCACGATCTCCTGGCGCCGCAGCTGGGAGGTGGAAGCGTCCAGCAAAATATCCACGCACAGCTGCCCCGGATCGGATTGCTGGATGTGGGTGAACACCTTGTCGTCGTCCAGATAGACGCCCCGCCAGACCCGGCTCCCGTCCAGAGCACCGTAGGATGTGCGTACTACCTCAGGCTGCAAGTAGGCCATCATCGCATTGCGGATGCGGGCGGTGAGCCGAAGGATACTGTTGCGGTGGCGGAGGCTGTCGGATGCGTAGGCGGCGCGGTTGGCGTCCATCTGCTTGAGGGCGGCACGTCGCTGGGCGGCCGTGTAGCCCCGCAGCCGGGGATCGAACTCCGTACTGGCAGCCGCGTAGTAGAGGTGGCAGCCTTTGTGGCTGTCGGCACACAGCTCCCGCTCCCGCTGGGCGGTATCCTCCGGGCTGTACAGCGAGGCGCCGAAGCAGGCGGTGATGTACTTGCGCAGAGCCTCTTCCGTTTGGGCGGCGTTTTTGTCCGTCAGACGGCGTGCTGTGGGCTGGGCGTTCTCGCCGCCGCCCTGGGAGAGGTGCTCACCAAATCCCCGGCCGAAGCTCCGTACCGCCGGCAGGGCGGCAAGGTCGCCCCGGCGGCCGAACAGCAAAAAGCGGCGCCGGGGCTTTTTGGCCGCCGGTTCCTGCCCGGGCACAAACCCAAACCAGGTGTGCAGCAACTCCAGGGCGTTTTTCATCAGAGTCTGCCCATCCCAGTCGGCAGGGAACTCCAGGGCGTCCAGAAGCTTTCGGTCCCAGGGAGTCAGCTCCTCCGGCAGGCCCAGGGCCCGGCGGAAGTGGGCGTCCTCCAACACATCCAGCTGCGTCGCGGCGCCCCGGTTGTTGGCCAGCACCTGCCGGGCATAGATCCGGCGCAGGGACGGCAGAGCCGGGCGTCCTGCGGCTTCCCGCTGGTACACGGCGTTTTCCAGACCCAGCCAGAGAAGCTGCTCATAAAGAGACTCCCGGGCACTGCCCCGGATGGCCCGGAACAGAGCTTCCAGCGTATCGGCGCCGTAGGCTTTCCGGGCGGCGCCGATGATGCTGTTCCAGTAGAGATCTGCCTGCCCTGCGGCATCGTAGGCCTTGAAATCCGGTTCGTACCCATATTCTCCGGCGGCGTTCCAGATGAGGTTGCGCGCCCGGCGCTTCTCGCTTTCCTGAATCTCCATCAGGCAAACACATCCTCGGTCGTCAGGGTTTCAGGCAGGCGGGTACGGATCACATCCGTCACCAGCTGCTTTTCAAAGTCGTCAAAGGACTTGTTCACAAGGCCCAGCTCCAGTGCCCGGTTGCCTTCCAGGCCCGTCTGCATGAGCCGCACAGAGGCCACCAGACCCCGCAGGTCCAGCGGCTTGGTGGAAAGCTCGCCGCCGTCGCACTTTTTCTGGATGTCCTGAAACAGGCCGGCCAGCTGCACCGCGTACTCCTGCTTCAGACGGGGAAATTCCCGCCGCAGCAGCTTGATAAGGCCCTCTTCCGTGATGGCGGGCATATCCAGCACTACAAAGCGGGAGCAGAGGGCTTCGTTGAGCTCCCGTGTGCCGGCGTAGCCGTAGTTCATGGTGGCGATGAAGCGGGTGGCATCGTGGAGCTGGATGCGCTCATAGCCGGGCATGTCGATGGAACGGCGGAAGTCCAGCGTGGCGTGCAGCACGGCCAGAGACTCGTTTTTGGCCATGTTGATCTCGTCCAGGATCCCGAAGCCGCCCTCCTCCGCGCAGCGGTAAATGGGGCCTTTGCGCAGCGACACAGCGCCGTTGGCAAAGGTATCAGTACCCAAAAGGGTGGCGGCGTCGGTATTGATGTAGAAGGACACATCCCAGCTGGGACGGCCGAAAGCGGCGGCCAGGTTTTCTGCCAGCACGTTTTTGCCTGTGGCCTTGGGGCCTACCAGCAGCAGGTTTTCCCCGCACAAAAGAGCGGTGGCCGCCTCCTCCCACACATCCTTTCCATAATAAAGATAACGGGGGACAGGCACGCGCTGCTGCAAGGAGTCCTCCGCGGGCCACTGGGCGCGGAAGCGGCGGATCTCCTCAATGATCCGCTCGCTGACGCCCTCCTGCCGCAAAAATTCCAGCATATCCAATGTTTCTTCCTCCATTCGCCGCGCTTCCCGCCCGGCGCACACAAAGTTTCAATCGGGATCAGGCTTCCATGACGCGGCCGTCGGCGGTCAAAAACAGCTGAGCGGGCGGGGTCAGGAAGGCAAACTGCATGGGGGTCATAACGGCGGCGTAGCAGCCGGCGTTGTCCAGGGCCAGACCGTCGCCGATCTCCATGCGGGGCAGCGTCACGTCCCGGGCGATGATGTCCGCGGAGGTGCACAGGTTGCCTGCCAGGGTGACGGTCTCCGTGTCCGTGTGATCCGTCAGGGGAAGGATCGCGGAGGCCTGGACGTGGGTGAAGATGGGCTCATAGGGGAAGGGGTGGTCGGAAAGGGAGCGGACCATCTCCCCCACGGCGGGACGGGCAAAGCCGTTGAGGGTGCCGTAGAGCAGCACGAATGTCTTGCCGTGGGAGACCTTCTTGTCCAGCACCCGGGTGACATAGGTGCCGCTCTTGCCCACGATGTAGCGGCCGCTTTCAATGAGGATCTTCAGCTGGGGCCACTTCTGGGCGCAGGCCTGGTGCATTTCCTGGAACCGCTTTCCAAGACCCTCCACATCCAGCGGCTCTTCGCCGGGGGCAAAGGGGATGCCCAGGCCGGAGCCGAAGTTGGCAAAGCGCAGCGTGATGCCCAGGCGCTGCTGCACCCGCTCGATGAGGGCGAACATGTTCTCGTAGTAGTGGGCCAGCACGTCGGCGGAGAGCTCCTGGCTCTTGGCGTGAACGTGGATGCCCACGATATCCAGGCCGCTCAGGTCGGCGTTCCAGAGGGCAGCCTCGTCGATGCCGAACTTGCCGGCCACGCCCTCGTCGGCGGCGAAGGTGAAGTCCGGGTTGATGCGCACGCCGATGGCGGGCGTCTCGCCCTTTTCCGCGGCGATGCGGCGGATCATCTCCAGCTCGTGGAGGCTGTCAGCGATGATGACGCAGCGGCCCCAGGCAGCGCGCAGATCCGCCTCGGTGCGGGCGGGAGCGGAGAAGTAAATGAGATCGGGCGCCACGCCCCGCTTCCAGGCGGCGTCCACCTCGCCCAGGCTGGCGGCGTCGGCACCGATGCCCTGGGAGAACACCGTGTCCAGCACCCGGCCGGCGGGGTTGCATTTCATGGAGTAGAGGAACTGAGCGCCGGGGAAGTTGTCCTTCAGACGATGGATGGAGTTTAAAATACAGGATTCTTCATAGAGGTAAAAGCTGTTGTGATACTGCAATTGCTGCATCAGAACCTGACGATCGGCCATGAGAGAACCTCCTAATCAAATAATATATCCATATCATACCATATTTCCCGGGAAAGACAAGCGCCCCCGGCGGATTGAGCCGGGAGCGCGGAAAAAAGCATGGGTCAAAGTGCCTTCTGGAGATTGTCCTGGAGCCGGCGCCAAAGGAGCTGATATTGCTGGTGCTCCTCCGGTGTGAACCCGGAAAAAGCGGTTTGCCGGTAATCCGCCAGGACGGCGTCCAAGTCGGAGAGCACCGCGGCAGCCTGGGGAGGGAACGTCACCCGTACCCGCTTGCCCTCGTCCCGCTCCGTGGTGCGCACCTCCTCCAGCTTTAAAAGGTCCTTGGAGGCCAGCCGCTGGCTCAGCACAGCGAAGGTACTGCGGGAGACGCCGGCAAAGTCCGCCAGAGTCCGGCGGTCTGCGGCAAAGTCAATCTGCCGCAGGTATAAGAGCAGCCGCGCCTCGGAGAGGGACAGGTCGTGCTTGAGGGCTGCGGTCTCCAGCAAGCGGTCCAGCAGCTTGCGCTGACGGAAGGCATCATGGGGGAGGCTGCGGCCCTCCAGCAGCTCCGGACTGACCTGGATGCGCTCTGTGCCCAGCCGGGTGGCACCGGGGAGGATGGTGGGAGGCACGCCGCCGTCTCCTGCCGCGTCCACCAAAAAGCGGTAGACCTTCAGGCGGCTTTTCTCATACTCCTCCTCGTCCAGCACCGTCTTGAAAAACTGATGGTAGTACTCAAAGACCATCAGCTTCATGCGCACGGTCTTGCCGATGCTCAGGCTCTGGGAGGCCAGGGAGCCCTTGGTTTTCACATAGTAGTAGATGGGCACCTGGAGGGCGTAGAACCGCCGGGCATAGCGGATGTATTCCAGGTTGAACATGAAGTCCTCGCACCAGCTGATCTCCGGATCCATCCGCAGATGGTGGGCTTCCACGATATCCCGGCGATAGAGCTTGTTCCAGAGCACCCCGTAATAGAAATCGGCGGGGTTTTCCATCATGTGGGCGGCATATTCCTCCTGGGTGAGCACCACGGGATCGTCGATGTCCCCCTTGTGGGACACCCGCTCTCCGCACACCCGGTAAAAGTCGGCGATCACCAGGTCACACTGGTGCTCCCGGGCGGCGCGGACCAGAGAGGAGGTGGCGTCGGGAGTGATCCAGTCGTCGCTGTCGAGAAATTGCAGGTATTCGCCCGCAGCACGGTCCAGGGCCAGGTTCCGCGCGGCGGAGACGCCGGCGTTTTCCTGGTGGAACGCCCGCACCCGGCTGTCCTGACGGGCGTAGGCGTCGCAGAGCACGCCGGAGCCGTCCGAGCTGCCGTCATCCACCAAAAAGAGCTCGAAATCCTGATAGGTCTGATTCAAAATGCTGTCCACGCACCGCTCCAGCGTCTTTTCCGCGTTATAGACCGGCACGATGATACTGACGGTTGGCTGCATAGGTTCCTCCTTTGGATGGGAAATGGAGCGCAGAGGGCCGCTTGGACCGCGCTTGTTCACCTGGAAGCACGGCAAAGCGGCGGCTCTGTCTGTCATGCTGAAAATCCTATCACATCCTGGTTGAAATTTCATCCATAATCCCGCATAATGGAAAAAACGACAAAAATCGCCAAAAGAAAGGAAACCTGTCTATGATCGACGAAATGCTTGCCTACAACCGGGAATTTGTGAAAAGCGGGGCCTATAAGCGCTTTGCCACCAGCAAATACCCTGATAAGAAGATCGCCATCCTCACCTGCATGGATACCCGGCTGGTGGAGCTGCTGCCGGCGGCCCTGGGCATCAAGAACGGTGACGTAAAACTCATCAAAAACGCCGGCGGCATGATCACCGGCCCCTTTGACAGCGCCGTACGGAGTTTGCTGGTGGGCATCGTGGAGCTGGGCGTGGAGGAAGTGATGGTCATCGGCCATACGGACTGCGGCGTGGCGCACATCAATGCCGAGACCATGATCCAGCATTTGATCCAGCGGGGGGTGTCCCAGGACCACATCGACATGATGCGCTATTGCGGCATCGACTTTGAGGCCTGGCTCCGTGGCTTTGACACGGTGGAGTGCTCCGTGGCCGAGACGGTGGACCTTCTGCGCAACCATCCGCTCATGCCCGCGGACGTGACCATCCGGGGCTATGTGATCGATACGGAGACCGGCGAACTGACGCCCCAGGAATAAGACCCATAAACAAGGCCGCCGCGCGTTCCGCGGCGGCCTTGTTTGATTATTGCAGTATGTCCAGGCTTGCCAGGGGGACGGTGTCGCAGCCCCGCTCTTTGAGCAGCGCTTTGACTTCTTCCAGCGTGGGCAGAGAGGGCATGGCGCCCATGCGGGAGACGGTGATGGCGGCGGTGTGACTGGCAAAGGTCAATGCTGCCTGGCGGCTGAGGCCCACCGTGAGGCCCACGGCCAGAGCACCTACGAAGGAGTCACCGGCGGCGGTGGGATCTGCCACATGGGGCATGCGGACACAGGGGATGTAGTCGATGCTGTTTTCACCCACCACGGCGGAGCCCTGCCCGCCCAGGGTGATGATGACGTTTTCCACGCCCTTTTCCCAAAGGGCCCGGGCAATGGCGTGCAGATCCTCTTCCACCAGCACGCCGTTTTCGCTGCGCAGGGGCAGAGCGGTCTCCACAGAGGCCTCCTGCTCATTGGGGATGAGGTAGGTCACCAGGCTCAGCAGCTCTTCATCCAGGTCGGTGGCGGGAGCGGGGTTGAGCATGACAGGCACGCCGGCCTCCTTGGCCCAGCGGGCCACGGCCCGGTTGACCTCGATGGGGACTTCCAGCTGCAAAAGCACCATGTCGTAAGAGGAGATCTCCTGGCGGATCCAGCTGACGTCCTCTACCGTCAAGGTGCGGTTGGCGCCCGGGATGACGATGATGCGGTTCTGGGCGGTGTGCTCCGTTACTTCCAGCGTCACATGTCCCACGCCGGAGGTGACGCCGTGGTGCACCAGCACGCGGCTCACGTCCACACCCGCCTGGCGGGGCGTTTCCAGCAGCGCCTGGCCGAACAGGTCGTCACCCACGCAGCCCATCATGGTGACCTGCGCGCCCAGTCGGGCGCACTGGAGGGCCTGGTTGGCGCCTTTGCCGCCGGGTGCCATGTGAAAGGATTTTCCGTATACCGTTTGGGCGGAGGCGGGCACCCGCTCTGTGGTCGCAATGACGTCCATCACAAAGCTGCCCACCACTAAAATACGAGGTTTGTGATCCATGACTTGATAACTCCTGTTTGTCAACTGAGGATATTACCCATTATAAGACATTGCAAAATAAATACAAGCCTTTTCCATAAAGTTAAAAGAAAAACGATTAAATCACCGGGAAAACGACGAAAGCGGCGGCCCACAAGGCCGCCGCTCTTTGGGTGTCAGAACTTTAGTTCCGGTTGCCGGAATTGGTGGTGTCTTTCAGCAGCACGTCGTGTGCGCCGCCTTCCACAATGGACACGGCGGACACCAGCGTCAGCTTGGCCTTTTGGCGCAGCTCGGGGATGGTCAGCGCGCCGCAGTTGCACATGGTGGAGCGGACCTTGGCCAGGGTGGTGGCCATGCCGTCGCTCAGAGCACCGGCGTAGGGCACGTAGGAGTCCACGCCCTCTTCAAAGGAGAGCTTGGCGGCGCCGCCCAGATCGTAGCGCTGCCAGTTGCGGGCACGGGCGCTGCCCTCGCCCCAGTACTCCTTCATGTAGCTGCCGCCGATGAGTACCTTGCTGGTGGGGGACTCGTCGAACCGGGAGAAGTACCGGCCCAGCATGCAGAAGTCGGCGCCCATGGCCAGAGCCAGGGTGATGTGGTAGTCCTGGACGATGCCGCCGTCGGCACAGATGGGCACGTACACGCCGGTCTCTTCAAAGTACTTGTCCCGCTCGGCAGCCACGTCGATGACGGCGGTGGCCTGGCCGCGGCCGATGCCCTTGGTCTCGCGGGTGATGCAGATGGAGCCGCCGCCGATGCCGATCTTGACGAAGTCGGCGCCCGCGTCCGCCAGGAAGCGGAAGCCCTCGCCGTCCACCACGTTGCCGGCGCCCACCTTCACAGTGTCACCGTAGTGCTCGCGGATCCACTTGAGGGTGCGCAGCTGCCACTCGGAGTAGCCCTCGGAGGAGTCGATGACCAGCACATCCACGCCGGCCTCCACCAGAGCGGGTACTCGCTCGGCGTAGTCACGGGTGTTGATACCGGCGCCCACCACGTAGCGCTTCTGGGAGTCCAGCAGCTCCAGGGGGTTGCCCTTGTGGGAGTCATAGTCCTTGCGGAACACGAAGCTCACCAGATGGCCGTCGTCGGAGACGATGGGCAGGGCGTTGAGCTTGTGGTCCCAGATGATGTCGTTGGCCACCTTCAGGCTGGTGCCCTCGGGGGCGAAGATGAGCTTTTCCACCGGGGTCATGAACTCGCTGACGGGGGTGGAGGGATCCATGCGGCTGACACGGTAGTCCCGGCTGGTGACCAGGCCCAGCAGCTTGCCGGTGCCGGTGCCGTCGTCGGTGACGGCCATGGTGGAGTGGCCGGTGCGCTCCTTGAGAGCCAGCACATCGGCCAGCGTGTCGCCCACACGCAGGTTGGAGTCACTGGTGACGAAGCCGGCCTTGTAGTTTTTCACCTTGCGGACCATTTCGGCCTGCTCGGCAATGGGCTGGGAGACATAGATGAAGGCGATGCCGCCCTCACGGGCCAGACCAATGCCCATTTTTTCACCGGACACGGCCTGCATGACGGCAGAAACCATGGGCACGTTCATGGTCAGGGGGCACTCCTCGCCCTTCTTGAACTTGACCACCGGCGTCTTGAGGGAGACGTTGGCGGGGATGCACTCGGAGGAAGAGTAGCCGGGCACCAGCAGGTATTCACTGAAAGTATGGGACGGTTCACTGAAATAATATGCCATGAGGCCACCTCGTTTCGAAATATTGGTACTATGTTACCACATTTTTGTGGAAAAGCAACTTAAATGTTGAAGTAATCCCGGGCAGAGTCGAACAGGTGCAGCTCATAGTCACCGGGCACGTTCTGATAGAGGCCGGGGCCCACCCGCTCGGCGTGGCCCATCTTGCCGAGAACACGCCCGTCGGGAGAGGTGATGCCCTCCACGGCCCACACAGAGCCGTTGGGGTTGAAGGCGACGTCCATGGTGGGCGTGCCGGAAAGGTCCACGTACTGGGTGGCGATCTGCCCGTTTTCCGCCAGCCGGGCAAGGAGCTCCGGCGGACACAGGAACCGGCCCTCGCCGTGGGAGATGGGCACGCTGACGATGTCGCCCACCTGCATCCGGCTCAGCCAGGGGGAGCGGTTGGAGGCGATGCGGGTGCGGACGATCCTGGACTGGTGGCGTCCGATCACGTTGTAGCTGAGGGTGGGGCACTTGTCATCCATGTCCCGGATCTCGCCGAAGGGCACCAGGCCCAGCTTGATGAGCGCCTGGAAGCCGTTGCAGATGCCCAGCATCAATCCATCCCGGTTCTTGAGCAGGTCGTGGGTGGCGTCGGACACCTCCGGATTGCGGAAGAAGGCGGTGATGAACTTGCCGGAGCCGTCGGGCTCGTCGCCGCCGGAGAAGCCGCCGGGCAGGAAGATGATCTGGCTGCGCTTGGCCGCCGCGGCAAAGCGGGCGGCGGAGTCGGCCACGTCCGCGGGGGATTGGTTGTTGAGCACCAGGATCTGGGCCTCCAGCCCTGCCCGCTCCACGGCCCGGGCGCTGTCATAT
>DYBL01000088.1 GCA_019418625.1 Clostridiales bacterium | reverse complement strand
GTATGTGCGCTTTTGCGCCCAGGCACACCAGAGCCCGTCGTCCGGCAGCCGTCCCTGGGCGCAAAAGCGCACATACAGTCCGGTCGTCTCCGCCGTCAGCTCCCCCACCGCCGTGCCTTCGTACATCAACGGATACCGCTCCATACCGCCGCCTCCCTTTCCGCAAAAAAACAGCCTGTGCCATCTATATGCACAGGCTGTTTGCACTATGTTGCTCAGGCGATGGTGTATCCGCCCCGCACCAGCAGCTTCACGGTGCCGGAGCCGGCTTTGACGCCGCGGCCCTCGATGGTCATCATGTAGAGGTGATTGGTCACCAGGGCGCCGCCGTTATTGAGGGTGGTAGCGGCAGACTCATCGATAAGTCCCGGATTGGAGGGAGAGACGCAGGTGGCCGAGCCCACCCGCAGCATCACCTCACAGCCGATGTCGCCGGTAAGAGTCTGCCCGGAGGAGAGCGTCACCACCGAGAACGTGGCAGAGCTGGAAACGCCGGAGCCGCTCAGGCCCAGCTGGCTGTTGCGCTGGTCAATCTTCTGGTCCACCTTGGCAAGAAGGCTGTCCAGAAATGTGCCGTTGAGATAGCTGAGCGTCACCAGCGGGTCGCCGGAGGTGCCCGCCTCCGCCGCCAGGGACACCGTCATGGTGGTCAGGCTGCAAACCAGCATCAGCAGTACTGCCCGCAGCAACCACCGGTTTTTCTTTCCTTGCATGTATGTACCCTCCAAATTCTTTTGTACCGGGTCCCCCTGAAAAGGGACAGCTCCCTTTTCAGGGGCCCCGCTTCATACCATCTGGTCGTGAGGCAGGCCAAAGCTCACCGCAATGGCCAGATCCACCTTTTCCATCACGCCCTCTTCCACATGGCCCATCCGCTCCCGCAGGCGCTTTTTGTCCAGCGTGCGCACCTGCTCCAAAAGGACGATGGAGTCCCGGCTCAGTCCGCTGCTTTGCGCCACGGGAAGGTCAATATGGGTAGGCAGCCGCGCCTTCCCGGTCTGGGAAGTGATGGCAGCCGCGATCACAGTAGGGCTGTAACGGTTCCCGGTATCGTTCTGGATGATCAGCACAGGGCGCACGCCGCCCTGCTCGCTGCCCACCACCGGGGAAAGATCGGCATAGTAGATATCGCCGCGTTTGATACTTGTATCCACAAAGTTCACACTCCGCCGAAAGAAGTACCCGCCACCGAATCGCCTTCGGTGAGGCCACTTTCATTCTCCCACACGGATGCGGAATTTATACCCGGACGGCGCCGCAAAAAATTCCGCGCTCTCCGCCCCGTGACAGTCTATGTCCCGGCGGAGGGCGAAGTGTCTGTCCCGCTCACAAAAGCCGCAGGCTCCGCTCCACCACAGTGCCGCCCTCCAGGTAAAGCCGCGGCACCCGCTTGCTCACCGCACAGGTCAGCTCATAGGGGATGGTCCCAAGTATGGACGCAAGGTCATCCACCCGCTGGCGCTGGCCGAAGATCTCCACCGCGTCTCCCACATGCACATCGGGAAGCTCCGTCAGATCCGCCATGCACATATCCATGCAGATCCGGCCCCGGATGGGGGCACTTCCCTGGTCTGTCAGCACGGACGCCCGGTTGGAAAGCCCCCGGAAAAATCCGTCGGCATAGCCGATGGGCAGCACACCCATGCGGGTGCGCTCCGTGGTGCGGAACGTGCGGCCATAGCTGACGGTGGTATCCGGGTCAAAGACCTTGATGGTGGAAATACACGTCTTGAGGGACATGACCGGCCGCAGGTCCAGCCGCTGTGCGTCCGCGCCCGCCCCGTAGAGGGCGATGCCGGGCCGCACCATATCCAGATACATCTCCGGGTAGCGGGCCAGGGCGCCGCTGTTGGCGCAGTGGCGAATGGCAAATGTCCGCCCCCGCTGTGCCAGCGCATCGATGACGGCGGTGAACAATCCGAACTGTTCCCGGGTATAGGCCTCATCCTCCTCACCGTCCTCGTCGGCTACGGCAAAGTGGGTGAAGATGCCCTCTGCGTCCAGACCCGGCAGGGCGCAGGCCGCCGCAATAGACGCAATACCGCCTTCAAAATGGCCGCCGCGCACCAAAAAACCAAGCCGGGACATGCCGGTGTCCACCTTGATATGGACCCGCAGCGTACCGCCGCAGGCGACAGCCGCCGCGCTGTACTCCTCCGCCTTGGCCAGGGCGGACACCGCCTGGGTGATGTGGTAGCGGATCAGCTCCGGCACCATGTCCGGGGGCGTGTGCCCCAGGATCAAAACCGGCATGGTGATGCCCCCGTGGCGCAGCTCCCGGGCCTCGTCCAGGCTGGAAACCGCCAGGTAATCCGCTCCCAGGGACTCCAGCTTGCGCCCGATCTGCACGGCGCCGTGGCCGTAGGCGTCCGCCTTCACCACACCCAGATACCGCACACCGCTCCCCGTCAGGGTCCGGGCACGGCGGTAATTATGTTCCAGCGCATCCAGGTCGATCTCCGCCCAGGTGCGCCGCAAAACCGCGTCTTCCATGTCCTTGTCACCTTTCTCCAGTGGGGTCACCCCTCCTGGCTGTCGATTGTATCACAAAAGGAAAAACTCGTAAACTCCGCCGTCAAAATTATTTCCCCGTCCACGGCGATCTCGCCCCGCAGCGGCGTGCCATCGTCCAGCCGGAGCCACAGCGTGGTATAGACCTTCTCCGCCGCCGTCCCGGTCTGATCCACTGTAAGCCGCAGACAGGGCACCTCGCCCCAGTCCTCCTGATTCTCCTCCAGGAGCCAGCCCCCCCGCAGGGCGTCCATCATACGGGGCATGCACGCCATGGGGCTGATCTTCTCCCGGGAGAGCATCCCGGCATCCAGGCAGAGGTCCTCATATTCCAGCGTCAGCGTCTCACCGTCCAGAACGGCCCGCACGCCGGCGATCCGCTCCGGAGAGAGCACCTCGATCTCCGCGCCGCCGTCCGCCTTGTAGGTACACCCCACAGACGCCGTCCACTCCTGACCGTTCTGGTCGCAGATCACCTCCGCCTCCATCCGGCAGCCGCTCATGTCCATGTAGGGCTGGCGCAGCTGCTCCGCCGTGACCGTCTCCTCGCCCCGGGCGCAGCCGCAAAGCAGCACGCACAGGGTCATCATTGGTACGCACTTGGCAAGGCGCACCATAAACTCCTCCGTTATCCCAGAATTTCCCGGATGGCCGCCGGAATGGTCCGGGCCACGTCCGCCGGTGTGACGCCGTACTCCGTCTCCCGCTCCGCAGCCAGTTCACCGGCCCGCCCATGGAGCCAGACGCCCCCGGCGGCCGCCTGCACCGGCGTGGCACCCTGGGCAAGGAGCGAGGCGATGACACCCGTGAGCACATCTCCGCTGCCGCCCTTGGCAAGCCCGGAATTCCCGGTGGTGTTCACCAGCACGTTCCCCTCCGGCAGCGCCGTGAGGGTGCGGTGGCCCTTGCGCACCAGCACGCAGCCGTGGGCGCGGGCAAAGGCGCGGGCCTCCTCCGCCCGGCCCAGCTCCTCCGGCCCGTCATAGATCCGGGCAAACTCCCCGTCGTGGGGCGTGAGGATGGTGACGCGGCCGCGCCGTCCGTTCAGCACATCTATATGCCCAGCCAGGGCATTTATGCCGTCGGCATCCAGCACCACGGGCTTGTCCGTCTGGGCCAGCAGCTCCCGCACCAGCCGTCCCGTCCGCTGGCTGCGGCCAAGGCCCGGCCCCAGGGCCAGCACCTGGCAGTCCGCCAGCTTGTCCAAAATTTTCTGTAAAGCTTTATCGCTTAACATCCCGTCCTTGTCCGGCAGTGGGAACGGCATGGCGGAGACGCACTTGGCTGCCTCCACCGGCCAGATGATCTCCGGCACACCCAACGATACCAAACCGCAGCCGCTGCGCACGGCGGCCAGCGCCGTCAGGTACGGCGCGCCGGTATAGCCCACAGCGCCGCCTACCACCAGCACCTTGCCGAAGGTGCCCTTGTGGCCGTCCGCCTGCCGCCGGGGCAGCGCCTGTCGAACAAAGTCCCGCTCCACTGTCTGGATGGAGCACACCGTCTCCCGCACCAGCTGCGCCGGGATGCCGATGTCCCGCACCTCCACCGTACCGGAGCAAAGGGCACCCTTTCCCACAAACTGCCCTGCCTTTGGAAGTGTAAATGTGATCGTCTTTACAGCATGTACCGGCTCTCCCAGGCACTCGCCCGTGGTAGCGTCCACGCCGCTGGCGATGTCGGCGGCCACCACGGCGCCCCGGCTGTCGTTCATCAGTGCCACGGCCCGGCCCCAATGGGACGATGGATCGATCCGCCGGGAAAGGCCCACGCCGAACAGCGCGTCCACGCACACATCTGCTTGCAAAATCCACCGGCGCTGCTCCTCGTTCTCCGGGTCAAAGGGCACCAGTGCCACGCCGCACTCGCTCAGGCGCCGGGTCTGCTCCCGGGCGTCCGGCGTCATCTTTTCATAGTCTCCCACCAGGTAGGCCCGCACTTCTATGCCTTTCAGGAAAAGATACCGGGCAGCACAGATGCCGTCCCCGCCGTTGTTGCCGGTGCCGCACAGCACCGCCGCCCGACGGCGTCCCCTTCCCGCCGGCAGGCTTGCCGCCGCCTCCGCCACCGCCGCGCCGGCCCGCTCCATCAGATCGATGGAGGGGATGCCCCGCTCCTCGATGGCCTGCCGGTCCAGTTCCTTCATCTGCTCCGCCGTCGCCAGCTTCATGCCGTTTCCTCCTTTTTGTGCGTTGTTTTCCCCTATTATAGGAGTTCTGCCCGTTATTTGCAATTCTTTGTTGCCAAAATGTCACCCTTTTCCCGGGGAAGTCTGCTATGCTGGCAGCAGAAAGGAGGCGCTGGCCATGAAGCGTATCGTCCCCGTTTTCCTGACACTTTGCCTGCTGGCCGGGTGCGCTGCATCCCCAGAGCAGGTCTCTCCCCCGGATGAACAGGCAGTGCTGGACGCCTATGCCGCCGCAGCGGAGGTTTACGACTGGTTCTCCATGCACACCCTGCCCACCGGCATCGAGGCCATTCAATTGGATGGCAATATCTATTACCCGGTGGAGTACGACGGCATCACGACCATGGCCGACCTGGAGGCCCGGGTCCGCGCCTGCTTCTCCTCCGAAATCAGTGACGCCCTGCTCTCGGACGGCAGCTATCGGGAGATCGACGGGAAGCTCTGCTGCACCGGCGGCGCCCGGGGCCAGAACGTGTACCTCCTGGATAGGACCCTCTCCGCCCGGCAGGTGGATGATACCCACTGGACGGTGACCATTACGTTCTGGGCGGATTTCGTGGACCATCCCATCCAGGCAGACGGCTATCCCCACGCCGTGTCCACCGTCGGATACTCCCAGCGGACGCTGGATTACGAAAAGGCGGACGAGGGCTGGCGCTTTACCAGCTTTTGTCCCAGCGATGATCTGGACCTGGACGCGGACACGGTATGCACCATCGACTACTACCAGGACTTTGAGGTCACCGGCGCCTACCGGGACTACACCGACTGGCAGCTGGTATGCTATCTGATCTATGCCGACGGCGCTTATGCCGAAGCCCCCGGCGACCTGCTCTACCAGCGGTTTCTGGAGCGGCCCGGGGACATTCTGGCGGCCCTGGCCCTGCTGGACGGCGCCCCCTACCGGGAAAAAGGTCCGCCCATGAACATCGACGCCGTGGTGGCCATGCCGGGATATTCCGCCGCCTGGCGCTCCTTTGACGAACAGGCAGAATTTTTGAATGTTCTCAACAGCTGCCAGCCTCAAACGGAGGCCGAGCAGGCGGTGCTGGACAAGATCCGCGCCGCCTATGAAAAGGCCACAGCGTCCACAAAGGAGGCCGCCAACAGCCAGTTCGCCCTGGACGTGGACGGCAAGCTGCTCTGCCTGGGAGATCAGGAGGGCTCCTTCCCCTGGGAGTACGGCCTGACGGCGGAGTCCCAGACACACCATGAAGCCTCCGATGGCGCCTACCCCTCCGTGGAGGCGGACTGCGGGGCGTTCACCGTATCGTATAACGTCTCTCCGGAAGGCGGTGCAGAATCTGTCTTTCGCATGATCGTGGATGGGCCCGGCATCACCACCGCCGGCGGCATCGCCGTGGGGGCTTCCGAGGCCGACGTGCTGGCCGCCTACCCGTCCGCGGTGGCCGTGAAGGCCGTGGGCGAGGCCCAATGGGGCGCCGACTATGGCCTTGTGTTCGAGCCGGGACAGTGGGCCTATTGCAAGCACATCACCTTTTTCATGAAGGACGGCGCCGTGGCGGCCATGGAGATCGAGGATCTCATGGACGGCCGTCTGCTCTCCTGAAAATTTCCAGCCCCGATCCGTCCATGCCGGGCGGATTGGGGCTTGCATTTTGCGTTTTGCTGTGATATAAGTGGTACTTGATATCAGCGATGAACGGGAAAATAACCGTCAAACGGCGCCAAGAGAGGTCTGGTCACCGGCTGCAAGCCAGACTGCGCACGTCCGGTTTGGTTCGCCCGGGAGCCGCCGTGGAGACACGGCCGGACCGCCCTCCGTTACAGGGGCAGCAAGTGCGCATGCACCGCATGCGAATTTGGGTGGTACCGCGGAAGGATGGCCTTTCGTCCCAGTGATGGGACGGAGGGTCTTTTTGTTTTGCCGAAAAATATTTGAGATAGAAGGAGCATCGCTATGAAAGAACAATTGGAAGCCATCCGCAAAAGCGCGCTGGAAGCCGTTGCCGGCACCCAGAAAAGCGCTGAGCTGGAAGCGGTCCGGGTGCAGTACCTGGGGAAAAAGGGCGAGCTGACCGCCGTTTTGAAGCAGATGGGCAAGCTCTCTCCTGAAGAGCGCCCCGTCATGGGCCAGCTGGCCAACGACGTGCGCGCCGCCGTGGAGGAGGCCATTGCCGCACAGTCCGCCGTTCTGGCCCGGAAGGCCATGGAGGAAAAGCTCGCCGCCGAGACCGTGGACGTGACCATTCCCGGCAAGCAGCCCCAGCAGGGCCACAAGCACCCCATGTACACCGTGCTGGACGAGATCAAGGAGATCTTCATCAACATGGGCTTTGAGATCATGGACGGCCCGGAGATCGAGCAGGCAGACTACAACTTCACCAAGCTCAACGCCCCGGAAAATCATCCCTCCCGCGACTGGACGGATACGTTCTATCTCACCGAGGACAGCAACATCCTCCTGCGCTCCCAGACCTCTCCCATGCAGATCCGCGCCATGGAGACCTACGGTGTGCCCATCCGCATGATCTCCTCCGGCCGTGTGTACCGCAAGGACGAGGTGGACGCCACCCACTCCCCCATGTTCCATCAGATCGAGGGATTGGTGGTGGACAAGGGCGTCACCATGGCGGACCTGAAGGGCACCCTCAACGCCGTCATCCGTGAGATCTACGGCCCCAATACCAAGACCCGCTTCCGTCCCCATCACTTCCCCTTCACCGAGCCCTCCTGCGAGATGGACATCCAGTGTCACAAGTGCGGCGGCGCGGGCTGCCCCACCTGCAAGGGCGAGGGCTGGATCGAGGTGCTGGGCGCCGGTATGGTCCACCCCAAGGTGCTGCGGGGCTGCGGCATCGACCCGGAAGTGTACTCCGGCTTTGCTTTCGGCATGGGCCTGGAGCGGCTGGCCATGGGCCAGTTCAAGATCAGCGACCTGCGGCTGATCTTTGAAAACGACATGCGCTTCCTGGAGCAGTTTTAATAGGAGGGCAATACGATGAAATTATCCAGAAAATGGCTGAATGAATTTGTGGACGTGGCCAGCGTGGGCGACCGTGACTTCGCCGAGGCCATGACCCTCTCCGGCTCCAAGGTGGAAATCACGGAGGTACTGAACGAATCTTTGCAGAATGTGGTGGCCGGCCGCATCGTCTCCATGGAGCGTCACCCCGACTCCGACCACATGTGGGTCTGCCAGATCGACGTGGGCGAGGCGGAGCCCACCCAGATCGTCACCGGTGCGTGGAACATCCATGTGGGCGACCTGGTGCCCGTGGCCCGGCACAAGTCTTTGCTGCCCGGCGGCGTGAAGATCGAAAAGGGCAAGCTGCGGGGCGTTGTGTCCAACGGCATGCTCTGCTCCCTCAAGGAGCTGAACCTGACCGCCGAGCACGACTATCCCTACGCCGTTATCACCGCCGCGGCCATCCTGAATGACTACAAGCCCACCGATCCCGAAAAGCCCTCCATCCCCGCCGACGTCCAGCCCGGCCACAAGATCTATGGCCCCGTGGTGGCCGCCCGGGTGTGCGCCTGCGAGACGGTGGCCTACGGCCGCTACGCCGTGACGCTGGATACCGGCAGCGAGACGATGCAGACCGAGACCGCCTGCCAGAACCTCCACGAGGGCGATCTGGTGGCCTACAACACCAAGGCCCAGTCCATCTGCACCCTGGCCGATCTCCACGCGGAGCAGCGCGAGTTCCCCCACTGCATCACCGACGGCATCTTCGTTCTGAACGAGGATGGCGTGCAGCCTGGTGATGACATGGCCAAGGTCATCGGTGCCGACGACCATGTGGTGGAGTTCGAGATCACTCCCAACCGCCCGGACTGCCTGAGCGTCATCGGCCTTGCCCGTGAGGCCAGCGCCACCTTCCACAAGCCCCTCAAGCTCCACACCCCCGAGATCCGCGGCTGCGGCGGCTCCATTGCCGACATGCTGGACATCGAGATCGAGGACGGGGAGCTGTGCCCCCGGTATACCGCCCGTCTGGTGAAGAACGTGAAGATCCAGCCCTCCCCCGCCTGGATGCGGGAGCGGCTGCGCAACTGCGGCGTGCGCCCCATCAACAACATCGTGGACATCACCAACTACGTCATGCTGGAGTACGGCCAGCCCATGCACGCATTCGACTTCTCCTGCGTGGAGGGCGGCAAGATCGTGGTGCGTACCGCCCGTCCCGGCGAGTCCATCCAGACCCTGGACGGCAAGGACCACGCCCTGACCGAGGACATGCTGTGCATCTGCGATGAGCACCGTCCCGTGTGCGTGGCCGGCGTCATGGGCGGCGCCAACAGCGAGATCATCGGCGACACCGCCCAGGTGCTCTTCGAGTCCGCTAACTTCAACGGCGCCTCCATCCACCGTACCGCCGCCGCGCTGAACATGCGCACAGAGGCTTCCTCCCGCTATGAAAAGGGCCTGGACCCCATGAACACCATGCTGGCCGTGCAGCGTGCCTGCGAGCTGGTGGAGCTGCTGGGCGCCGGCGAGGTGGTGGACGGCGTGCTGGACGTGATCGCCAAGGATTCCTGGCCCGTCACCGTGGAGCTGGACGCCCCCAAGATCAACGCTTTCCTGGGCACTGACGTGGCCGAGGAGGAGATGCGCACCATCCTGGAGTCCCTGGGCTTCCAGCTGGAAGGCAGCACCATCACCGTGCCCTCCTGGCGCTCTGACGTGGAGCACTGGTCCGATATCGCCGAGGAGGTAGCCCGGTTCCACGGCTACAACAACATCCCCGATACCCTCTCCGGCGGTCTGAATCCCCGCCGCGGCTTCTCCCCCGTCCAGAAAGCGGAAAACGCCGTGGGTGCGCTGTGCCGCGCCGCCGGATACAGCGAGATCATCACCTACTCCTTCATCAGCCCCACCTACTACGATAAGATCAACCTGCCTGCCGACTCCCCCCTGCGCAACTCCATGAAGATCCTCAATCCCCTGGGTGAGGACACCTCCATCATGCGCACCACCACGCTGCCCTCCATGCTGGAGATCCTCTCCCGCAACTACCACTACCGCAACAAGGCCGTGCGCCTCTACGAGCTGGGCCGTACCTACTTTGCCAAGAACGACGGCTCCGGCATGGCCGACGAGCCCAAGGTGCTCTCTCTGGGCGCCTACGGTGCCGAGTGCGATTTCTTCTCCATGAAGGGCGCCGTGGAGACTGTGCTGGAGGGCCTGCGGATCGGCGGCGTGCACTGGGAGGCCGAGCACGGCAATCCCTCCTATCACCCCGGCCGCTGCGCCAAAGTCTACGCCGGCGACACGCTGCTGGGCGTGGTGGGCCAGATCCATCCCTCTGTGGCCGAGCACTATGACGTGGACTGCGAGCTCTACGCCGCCGAGCTGTCCTTTGACGCGCTCTTCGCCTCCATGGGCGGCCGTCCCGTCTACCAGCCTCTGCCCAAGTTCCCCGCCGTCACCCGGGACATCGCCGTGGTATGCGACAAGGACGTCACCGTGGGCGCACTGGAAGAGTGCATCCGCCAGGGCGCCAAGGGCCTTTTGAAGGACGTCTCCCTCTTCGATATCTATACCGGCACTGGCGTGCCGGAGGGCAAGAAGAGCGTGGCCTTCAACCTGACCCTCCGCTCCGATGAGCGCAGCCTCACCGCCGAGGAAGCCGACGCGGATGTGGCCAGCATCCTGGCACTTTTGAAATCCCAGCTGGGCGCCGTGCTGCGCTGATATCTTCTCCTGCAGATGCTCCCCCGCCAAAAGGCGGGGGAGCAAAAGTTTTTTCCGAAAACGCTTTACAGTCAGGGAAAAAACGAGTATACTAGATGTTGTGTTCCAGGTTTCTTCCATCGGTAAAGAAAGGTGGTGTCTGCATGGACGATTATACCCGGAAATTCAGTATCGCAATGGAAAAAGACGCGGAGATCCGCCACATCCTGACAACAGTCTATCAGGCATTGGAGGAAAAGGGCTATAACCCCATCAACCAGATCGTGGGCTATATCCTGTCCGAAGATCCCACCTATATTACCAACCACAACAACGCCCGCACGCTGATCCGCAAGATCGACCGCGATGAGCTTTTGCAGGTCTTGGTTCGGAAGTATCTGGGACAATAAGGGAACCGTCTTTTTTCACCCGCAAGGCCCTGCCTTGCGGGTTTCTTTTGTGAATGGGGGAAATTTCCGTATTTTTCTTCGTCACCAATCGTTGACAAATCGGATAAAATCTGTTACAATTCGGTTACAATTTCATTGAAGGAGTGTTTGCATGCCTGAAAGCAAGTCCGCTAAGACGGAAGGTTTGATGTATAAGGGCCATCCTCTGCGCCGTGTGGAAAACCTGATCTACTACGGCACGATGGCTGAAAAATATATTATCATGATGCAGGTCCTGGAGAGCAAGAAAGAGCAGGATCTGAATGTGGCTACCAAGGTCTCCGTTCAGCTGCAGCTGACGGACGCCAACCTCAAGTCCCGGGACCGCGTGGTTAAAAAGAGCGAAAAAGACAGCCTGTATGCCGCCATGGACGTGGCCGCCATCTGGCTGGATCGTGCCCTGGCCGGCAAGGAGAAATAACCCCCCTTCTCCCTGCCGCTCCCTTCCCCCACACAAAAGAAACGAAAGGAAGACCACCCATGACACACTTTGCAGGCAAGGCAGCAAAGCTCTTTTTCCTGGCCCTCCCCGCCACTTTGCTGCTGACCGCTCACACCATGGCCGCCGACGTGGCCGTCGGCGCCGGCTGCACCACCGGTTCGTCCCTGCGTCTGCGCGCTGAGGCGTCCACTTCCTCTGATATCGTGACCACGCTGGACAAGAGCGTGGCCGTGGCCATTCTGGATGACTCCACCGAAGGCTGGTACAAGATCGCCTACGAGGGCAACACGGGCTATGTCTCCGCCGACTATCTGCTGGTGGATCAGGACAACGTCTTTGAGACGTACGGCCGGGTCAACAGCGACGGCGTGAATGTTCGTTCCGGCGCCTCCACAGAGAGCGAAGTGCTGGCCACCGTGGACGCCGACACCATCGTCACCGTCAACGGTCTGGTGGACGGCTGGTATGACGTCACCTGCAAATACGGCACCGAGGGCTATATCCGCAGTGATTTCCTGGACCTGACCGAGTCCTCCGCTTCTTCCTCCGGCAGCGCCATCGTGGACACCGCCAAGAGCTATCTGGGCGTGCGCTATGTGTACGGCGGCGCTTCTCCCAGCGGCTTTGACTGCTCCGGCTTCACCATGTATGTTTACCAGCAGTACGGCTACTCCCTGCCTCACTCCGCCACCAGCCAGTGGCAGAGCGGACTGGGCACCCAGGTCTGGAGCATCGGTGCCCTGCAGCCCGGCGACCTGGTGTTCTTCAACGATCCCAGCCGAAACGCCGGCAAGGCCTGCTCCCACGCCGGCATCTACATAGGCAACGGCCAGTTCGTCCACGCTTCTTCCTCCCGCAGCCAGGGCGTCATCATCAGCGACCTGACCAGCGGCTATTACTACAACTATTTTGTGGGCGGCATCCACGTTTAAATCACATCATTCCAGGCGGTACGCGCTGCGTACCGCCTTTTTTTCGCCCCACACTTGCAAACGCCCGGTTTCACTGGTATAATTGCGATTTGCATGAATTTTACAAAATCGAGGTCTCGACATGGATATCCAACAAATGTATCAGCAGCTGGGCATCAGCCCCGCTGTGTATGCCTTCGGCCAGCAGGTCCTGGAGGATCTGCGTCCCCGGTTTGAAGTCATCGATCAGACGGCGGAGTACAACCAGGGCAAGGTCCTTTCCGCCATGCAGAAAAACCGGGTCAATGCCACCCACTTTGCCGCCACCACCGGCTATGGCTACAACGTCGAGGGCCGGGACAACCTGGAGCGGGTCTACGCCGATGTGTTCCACACGGAGGCCGCCCTGGTGCGCCCCCAGATCACCTGCGGCACCCACGCCCTGACCGTGGCCCTGTCCGCCAACCTCCTGCCCGGCGACGAGCTCCTCTCCCCTGTGGGCGCTCCCTACGATACGCTGGAGGAGGTCATCGGCATCCGGGAGAGCAAATGCTCTTTGAAGGAGTACGGCGTCACCTATGCCCAGGCGGATCTGAAACCCGACGGGACGTTCGACTATGACGCCATCCGTTCCAAGATCAATGAGCGCACCAAGCTCATCACTATCCAGCGCTCCAAGGGCTACGCCACCCGCCCCTCCTTCTCCGTGGAGCAGATCGGCCAGCTGATCGCCTTCTGCAAGGAGGTCAAGCCCGGCGTGAAGGTCATGGTAGACAACTGCTACGGCGAGTTCGTGGAGCGGCTGGAGCCCTCCGATCTGGGCGCCGACATGGTGGTGGGCAGCCTCATCAAAAACCCCGGCGGCGGCCTTGCCCCCATCGGCGGCTACATCTGCGGCACGAAGGAGTGCGTGGAGCGGTGCGCCTACCGGCTCTCCGCTCCGGGCCTGGGACAGGAGGTAGGCGCCAACCTGGGCCTTATGACCTCTTTGTACCAGGGTCTGTTCCTCTCCCCCACGGTGGTCTCCGGCGCACTCAAAGGCGCCATCTTCGCCGCCAACATCTATGAAAAGCTGGGCTTTGCCTGCGTCCCCGGCGCAGCCGAGGACCGGCACGACATCATCCAGGCGGTGACCCTGGGCAGTGCGGAGGCCATGGTAGCTTTCTGCAAGGGCATTCAGGCCGCCGCTCCCGTGGACAGCTACGTGACCCCGGAGCCCTGGGACATGCCCGGCTACGACTCCGACGTCATCATGGCTGCCGGCGCCTTCATCCAGGGCAGCTCCATCGAGCTCTCCGCCGACGGCCCCATCCGTCCTCCCTATGCCGTGTATTTCCAGGGCGGCCTCACCTGGTATCACGCCAAGCTGGGCATCCTCATGAGCCTCCAGAAGCTGGTGGACGCGGGGATCGTGCATCTTTAAAACAAAAAGGACTGTCCGACGGACAGTCCTTTTTTCTATGTTCGGATCCGCTGGTCCAGCCGGTCCAGCGCATAGGCCAGGGCAAAGCCCCCCAGGCACAGCAGCGCGGAAAGCGCCGCCTCGCCCCCTCCCGTGTACTCTGTGGGGATAATGGCCAGCGTGGAGGCCGCCACGGCCCCCAAGATCCCGTGAAATGCCACCGCGTAATGACGCCGGAACAGCCAGGTGACGCCCCGGGCCAGCAGGACCACCGTAATGGCAAGTCCCGGCAGACACGCCGAGAGCACCACAAAGTCCATGCGGGCAAGGCCGTCCATCATAGGCTGGTAAAGCCCCAGTGCCATCATGACCGACGACGAGGTCATGCCCGGGATGACGATGCCCATGCCCCACAAGACACCGCAGAAATTATACCACCAAAAGTTTGGCTCCACGGAGATCTTCACTACATGCTGTACATAAAAAAGTCCGAAAAACACCGCCGCAGCACACAGCACCAGACTCACCCAGGCCCCGCCGCCGCGGCCCTCCTTGCCCGCCTCCCGGAAAAGGGAAGGGATGGTCCCCACGATCAGCCCGATGAAGAGCCAGGTGGTAACGGCATCCGACCAGTCCATGCTGGCGGAGATTCCCCGGGCCAGCCCGAGAAAGCCGATGCACCAGCCGATGCCCAGAGGCGGCAGCCACCGCCAGTACTTGGGCAGCGCCGCAGCCGGATGGGTCAGAACCTCCATGAAGGGCCGGTAAATGTCAAACACCACCGCCAGCACGCCGCCGGAAACCCCCGGCAGAATGGCGCCTGCGCCGATGAGCACACCGCACAAAAGGTTGCGCAGCCAGTGGATCATGGAATTTTCGTTGCAGCGTTTCAGCTCCGGCGCCCCCCTTTGGTTTTCTTAGTATTTGATAGTAGCAGTTTTGCCTCCCGGTTTCAATCCGATACGGCGGAGAAATTTGTAAAAAATCTGTGGCTTAGCAATTCTTTGCAGCAAATTGTACACTTTGCATATATTTGCTTTTTATATAGATGGTCGTATCGTCAATTTTACTCGTTGACAATAAAACCGATAACGTGTACACTACAAAACAGATAACACAAGTGCATACCGCAAAGACGATGAAGAGAAGAGTACGCAGGAAGATACGTCACAGAGAGCCGCTGTTTGGTGCGAGGCGGTACGGAAGGGCCTGCCGAACATGGTCTCGGAGTTGCGTGGCCGACTGCCGGTGCATAGGTCACGACGTGAGCGCACGTCACAGCGCAGGAGTGTGTTGGCACTCTCTAAGGCCGCTTCCGTGAGGGAGCGCGCGAAGCAAGGTGGTACCACGGCGTAGCAGTACGTTCGTCCTTGACGCAGATGCGTCAGGGACGTTTTTTTATGCCTGACAACAAGAAAGGACGATGGGAACCGTGAGCGAATCCATCATTCAGATCCAGGATCTGACCAAGACATTCGGCGAGGGGACGGAGGCCGTCCACGCGCTGGAGCACATCGATCTGGACATCCGCCGGGGCGAGATCTTCGGCATCATCGGTCTGTCCGGTGCGGGAAAGTCCACCCTGGTACGGTGTATGAATCTTCTGGAGCGCCCCACCTCCGGCCATGTGATCGTAGACGGGAAGGACATGACGGCGCTCTCTGAAAAGGAGCTGCGGCTGGCCCGCCGGGACGTGACCATGATCTTCCAGAGCTTCAATCTTCTCATGCAGCGCACCTGCCTGAAAAACGTGTGCTTCCCCATGGAGCTGGGCGGCGTCAGCGCCGCCGCAGCCCGAAAGCGGGCGCTGGAGCTTTTGGAGCTGGTGGGCCTGGCCGACAAGGCAGATGCCTACCCCGCCCAGCTCTCCGGCGGTCAAAAGCAGCGGGTGGCCATCGCCCGGGCCCTGGCCACCGACCCCAAGGTGCTCCTGTGCGATGAGGCCACCTCCGCCCTGGACCCCACCACCACCC
>DYBL01000087.1 GCA_019418625.1 Clostridiales bacterium | reverse complement strand
ATCAAGCCCTACATCCCCTATGGGGACAGCCACCCGGACGCTGTGGGAGGGTTTGCCGCCGCCCCCGCCGGGGAGACGCTGCAGGTGGTCATTCCCCCGGCGCTTTTGGAGCTGGTGCCCCCGGACCGCCGGGAGGCCCTGCGGGGCGTACTGGCCCAGGATCCCCGGCCCCACTACCAGAGCGACCCCACCCGTGTCTACGGCTTCACCTTTGCCCATCTGGAGGTGCGCTTCACCGTGGAGGAAAACGTGCTGACCGTGCGGGAGATCCTGCCCCGGCCGTAAAGCGTAAAGGCGCAAACGCAAAACAGCCATGCCGCCAAAAGCGGCATGGCTGTTTTCCTGCATTCACCGGAAATACAGGGGGATGTGCTTGTGGAGCACCGCCATGGCGGACGGTGCCTCCTCCCGGTAGGGAAGGCCCTCCTGCTCGTAAACGGCCCGGAGCCGGCGTCCCATCTGCTCTAAGCTGCGGCCTCTGGCAAGGTCCAGCTCCGCCTCCCGAAGGGGCGGCAGCGTCCCATCCAGCAAGCCCTCCACCTGAGTACGGAACTCCTCCTGGCTTGCTGCCTTGTATACCTCCACGCCGTGGTGCAGCCATCCCTCATAGACGGGGATGTCCCGCAGCACGGTGGGAATGCCGCAGGCCAGGGCCTCCAGCACCACGATGCCCTCCGTCTCCTCGTGGGAGAGGAACGCAAACACATCGCACCCGCAGTAGGCCTCCCGCAGCTCCTCCCGGCTGACGTAACCGGGGAAGGTCACGTTCTCCGGGGCGTTTGCAAGCGCCTCGCGGATGACGGCAGGCACCAGCTCCGGCGCCGTGTAGCCAAACCAGAAAAACCGCACCTGGGGCATGGAACGGGCCAGCTCCAGAAATTCCGGCAGGCCCTTGCGGGCGATCATGTGCCCCACGGAGATGACGGCTTTGTCCTGCTCTGTGAGGCCGTACCGGCTGCGGAACGCCTGACGCGCCTCCGGCATGGGACGGAAAAAGTCCGTGTCCACGCCGTTGCTGAGCACATAGATGGGCCGGCGGACGCCATAGCTCTCCAGCAGACGGCGGGAATACTCCGTAGGCGTCACCACCACGTTGCCGCAGTTATAGCAAAAGCGGATCCACCGCCGAAACAGGCCGGAAAGCTGGTCGGAGCCCCGGAAGGACTGGCGGAAGTCCTCCTGGGTGGAGTGGCCGTAGTAGACCACCTTTTTGCCCCGTGCCCTGGCCCACAGTGCCGCAAAGGGCGAGTCGGGCAAAACCGTATTGCAGTGCACCACCCGGGCGTCGGCCCGGGGCTGATCCGTTACCTCCACGCCGCAGCGGCGCAGCATCTGGCGCTGGTGTTCCACCGCGCGTCCAACGCCGCTCTTTGCCACCAGCGACAGCGCGCCCGAATAAATCTGTACACCCATGTCAGGACTTCCTCTCTTTTATATTTCCCATAATCCCATAGACTTTCTATGATTTTTGCGGCACGTATCCCGTGCCGCGTCCCCGCCTCAGGCGGGCAGCAGATGGCCCACGAAGCGGAACGCCGTGCTCAGCCCCAGGCTGTACAGCGCGATGGAGGCGGGCTTGCCCAGCAGAATGATGGCGGAAAAGCGGCCCAGGGTCATCTTCGTAGTGCCCGCCAGCCAGCAAAGGAAGTCGTCCGGCGCCACGGGGAAGAAAATGGCCAGCGCGAACCACCGGGCAAAGTGCCGGTTGGTCCAGCCCTCGTATTTTTCGATGGTCTCCTGCCGGAACAGCACGGAGAGAATAGGGCGGCCGTAGAGCTTGGCCAGCAAAAACGCGGCGATGGACCCCAGGCAGATGCCCACATAGTTATACACAAAGCCAAGCCACGGGCCGAACAGCAGCACCCCCGCCAGGCATCCCAGGCCGCCGGGCAGGATGGGCACCACCACCTGCACCGCCTGGAACAGAACGAACACCACCGCGCCGAAGGCGCCGAAGCCGCCCACAAAGGAGCGCAGCGCATCCTGGGAGGTGAAAATCTGCTGTTTGAAGCCATAGAAGATAAACACACCGCAGGCGATGAGCCCCAGGAGTGTAAAAACATTGATGGTAGTCTTGTTGACGAACTTCGGCATAGGTCCCTCCTTTATGCGGCCCCGGAGGACTTTCTTCCCTCCCGGATCACCTGTTCATACAGCGCCTCGGCACGGCGGCCGAAGCTCTCGGCGGAAAACTCCTGTTGGGCCAGCGCTGCGGCGTTTCGTCCCAGCTCCTGTCTTAGCTGCGGATCGCTCAGGAAACGGCTCAGGCACAGCTGGAACTGAGCGCCGTCCCGGAACTGCCAGCCGTTGACACCGTCCACGATGACGCCCGCCAGGCACTCGTCCCGCAGGCACAGCGCCGGCAGCCCGCAGCTGAGGGCCTCCAGATAGGTCAGGCCCTGGGTCTCGCTGGAGGAAGCACTGACAAACAGATCGCCTGCCCGGTAGTAATCGGGCACCTGCTCCCGGGGCACCATGCCCGCAAACCGCACCCGGTCGGAAAGGCCCAGCTCCCGGACCTGGGTCTCCAGCGCAGCACGGTGGGGGCCGTCCCCCACCAGCAGCAGCCGGACGTTCTCGTCCTTCACACCTGCCACATACCGCAAAAGCCGGTCAATATTCTTCTCCTCCGCCAGGCGGCCGATGTAGGTCAGCACCACCGCGTCCTCGGAAAGGCCCAGACGGCAGCGCAGCGCCTGCCGCGCCTTGTCATCCGCCGACGCGGAAAAGCGGCTAAGATCGATGCCCGTGGGGATCACGGCGATGGGGGCCGCCACCTGATATCCTTCCAGCAGCCGCCGCACCTTCTGGGTGGGGGCGATGACACAGGCCGTCTGGCCCACCACCCAGCGGGTGAAGGCCGCCACTGCCGCCCGGCCCCACCGGCGGCTGGGAGAAAAGTAATGGGTATAGTCCTCGTACACCGTGTGGTAGGTATGTACCAGCGGTGCGCCCGTGGCCGCCGCCAGACGGCGGGCCATAAAGAACGTGGAGAACTCACACTGGCTGTGGATCACATCCGGCCGCCACCGGGCCAGACGCCGCAGCAGCGCCAGTGCCGGCGCCGTCCGCAGCCGGACGCCCGGATAGATCATTCCGGCGCTGACGGCCCCGATGTAGGTCACGTCCCCCTCCTGATAGGAGTGGGCGCTGTTGGAAAGGGTCAGCACCCGCACTTCATGTCCCTGTTCCGTCAGCGCCTGTTTGAGCGTCAGCACCGACGTTACCACGCCGTTGACCGTGGGGGCATAGCAGTCCGTGGTCAGCAGGATCTTCATAAAGCGCACTCCTTTCCTTTACATGGATTTTTCATCTGTATTAACTGTACTAGTACAGTTAGAATAGTGTATCCAAACGCCGCTGTCAAGGGAGTTTATAAAAATTTCATAAATTTTTCCCATGTTATGTTGGCTCTATACGTTTTATGAAGTTTTTCCGCCCTTATGAAGACGAGTTTGACTGGCTTTCGTTACCAATAAAACGATATGGCAGGCCGCTTTTCTTCAATTCCAGGCGAAAAAAAAGACTCCATCCTTTCGGATGGAGTCTTTTTGATTCATGGCGAAACGCTTACTTCGCGGCCTTGGCGGCGCGAACAGCCTCGATCAGCAGCGGGGTGACCTTAAACAGGTCGCCGCAGATGCCGTAGTCGGCGATCTCGAAGATGGGAGCGGTCTCG
>DYBL01000086.1 GCA_019418625.1 Clostridiales bacterium | reverse complement strand
CGAGACCGCTCCCATCTTCGAGATCGCCGACTACGGCATCTGCGGCGACCTGTTTAAGGTCACCCCGCTGCTGATCGAGGCTGTTCGCGCCGCCAAGGCCGCGAAGTAAGCGTTTCGCCATGAATCAAAAAGACTCCATCCTTTCGGATGGAGTCTTTTTTGATTTGAAACCGCAGGATAGAAACGATGTCAGAAGATGACCGGCAGCCAGGTAAACGCGCAGTCCAACAGAAAGAGGAACAGCACGCCCCGGAACACCCAGGTACGGACGGTGGGGGATAGAGCACCAACGATCCGCTGGAACAGAGGCTGGAGCACAAATAAGAAGAACACGCCTCCAAGACCAAAGCGAATGGAGGGGGAGAGGGCGATCCGGCCTTGAAAATTGATCCCGTAGTCCACATAGGTCTGCCAGGGCCAACTGCCGGTGAGCCATTCCAGCAGATAGCTGGTGACAAGCTCGATGCCGGTGGCCACTGCCATGCAGCCCAAAAAGATGATGAGCGGTTTCAGGAGCCGCAGCCAGCGGGGTTCCTTTTGCGCCATCAGGCGGTGGAAGCACAACAGGAAGGCCAGTGCACCCACACCGTAGACGGGGCAATAGGGCCCGTGGAGGACGCCCCGGTCGGAATAGCCCCACTGATAGACGACCACTTCCAAAAAGACCTCATAGGTCCAGCCGATGACCGAATACAGAATAAAATACAGGAACCAAGCCTCATAGGGCCGTGACTTCTGTTTCATACGCGCCTCCCAAAACATTTTTTATTATCATATCATATGGACACTGAACAGGCAAGGACACCGGGGTGACAAGCGGGGAAAACTATGCTATACTAACGCTGCGCGATGCGCGGGTTCACCGCGCGGACTGAAGGAGAAACCAAATGGCAAATTACTTTGAAAATGCATTATCGGATGACCAGCTGCGGTCTATCAGCTCCATCGGCCTAGCCCATATGGGAGACGCGGTATTTGAGCTTCTGGTGCGCACCTGGCTGTGCGCCCACGGAAAGGCCACGGGAAAGGGACTGCACCGCTCCACAGTGGCGCTGGTGCGGGCGGAGAGCCAGGCGGAGAAGGCGGAGCGGATCCTGCCGCTTTTGTCGGAGGAAGAACTGGCCGTATTCAAGCGCGGGAGAAACGCACAGGTGCATTCCGTCCCGGCCCATGCCAGCCGCGCCCAGTACAGCGAGGCAACCGCGCTGGAGGCGCTGTTTGGGTGGCTTTGGCTGCAGGGGCGTACTGAGCGCATCAACGAGCTGTTCTGCGCGATGATGGAGGAATGACCCTATGGCGTTGGATGCTGTTTGTTTACAAGCTGTTTTGGAGGAGCTGCGGCCGCAGCTGCTGGGGCTGCGCATCGATAAGGTGCAGCAGCCTGCCCGGGATCAGGTGATTTTGCTGCTGCGGGGGAATCGCAGACTGCTGCTCAATGCAGGGGCCAATGCGCCCCGCATCCAGCTGACGGAGCTGCTGCGGGACAACCCTGCCGAGCCTCCCATGTTCTGCATGCTGCTGCGCAAGCACCTGGTGGGGGCCCGGGTGGCGGATCTTTATCAGCCTCCTCTGGAGCGGCTGGTAAAGCTGGAACTGGATATTACCGATGACTTTGGCCGCCCCGGCCGCAGAACACTGATTCTGGAGGCCATGGGCCGCCGTTCCAATTTGATCCTGCTGGACGAGGAGGGGCGGATCATCGACTGTCTGCGTCGGGTGGATGCGGATATGTCTGCTGCCCGGCAGGTGCTGCCGGGACTTTACTATCAAATGCCGGAGAGCACCGGGCGTACGCCGGTGACCGAGGAGACGGAGGACGGATTCCGGGAAAAACTCGCATGTGCAGACCAGGAGCGGAAGGCGGACGCATTTTTGCTGGATCACTACTTCGGGCTTTCGCCCATGATGGCCCGGGAACTGGT
This sequence comes from Clostridiales bacterium, assembly GCA_019418625.1. Classification (GTDB taxonomy): domain Bacteria; phylum Bacillota; class Clostridia; order Oscillospirales; family Oscillospiraceae; genus Oscillibacter. The sequence goes on along the minus strand of DYBL01000086.1, from coordinate 34,690 downwards.
CTTTTCCGCCTCGGGAGAGACGGACAGCCGCTTGTTTTCCATGGATGAGACCCAGCGGCAGCGCTTGTGGGAGGCATTTGCCGACTATGTAAAGTCGATAAAGGAAAACAACTTCACACCGTACTGCCTGCTTCAGAACGGCCGCCCCATGGAGATCGCCGCTGTGCCTGTGCATCAGTACGGCGGCGCTGTGACGCTGGAGCGGTATGAGAGCTTCAGCGCGCTGCTGGATTCCTTTTATGAGACTCGGGAACGGATGGAGCGGACCCGGCAGCGGGGGGCGGAACTGATCCGCGCGGCCACCACGGCCCGGGACCGGCTGCGCCGGAAGCTGGCCGTACAGGAAAAGGACTATGAGGCTACCCAGCAGCGCCAGCAGCTGCGGATCTGCGGGGACCTGATCACGGCCAATCTCTATCGCATGGAGCGGGGGCAGACCCGGCTGGAATGTGAGAACTACTACGATCCGGAGGGCGGCTCCATCACGATTTCCCTGGACCCGCTGCTGACGCCGCAGCAGAATGCGGCCAAGTATTATAAAAAATACACCAAGGCGAAGACGGCGGAGCGATACTTGACCGAACAGATGGCCATTGCCCGCCGGGACCTGGAGTATCTGGAGAGCGTTCTGGAGGAGATCGCGGAAGCGGAGATGGAGCAGGACTTCCTGGATATCCGGGACGAGCTGCGCCAGGCCGGCTTTCTGCGCAGCCAGGGAAAGGGCAAAAGGGAGCTGAAGAGGCAGGCCAAGCCCCGAGAATTTCGCACCAGCTCCGGGTTTCGGGTGCTGGTGGGGCGGAACAATCGGCAAAATGACAAGCTGACGCTGAAGGATGCCGACCATCGGGATATTTGGCTGCATACTCAGAAGATCCATGGCTCCCATGTGATCCTCTGCACCGGCGGTGCGGAAGTAGGCGAGGACACGATCCTGGAGGCGGCCAAGCTGGCGGCATTCTACTCCCAGGCCCGGGAGAGCAGCAATGTACCGGTGGATTATACCCCGGTGCGCTTTGTGAAAAAGCCCTCCGGCGGCCGGCCGGGCATGGTAATTTATTCCACGTGCCGTACCGTTTATGTGACACCGGACGCGGCGCTGGTGAAACAATTGCAGACGCGCTGAGCCTTTGTGCAAAGCGGCCACTGGTTACCAGTGGCCGCTTTTTACGCATATTTTACAATTACTGGTGATTTATTTGTGAAAATCGTCCATTGTAAACAAGAAAAAAAGGGGTACAATAAATAATCCATCGGGAACAAACGTTTGTGAGCGGTGGAATATCTAGAGAGAGGGAAGGGGATTCACTCGTGTCTTATCGTTTTTTGCTGGATTTGGCACTGATCCTGCTGAGCACAAAGCTTTTGGGGATCGTCACCAAAAAATTTCAGATGCCCCAAGTGGTAGGATCGCTGCTGGCAGGCTTGCTGCTGGGACCTTCCATGCTGAATATACTGCAGGAGACCGAGTTTTTGGATCAGATCTCTGAGCTGGGTGTGATCGTGATCCTGTTTACCGCCGGTGTGGGCACCAGCATCCAGGACCTGAAGGAATCCGGGAAGGCGGGTTTTTGGGTGGCGCTGCTGGGCGTTTTGACGCCTCTGCTGATGGGCGCCGGGCTTGCCATGGGCGCCGAGCACTGGGGGCTGATCTCCGCCGGCGGATGGCTGGAGGCGGTATTTGTGGGCACGATCCTCACGGCCACTTCTGTGAGCATCACCGTGGAGACGCTGCGGGAGCTGGGAAAGCTCAATACCCGTGTGGGCAATACGATCCTGGCTGCCGCGCTGATCGATGATGTGCTGGGCCTGGTGGCGCTGACCATCGTCAGCGGCCTGGGAGGCTCCTCTTCCAGTATGGCGCTGGTACTGGGGAAGATCGTGGCGTTTTTTGTGTTTGCGGCTGTGGTGGGCTGGTGCGCCACAAAGGCATTTTGCTGGATGATGGCCCGGGCGGACGGGCGAAACCGCCGCCGGTTCACGGTGCTGGCGTTTGTGCTGTGCCTGCTGATGGCCTACTGCGCCGAGGCGTTTTTCGGCGTGGCGGACATCATCGGCGCCTATGTGGCTGGTCTTGCCATCTCCTGCACGCCCAAGGCTACCTACATCCAGTCCAAGTTTGAGCCGCTGAGCTATCTGCTGGTCACCCCGGTGTTTTTCGCCAGTGTGGGTATCAGCGCGGATGTGCGGGGCATTGACGGCTCCGTGATGCTGTTCACGCTGCTGCTGGTGCTGCTGGCGGTCATATCCAAGGTAGTGGGCTGCGGCCTGGGCGCCAAGCTGTGCGGCTTTACCAACAAAGAGAGCCTGCAGGTTGGCCTGGGTATGACGTGCCGCGGCGAGGTGGCGCTGATCGTAGCCAACCGGGGATTGGAGATGGGCGTCATCAGCCAGACTATGATGACGCCGGTCATCATCACGGTGGTAGCCTGTTCGATCCTGACGCCGGTGCTGCTGAAGCTGGCCTACCGCGGCGAAGGTGCCGGCCAGCTGGAGGAGAGCGGTCTGACGGACCGGGTGGTCAAGCCGGATCAGCTGGATATCCTCTCGGACGAACTGCTGCAAAAGGATCAGGAGCTGATGAAGCGGCCCTGAGCCATAAGAAAAAGGACGCTCTTAAGCGTCCTTTTTCCGTTTGCCCGACTCAGGCCGTATGGGGAGCATGTCCCGTGGTCTCCTCACCGCCCCGGAAGAGCAGCGTGATGCACCAGATTCCGGCAAGACCCACCAGTGCGTAGATCACGCGGGCGAGCACGGCCATTTGTCCGCCGCAGAAAAAGGCCACCGTGTCAAAACCGAACAGGCCGATGCCGCCCCAGTTGAGGGCACCGATGATGGCCAGGATCAGCGCCAGTTTATCCAACAGCATTTTCTTAACCTCCAGTCTGCCCCATGGCAGGAATTTAAGCCTAGGATGACCCGCAGCGCAAAAAATATACATGCCGATTGCACGCCGGCGGTTTGTGGCGTATAATGAAAAAATCTCAATTGAAATGAAAAAGGAGGACTGGGGATGAACATTGTTTGCCTGGATATGGAGGGCGTATTGGTTCCGGAGATCTGGATCGCCTTTGCGGAGGCCAGCGGGATCCCGGAGCTCAAGAGGACGACCCGGGACGAGCCGGACTATGACAAGCTCATGCGCTGGCGCCTGGGTGTTTTGAAAGAGCACGGTCTTGGATTGAAGCAGATCCAGAAGACCATTGCCGCCATCGACCCGCTGCCCGGCGCAAAGGCGTTTTTGGACGCGCTGCGCCGGAGGACGCAGGTGGTCATCCTCAGCGATACCTTTGAGGAGTTTGCCATGCCTCTGATGGAAAAGCTGGGCTGGCCCACCATTTTCTGCAACAGCCTGGTGGTGGCGCCGGATGGGGAGATCACGGATTTCAAAATGCGCTGTGCCCAGTCCAAGCTCACCACGGTGAAGGCGCTTCAGTCCATGGGCTACGATACCATTGCCAGCGGAGACAGCTACAATGACCTGGCCATGATCCAGGCCAGCAAGGCCGGTTTCCTGTTCCGCAGTACGGACGCCATTAAGGCACAGTATCCCCAGATCCCCGCCTATGAGGAGTATGACGGACTGCTTTCCGCCATTTTCCAGGCGCTGTGAGGAGATCTATGGAGGCATTTGGTTTGAAGGAAGACACCTTGTTTGACGCCGCAGGTTTTTATCCCGCGGATATCCTGCTGCCCAGGACTGCGGATATGACGACCTGGGCGGTGATCGCCTGCGACCAGTTCACCTCCCAGCCGGAGTATTGGCAGGCGGTGGAGGAGGCAGTGGGAGACAGGCCCTCTGCCCTGCATCTGATCCTGCCGGAGGCCCGTTTGGGCGAGGCGGACGAGGCCGGAGAGATCAGCGCCATCCACACTGCGATGGCGTCGTATCTGGATAGCGATGTGTTCCGCACACTGCCCCGGTCCATGGTTTATGTGCGGCGCACCCAGACCAATGGCCGGGTCCGCCAGGGACTGGTGGGCATGGTGGATCTGGAGCAGTATGATTTCACGCCCGGCTCCGGTGCGCTGATCCGGGCCACGGAGGGGACAGTGCTCTCCCGCATCCCGCCCCGGATGGCGGTGCGCCGGGGGGCCCCGCTGGAGCTGCCCCATGTGATGCTGCTCATCGACGATCCGAAACGCACCGTGATCGAGCCCCTGGAGACGGAGGAGGGGATGGAGACCCTTTACGATTTTGACTTGCTCCAGGGCGGCGGCCATTTACATGGCAGTCGATTGACGCAGGCCCAGATGGAGCAGGTTGCCCGTGCCTTGGCGCATCTGGGCGGCGGGGAAGAGCATCCCATGCTGTTTGCCGTGGGAGACGGCAACCACTCCCTGGCTGCAGCCAAAGCCTGCTACGAAGAGCGGAAGGCAGCGGCACCGGAGGGAGCGGTGCTGCCGGAGCGGTTTGCCCTGGTGGAGGTGGTGAACTGCCACGACATGGCGCTGACCTTTGAACCCATCCACCGCTGTCTGTTCGGCGTGGAGCCGGAGGCGGTGCTCTCTGCGCTGCTGGCCTATTATCCCGGCGCCCATATGGGCGAGGGAGAGGGGCATACGTTTTCCTTTACCTGGTCCGGCGGCAGCGGGACCGTCACGGTCCCCGCACCCCGTGCCCACTTGGCGGTGGGGACGCTTCAGACATTCCTGGATGACTATCTTGCTTCCCATGCAGGCAGGCTGGATTATATCCACGGAGAGGATGCGGCCCGGAGCCTGGGCCGCAGGAGCGGAAATCTGGCGTTTTGCCTGCCTGCCATGGAAAAGGCCCAGCTGTTCCCCACCGTCATGGCGGACGGCGTGCTGCCCAGAAAGGCATTTTCCATGGGAGAGGCCCGGGACAAGCGGTATTATGTGGAGGCGCGGCGCCTGCGCTGAAAAAGAGCGGATCATATGTCGATCCGCTCTTTCCTTTTGCGGCAGGAGGTGGTATAATCATACTAAAGAAAGGCGTTCTTTGCTGATGGATTTGGCGATTATGCCAAAGCGGGAGAGAGGAGGCTCCTATGGTACGGCTGCTGCAGGAGGCGTTCTATCTGGGCGGGAGCGTGGCGCTGGTGTGGCTGGTGCTGTTGCCTGCGGTGATTTTGCTGGTGGTTTGTGCGGTATACATTTTGGCGGAGACGTTTCATGACATCTGGAAACGCCGGGGCTGGTCCTGACCCCGGCGGAAACGGGGCCTTGGAGAAATCCGGGGCCCCACTTTTCTGCGGCGGCAGGCTGTGGTATAATAACCGCAAAACGGCTATGGTCACTCAATTTGAGCTGTTTTTCCCGCCGCTTGCGGGGCAACCAAAAAACATGGAAGCATACCATTCCGGCTTTACCGCCATGGTATGACAGCATAGGCCGGGCTGGCCCGGAGAGAGGATGGATCACGTATGGTTTGGGAGCGGGAGGCACCGGCAAAGATCAATTTGACACTGGATATTCTGGGACGCCGGCCGGACGGGTATCATGAGATGCGGATGGTGATGCAGACGGTGTCCCTGTGCGATACGGTACAGGTAGAGAAGACGGCAGGGGGCTTCCGGCTGGAGAGCGATCTGGATCTTCCGGCGGGGAAAAAGACTCTGGAACAGCAGGCGGCGGAGGCCTTTTTTCAGGCGGCGGGACTTCCTATGCCGGGGCTTCGCGTCCGCCTCATCAAGCGGACCCCTGCCTATGCGGGTATGGGCGGCGGCAGCGCGGACGTGGCGGCGCTGCTGCGGATATTGCGGGACCACTGGTGCCCGGACATGACCGATACAAAGCTGGAGGAGATCGGACTGACAGTAGGCAGCGATGTGCCGTTCTGCCTGCGGGGCGGCACGGCGCTGGCAGAGGGCAGGGGAGAGGTACTGACGGACCTTGCACCGCTGCCGCCGTGCTGGATCGTGGTGTGCAAGCCCGGTTTCGGCATCCCCACTCCCACGCTCTTTGCCCGGGTGGACGACGCGCCCATCACCTGCCGGCCTGATACGGCGGGCATGCACGCCGCGCTGGATGCGGGGGATCTGGCCGGTGTGGCGTCCCGGCTTTGCAATGTCTTTGAATCGGCATTGCCGGCGGAGTATGGCGAAGTATTCGCCATCAAGGAGAAGCTATTGGAGCTGGGAGCCATGAACGCGGCCATGAGCGGCTCCGGCCCCACCGTATTTGGTCTGTTCCGGGCCGAAGAGAATGCCCGGCAGGCGGCACTGACCTTGCAGCAGACCTATCGGGAGACGTACTGCGTTTGCCCGGTGGGAAAGCTGTAAGTTTTCAGGATAGTTGAGAAATATAGGCCGGTCAAAGGGTTTGATATGAAATATCCCGAAAAAACACGGGAACTGGCCTAAAATCAAGGGATTTCAGCGATAAACAAGTGCAAAACCGAGGAAGAAATTGTAGTCCTGTGAAAATGGGATTGCAATTTCTTTTTTTCTTTTTTTATCCTCACCAGGCGTATGGCGGACGGATCGGGCGGTGGTTTTAAGAGGCCCTTTTAAGAGCGTTTAAGAGGACACGGCAGCAGGCACGGCGAGAGGGCGAAAAGCCTAGCACGGCGGGGTTTTCGGGATTTTAAGAAAACAAAAAAGACCTTTTAAGCGGGGCGCGCGCTGGGCGGCTTCTCCCCTGCTTGAAAGGTCTTTTTCTTTGTTGGAAGGCCCGGACAGCTCGGACAAAATGTGTCCGCGCTGAAAATTGGTGTCCGCGCCCCGGAAATACGGGCTTTTCGGGCACTCGCCTTTGAAAATGTCCAGGCCAGAATGTCCGGGCTAAAAATGCCGAACAAGTGGTTTTTAAGAGGCTCTTAAAAGGTGGCATTTAAGAGGGCACGGCAACACTGCGAGTATAACTAAATTTGTGATTTTCTGACAAAAGCCTTACACGAACAACGCTATTCGATACATTACAAATGTGAAGAGGACAGAAGCGCCCTTGCCTTATCCAACCTTTTAGCCGCATCAGAATAGTTTCGCTCATCATTATCACGAGCAAACACAATTAGAGCGGCCTGCAAAACACGAACTTCATTTTTATAATTCTTTTCTTTTCGATAGATTATAGGCAACCGAAGATACGGAAGAGGGTAACGAGCCAATTCGCTCACAAAGCCTTCATAAATTGCAATAGCTTTTTTTATATTTGTTTTTTCAAACTGTTGTGCCTTAGTTAGCAGCTTCCAATCAGCTTCAGTCTGTTTTTCTTCTGCTATTTTTTGAGCCAGTTCACGCTCCCATTCATCCGCACTCATTACCCTCATGTTACTTCCCCCTTTTGTATTGCTCCAGCTGAGTCAGTTCGGTAGCTCGCTTCGCCAGTTCGGTGCGTCCTTGCGGATTCAATGCGAAGGCGGCCTGGAAGATCTGTGCGAACTGCTCCCCATCCAGATCGGCGGGGCCGTCATCGTGGAGCAGCTGTGTGGTCACAGTCTCCATCACTCCGGACAAGATAGAGACGGCCAGCATCTGTCGCTCCTGGGAGCTGCAGTCAAAGTCCAGCTTGAAAGTCTGGAACAGGCCCACCAGACCATCCAGGCGATTCTGAATAGTGGAACTGTTCTGAAGGAATGTGGCGCGGTCAACTTCCCCGCGAAGGTATTCGCCGCTTACTTTGAAATATCGCTCCAAGGCAGCCATCGCCTTTGAGTTCGGTTCACGCCGTCCGTTTTCGTAGTCAACTATGGATCCATAGCTTACACCGATTTCAGAGGCCAACTGTTTTTGAGTAATCCCCTTGTCTGCTCTTAGCTCCTTGAGCCGTTGGGAAAGCAAGGTTTCTGTGGCTTTTCTCATGAGTATTACCCCTCGAAATCATGTAATAAATGGATTATATCACCCGCATTGTGCAAATGCAAAACAAAATTAGAAATATTACTTGACTTGTGCGTATGCTCAAGCTATAATTTATCCATGAATTGAGCATTTGCACAAGCGAAGGGAGGGCCGAAGATGTTTGTTACCCCTAAAATTGAAGAAATAAAGCGGCGTCGGGAGGCGCTGGGCTGGTCGCAGCACCAGCTATCCATTCAAGCAGGTTTGAGCGGTTGCGCAATCTGCCGGATTGAAGGCGAGAAGAGCAAGCGTATCAATCACCTCCGCGCCAGAGAGATTGCAAAAGCCTTACATTGTGATGTGAGTGACATATTCACCGAAGTGAAGGGAGAGGCGGTATGAACCGTATTACATCCAAAGAACGCCCCATCTATATTACCCCAATAGCGGGGCAGAGATACCGCAACCAAAATGGCAACACCTATGTATGTCTAACTCCTCCCATAGGGACTCAGCCCGGACGGGATATGACGGTGCAGTTTGAGCGGGAGCCGGATGGATGGTTGCTTATTGCCCACGGAGTCTCACAGTATAGCGATGGCTCCATTGTATGGGATTTTTCTACCGAAGGACACTGGCCTGGTGGAAGGCCCAAAAATTGGTCACTGTAAAGCCGAAACCGCCCGGCGAGGGCGGTCTGCAGGGGATAACCTCCCTGTACTGACGATGGCAGGTTATGAAAGGCAGGTGAAGGAAATGGCTGTCACATTGAGTTCGCAGGAAGTGGCGGCGCTGACAGGTAAAACTGAGCGCACTGTCCGCCGCTGGGCTGAAAGCGGGAAAATCCCCGCTGAAAGGGTTTTGAACAAATTCAATTCCCCGGAGTACCTTTTCAGCCTGGACGCTCTGGAACCCCACCTGCAGCAGAAGTATTTTGATGGGCTGAAGCTGACCCCCTCGCCGGAGGTGGCACAGACCCTGACCAAGGAAGCCAAGCCGCTGGACACCTATTCCATTGAGGAGCAGGAGGAGATTGCCTTCTGGCTCCGGCTGGTGAAGCAGTGGCAGGGCTACCGGAACAAGCCGGGGGCCAACAAGACCGAGGTGGACGCAAACTTCGTACAGTGGTGTAAGCTGGAATATCCAGAGCGGGCCATTTCCGTGGATACCCTATACCGCCGCTGGAACGCGGTGCGGGATAACGACCTGGATGGCCTGATCGACAAGCGGGGCAAGTGGAAGAAAGGCAAGAGCAGCATCCCGGATCCCATGTGGCAGGCATTCCTATACTTCTATCTGGATGAGCGGCAGCACCCCCTGAAAAAGTGCTATGAGTACACCAAGCTGGAGATGCAAACGAGCTTCCCGGAGCTGGTGGGGGATATGCCGAGCTACACGACCTTCTACCGCAGGGCGCAGGCCGATATTCCGGAGCCGCTGAAGGTGCTGGGCCGGGAGGGTGAGAAAGCCTTCCGCGACCGCTGCGCCCCGTATATCCGCCGCGTCTACGACGATATGCGGAGCAACGAGTGGTGGATCGCCGACAACCACACCTTCGACATCATCACTGAGGGAGAGAACGGCCAGCGCCACCGGCTGTACCTGACGGCCTTCTTCGATGCCAGGTCGGGCATTTTCACCGGATGCTATGTGACCAACGCTCCCAGCAGCCAGTCCACCCTGATCGCGCTGCGGCGCGGCATCCTGAAATACGGCATCCCGGAGAACATCTATGTGGACAACGGCCGTGAGTTCCTGACCTATGATGTGGGCGGCCTGGGCCACCGCAAAAAGAAGCCGAAGGACGGCCAGGAGCGGTTTGAACCGCCCCCGGTATTCGAACGGCTGGGCATTCACATGACAAACGCTATTGTGCGGAACGCAAAGGCGAAGATCATCGAGCGACGCTTCCGGGATGTGAAAGACCACCTCTCCCGTCTGTTCGATACCTTCACCGGCGGCAATGTGCTGGAGAAGCCAGAGAGCCTGAAGTTCATTCTGAAGGATGGCAGGATCCCGCTGGACTCCACTCTGGTCGAAACGGTGGAGGAGTTGCTGGACTGGTACTTCAACCAGCAGCCCTACGGCGGCGCGGTGGCCAAAGACCACGGCAAGCCCCGCCAGCAGGTTTACAACGAGAATCTGCACACCAAGCGGGTGGCCAGCGCCGAGGATTTGAACCTGATGCTGATGCGGAGCAGCCGGGCGCAGAAGGTCACGCGCCGGGGCGTACATCTGGACATTGCGGGACAGCGTATCGACTACTGGAACGACGAGCTGGTGTTCAACTACCTGGGCCAGCAGGTCTATTATCGCTACGACCCGGACGATCTGAGCGAGGTACGGGTGTACGATCTGCAAGACCGCTTCATCATGACCGCCCCCGCCGACAACACGGCGGTGCTGACCTACGGGGCCAGCAAGGAGGAAGTCAAGGAGGCCATGGCCAAGGTGCGGCGCATGGAGCGCATCACCAAGGAGGCCAAGAAGGTCAGCACCTTCCCGGCCTTCGGGCGGCACACGGCGCTGGAGCTGGTCATGGAAGCCGCCCACGAGAGCAAGGTTGCCCGGATCGTCCCCGCCGCATCCCCGAAGGTATTGGAGCTGCAGCGGCCTGATGAGGAGCCCTTGCTGAAGGCGGTGGCTGGCGGCCCGGATCTGGATACGATGAACCGAAACGCAATGAAACGAAATGGAGGAGCCGAGTATGAGTAAGGAATACAACAGCACACTGCAGGCACGGGTGGAGCAGTTCCTGAAGGAAAAGAACATCAGTCAGGCCAAGGCCGCCCCACTCATGGGGATCAGCCAGACGGCACTGAGCCAGTACCGCCGCAGTATGTATGACAACGGCGACATCGCGGCCCTGGAGGGCAAGCTGGAGGAGTTCTTCCGCGCCCAGGAGGAGCAGGAGGTCAACACCGAGAAAGCCCTGCCCTACCGCCCCACCCAGGACTACATTCCCACCTCCATTTCGGAGGATGTGTATAAGCTCATCCGCTACTGCCAGCTGGAGAAGGGCATGGTCATCGTCCACGGGGACGCGGGAATCGGCAAGACCAAGGGAGCCGAGCGGTTTGTGCGGGAAAATCCCACGGCCAGTGTCTACATCCAGGCGACGCCCAGCACCGGAACCCTGGGGAACCTGCTGAAGGTGCTGGCTCGGGCGCTGAAGGTGCCGGAGACCCGGAGCAAGCTGGAGCTGACACTGGCCATCCGTGAGAAGCTGGAGGGCACAAACAAGGTCATCATCATCGATGAGGCCCAGCACCTGCAGCTGCGCTCCCTGGAAGAGATCCGTACCTGGGCGGACGCGAATCCCATCACGGGGCAGCAGGGCGTGGGCATCGCGCTGATCGGCAACACGGAGGTCTACACCCGGATGGTAGGTAAGCAGGAGGCGCGGTTCGCCCAGCTGTTTTCCCGCATCCGCATGAATCGCTACTACAGTACCCGCAAGGTCACCGACGAGGATGTGGCGAAACTGTTCCCCAAGCTGGCCGAGGATGGCCGGAAGAAGGAATTGAACTTCCTGCATGGCATCAGCCAGTCCAAGTGGGGAATCCGGGGCGCGGTGAATGTCTACAACAACGCAGTGAACAACGAAAACATCAGCTATGACGGGCTGTATGCCATGGCCCGTACCATGGGCATCGGATTGGTATGAGGAGGAAAATGAACATGAAAAAGGTCAGTAAGCTGCTGCACTTGGTTTTGGGTTTTACAACAGGGCTTCTTGCTGGGGCGTTTATCCGGCTGGGGTTTGAGATCATCAATGGCCGTCCGGCAGCCATTGGGGGCGAGGCGCTGATCCTCCCGCTGATTATCCTTCTGATCTGTTTCGGCGCTGAGCTTGGAACGATGGGCCGGGACCTCCAGGAGTACCAGCGTGGCTATGACGAGGGATATGTGGACGGTCAAGAGGATGGCACCATTGAGATCCGTCCCATTCAAATTCAAGTTCTGGATGCCGATTATAGACAGATCCCTTAACGGGCGGGGCAACCGCCCCTCCTTAATGCAGCCTCCCAAGGGAGCCGGTCACAAGCCCGGAGAAATGCAGAGTGAGGCAAGTAACGGAGGCGGTTTGATGCGCTATCCCAAGAAATTATCCAAGCGGGCGGATGAGATCCTGGCCGCCCGCCGCCAGACCGCCCAGGAACGCCACAGAAGCACAATGGCGGCCCTGGATGAGCAGTACCCGGAGATCAGGGCCGTGGGGCGGGAACTGGCGCTTCTATACGCACAGTGGGCGCGGCTGCAGCTCCACCCAGGTCAGGACACCAGCGAGGTTGAAGCAGCCATCCATGAGGCCCAGGTGCACCGGGCGGCGGCGATGGCCGCAGCCGGTCTGACGGAGGCCGATCTGGAGCCAGCCTATACCTGCCCGTGCTGCAGCGACCGGGGCGTGAAGGAGGGCGGCCAGATATGCGAGTGTCGCCAGGCCATCCTGAACCAGCTGGTGTACGAGCAGCTGTGCGATGTGTCCCCGGCGCGGGAGAGCGGCTTTGAGAACTTTGAGCTGCGCTACTACGGCGGGCGGGATCGGGTGGCCATGGGGAAGGTGCTGGAGAGCAGCCAGCGGTATGTCCGGGAGTTCGGCAGACAGAGCCAAAATCTGCTTTTTACGGGCGCGCCGGGTCTGGGCAAGACCCACCTCTCCCTGGCCATCGCCGAGGGGGTGGTCAAGGCGGGGTACCTGGTCATGTATGTGTCTGCTCCGCACCTGATGGATCAGCTGGAGCTGGGGAAATTCCAGAAGGACGATGCGGCACTGGAGTTCCGGGAGGTCATCTTCGGATGTGACCTGCTGGTGATCGACGACTTGGGCACCGAGCTGGTGACCCGATACACCCAGGCAGAGGTCTATGACCTGGTCAACCACCGCATGAACACAGGCAAGCCCACAATCATCAACACCAACCTGGGACTGCAGGAGATCGAGAGGACTTACGGCAGCCGGGTGCATTCCCGCCTGGCGGGGATGTATGCGGTGGTGCAGTTCAGTGGCTGGGACATCCGGCTCCAAAAGAAACAGGAGGGCTACCGATGAAGAAAAAAACCATTCTCGCGCAGAACATCCAAAGGCTCCGCAAGGAAAAGGGCTGGACGCAAGAGGAACTGGCAGAAAGGCTGGGGTGTAGCTTTGACGCAATTCAGGCTTATGAATGCTGCAAGCGGGAGCCAGCCTGCAAAGTGATGGTCGCTCTGGAGCAGGTGTTCGGGGTAACCGGGGCGCAGCTGTACGGGTTGGAGCCGCTGCCCCATCCAGAGGCCACAGAGCCGCAGATCCAGGCGCACGAAACCGTGATCCCCCTCCTGCTGGATCCGACACGCTATATCATCAGCATGGATGGCGGCAGTAAAAGTGGCGATTTTCCCAGTTTTGCTATCCGCTGCTCGGAGTGCGGCCAGTTTATTTACCAAGGCACCATTGCTCCCGGAGCCGAGGCCACGGTGGAGATCCCGCAGAGCTGCCCGTGCTGCAGCGTGACGGGAGGGTGTGGTGATGAATAACTCCATGAAGCGCAAGCGGGCCTACACGGGCCGATTCTGCACGATCTTCTACTGCGACAAGGTGCAGGCAAGCCACTGCTGCGCCGACTGCGAAAAGCGGTGCGCCAACGCCTGCCAAAACCACCCATCACGGTGCGGGCTGGAGGACAAGGCCAAGAGAAGGAGGGAAAGAAAGTGCTGACCATCACAATCCAGGTGAACGCGCCGTCCGGCCAGGCCATCGGCATCAAGGAGGACATCGCCACCTATCTGGAGAAGTTCGGCGACGCCAAGGTAGTGTCCGTTGTGGAGAAGCTGCCGGAGCAGCTGCGGATGGTCGACCCACCGCAGCGCGGGGCTGGCCCCGCCGAGCGCACCCGGCAGGCGGTCTACGCAACCGGGAACAAATGGGCCATTGAGAACTTCGAGGCTACACATAGCTGAATGGGAGGTAATCCGCAGTGACGAAAGAGGAATGGAAGCAGGTGGAAGAGGCCCTGACTCACTTCTTTCACCCGGTGGATCTGAAGGCAGACGGATACGACGTTACCTTGATCCTGGAGCGTGTGGGCGCATACCAGAATAAAATTATGGTCTATATTGGCGGGGAGTTCCGAGGCCAATGGATGGCCGAGGACTGCGAGGAGCGCCGCCGCTTTCTGCAGGAGCGGAAGCACAACATCTTGTCCGGTAAACAGAGGGCTGAGTTTGAAAAACTGCCCAAGCGGATGCAGAAGGAGCTGCGTGAGAAATACCCTATGCAATATTCCAGCTTTACTCCTCAGTGGTCATCCTTTCGGGCGCTGAAGAAACACTTCTGCGAAAATAACCAAAGCATCGAACTAATCAAGGTATGAGCAGGGGGCTTCGGCCCCCAGCCTTAATGCAGCTCCCCCAGGGGAACGGTCACAAGCCCGTGGAAATGCAGAGTGAGGCATCACAACAACAGAAGGAGGATGAGCCAATGCGAAGCGCATCGAAGCGCATGGGGAAAAAGGGCACCCTGACCATCCCGCAGCACCTTCGGCACGAGCTGGGGCTGGACGGCGGTACCGCCGTGGATCTAACGCCTATGGGTGACGGTGGACTGGTGCTCCAGAAGCACCGCCCCACCTGCAACATCTGCCACGGCACCTATGAGGTGGTGACATTCAAGGGGTTCCAGATCTGCCGGGAGTGTTTCCTGGGTCTCCGGGAGGAGGTCGAGAAACTTGGCTGACGCGCTGGTGGAGCTGAAAACCACGCAGGAGGAGCAGGCCAACCAGGTGCGGCGTTATGTGGACGAGTATGCGGCCCTGGCGCTGGAGGCTGACCGCATCAAGCAGCGGATGGACTGGCTGAAGGGCCAGTTTGAAACCCAGGCCACAGCCGCACTGAAGGACACCAAGCTGCTGTCCATCAGCTACTGGGGAAGCCAGAACAGCCGGGTGACGGTGACGAACACGGCCACGGTGAAGCCCATCTCCCTGACCATGGTGAAGAGGGTGCTGGGCAATGTGGCTGGGGACTTCGTGAAGTCAGAAATCGTGGACAAGATGACAGAGCCGTGCAAGCGACTGCTGGCCATGGTATGTCAGGGCAACTTTACGGTGGGCAGTCTGGATGATACCATCCAGGCCATCACCGGCGACGCCAAGATCCAGTCGACCCTGCGAAAGAAGCTGAAGGGGCGCTATGAGAAGGACAAAGCGCTACTGGAGAAGGTGGCGGGACTGCCGGAGCAGGAGGCCAGTGACTGGGCGTTTCTGGCCGCCGAGGTCATCAACTGGGAATGGCTGGCGCAGGTTCTGGAGGCCGCAGGTTGGGAGGGCACCTCCCAGGAGGCCATTGACATCATCCGCGCCGCCGTGATCGTGGAGGAAGGCATGAAGGTCGGCGTGGAGGCCGAGCAGCCGGAAGTGTAACAGAAAGGAGGGGCGGGCATGGAAGCCATCAACGCCCAGCAGATCAGGAAGATCTATGCCATTGGGAATGCCCTGGGCATTGTGGAGCGCGGGAGTGAGGACGATGACCTACACGCGCTGGTGTCCGCCCTGACCGGGAAGGACTCGGTAAAGGCCCTGACCTACGCGGAGGCCCAGGCCGTGATCATCGACTTGCAGAAGCGCCAGGGCGCGGCTCCGCTGCCCCGGCACAAGCCCAAGACCCACCCGGAGCGGCCAGGCGGGGCCACAGATGGCCAGCAGCGAAAGGTATGGGCGCTCATGTATCAGCTGGCCAAGGAGGATAAGGAGCCGAGCGCGGCCTCCCTGGGGGACCGGCTGTGCGGCATCATCCGAAAGGAGCTGAAGGTAGACTCCACCCCGCAGCGGCCCTTTATCTGGCTGGACTTCCGGGCCTGCAACAAGCTGATCGAGGTGCTGAAGGGGTATGTGAATAACGCAAAGCGAGGTGGTGGTCACGGATGAGCGCGCTGGATCGGGTGCAGATGTCTGACCTGGATGAAGAGCAGCAGCAGGTGGCTGAGCTAATTGGCCTTGACAACTACAAGCGGCTGGTAGATGTTTTCGGAGGACTGTCCATCTACATCCCCAAGGCGGATGCTTGGGAGCGGATGGCCCGCGATGAGCAGATCCGTGCGGAGTTTGATGGGTACAACTTCAAGGAACTGGCCGGAAGGTACGGATTGACAGAAGTCCGGATCAGGAGTATTGTATCAGATAAGATGCGGGAAGTACGCGCCCGGCCTATGGATGGGCAACAATCCCTCTTTTAAGTAATTTCATAAAGGGCTTTATTTTCCCGTTTCACAGATAGAAGGTACAATCGGTGTAAAACCGATGTACCTTCTATTTTTTTGCGCGGGGGTTTTACTATGACATTTGATGCTGGCACCTGGTGGCTGGCCGTGCTGCTGCTTGGATTTGTAACTGCTGGGCTGGTCTATTTGTTGAAGCGATCCCTATTTGGACGCATCGACAAGCTGGACGATGCAATGAAAGAAATCAGCGAAAACAGCGTAAAGAAGTCCGACTACGAGAGGACAGTTCAATCCCTGCAGGCAGACATCAAGCAGATCCGAACTGACTACACCCCCCGCGCCGAGCACCGAAAGGATATGGACGAGTGCAGGGGTGATATTAAGCAAATCAAGGCGGACTACATCACCAAAGAGGACTTCTTCCGAGAGCAGGCCAAGACTGACCGAAAGCTCGACCGGATCATGGATATATTGCTGGAAATGAAAGGAGATAAGAAGGGTGAATAATCTTGAAAAGCGTGCGCTGCGGGCAGGCAGCTTTATTCATAACAACGGCAAGGTACTGCGCACCGTGAACATTCTTCGACTGAAGTACAACAAGCTGACGGGTGTGCAGAGCGTTCTGGAGGATGACGGCATCGCCGAGGACGAGTTTCTGGACAGTGTGAACTTCCTGGCAGAAGAGGGCTACATCCACCTGCGGCGCATCTCCAACAAAGAACCGGCGGCCCTGGCTGACACGGACTACACGGCGCTGGAGGCCAAGCTGACGGGCAAGGGCATCCGGCTGCTGGCCGGGGGCATCGAGGATGATATGATCGAGGTGTAAAGGATGGGTAAGAAAGCGGGCAACCGAAAGCACAGTAAAATAGACGCTCTCGACCCCGCCCTGCGGGAGACAGTAGAGCAGATGCTCCTGTCCGGCAGCACCTATTCCGAAATCGTAGACTTCCTTGGAGCAAACGGGGTGGGCATCTCCGTTGCCAGTGTCTGCCGCTACGCCAGAGCGTATCAGGCTGAGGTGCAGATGTTGAACATGGCGCAGGAGAACTTCCGGCGCATGATGGATGAGCTGGATAAGTACCCTGACCTGGACACCACGGAGGCCATTATTCGGCTGACCAGCCAGAACCTACTCAACGCCCTGGCAAATACCTCAGAAGAGGACTGGCAAGGGGTAAGCATCGACAAGATGCTGCGGGAGGCCAATGCGCTGGTGCGTGCGGCGGCCTACAAGAAGCGGGTGGAGATCCAGAACCAGGATACCACCGAGGTGGGCCTAGATGCGGTGAAGTCCCTGGTATGGCAGGCAATGGCTAAGGAGCGGCCTGAACTTTACCGGCAGGTCAATGAGTTCCTGAACAGCAAGAGACAGGACGGACTGGAAACGAGGTGAGGACATGGTCAGATGGTATGTTTTGCAGGTAACGACCGGACAGGAAACTGAGGTACGTGACGCACTGCAGACCCTGGGGATCCGGGCGGCGGTGCCCCGCGAGGAGCGAGCAATCCGCAGCGGCGGCGGATGGACAACCAAAATCTACACGCTGCTGCCCGGTTATGTATTCCTGGCGCTGGAGTACAGCGCGGAGAACTACTACCGGGTGAAAGGGATCCCTCATGTGCTCCGCTTCCTTGGATCCAGCGGACTGTCCCCTTCGTATCTTACTCACCTGGAGGTGGAGTGGCTGCGGCTGCTGGACAACGGTGGGGAGCTGCTGAAGCCTTCCCGCGTGGAGGAGCTGCCGGAGGGCGGCGTGCGGATCGTAGAGGGAGTGCTGCGGCATTTCCCCGCCAGCCGCATCGACTACGACAAGCGCGCCCGCCGCGCCAAGGTAGAGATCAGTCTATGTGGGGAGTCAAAGACAATCACCCTCTCCACGGAAGGCGGCGAGGACGAGAGTTCTTAAACGGCGTTTACAAGAAGCCGGACAAAGCAGGCGGTTGATTCGTCCCGCCTGGGGAGACTGGTGGAAATATCGGGCAAAAGAACCGGGCTGAACGACAGGCTGGGTGGCGAAGCACACCCTTACCCCCCTGTTTTTCACCCCCGGTTCTTTCTATTGACCGGGATACCGTTTAAGACGCGCATAGACCCCTTTAATTTCGCCGAACTGGGCAGGCGGGGGTAATTCCACCAACGGCCCGAGAAGGCCACTGAGGGCGTCTACGCCCCGCTGTTGAAAGCGAGAGGAGGATGGGCCATTTTGAATGAGCGAAAAAGGCAGAGCATTAACGCCCTGGCGGGAGCCATCGCCGAGGCAGAGAGCAAATTATACAACGAGGACAGCACGGACTTAAACGGTCTGCGAGCCCTCTTAAATGGTTTCTTAAATAAGGATGACACCCCGGAGCGCGTCCAGCTTCGGAGGGAGTTTGCGGCGGGACATCCCACGACAGGGCCGGAGGGCCTGCGTAGAAAGTTGGGAGCCATCGACATGGAGTTCTTCGGACGTGCCTACTTCCCTCATTACTTCAGCCGCCCCTCCCCGGAGTTTCATCGGGAGCTGGACGCGATCTGGCAGCAGGGCGTGCTGAAGGGGCGCTATCCACTGACGGCAGCGGACACCAAGACGATCAGCCGCCTGCCGGGAGTGCGCCGGGCAGTGGCGGCTCCCCGTGGCCACGCCAAGTCCACCAACCTGACTTTCAAGGGGACGATGCACTCCACCTTGTATGGGTACAAGCATTATCCCATCATCATCTCGGACAGCTCCGAGCAGGCAGAGGGCTTCCTGGATAACATCCGGGTGGAGTTCGAGGAGAACACCGCGATCCTGGAGGACTTTGGGCCGCTGGCGGGCAGCGTGTGGCGCAGCAATGTACTGGTGACCAAGACCAACATCAAAATCGAGGCCATCGGCAGCGGCAAGAAGATCCGTGGCCGGAAGCATCGGAACTGGCGGCCCGACCTGATCATCCTGGACGATGTGGAGAATGATGAGAATGTGCGCACACCGGAGCAACGCAAGAAGCTGAAGGATTGGTTTGATAAGGCGGTGAGCAAGTGCGGCGACGATTATACCGACATCGTTTATATCGGCACCCTGCTGCACTATGATAGCCTGCTGGCCAAGACGCTGGCCAACCCAGCCTACCGCTCTATTAAATACAAGGCGGTGATCCGCTTTTCCCAGGCAGACGATCTGTGGCAGCAGTGGGAAACCATCTTCACCGACCTGTCCAACGACAACCGGGAGGCCGACGCACTGGCCTTCTTCCAGGCGCACAAGGCTGCCATGCTGGAGGGCACCCAGGTGTTGTGGGAGGAGAAGCTGTCCTACTACGACCTGATGGTGATGCGGGTGTCGGAAGGTGAGGCTTCGTTCAATTCCGAAGAGCAGAACGAGCCGATCAACCCGGATGACTGCCTGTTCATGGAGGAATGGTTCGACTACTACAACGAAGCGGAGGTCAACTTCGGCGATCCCGCTTTTGACTTCTTCGGATTCATTGACCCTTCGCTTGGCAAAACCAAACGCAGCGACTTCTCCGCTATCGTCACCCTGGCCAAGCACAAGGGCAGCGGATATATGTATGTGGTGGACGCAGACATTGAGCGGCGGCATCCCGACCGGATCATCGCAGATGTGCTGGCTAAGGAGCGGTGGCTCCGGGCCAGCTTCGAGCATGGCTACCGAAAGCTGGGCGCGGAAACAAACCAGTTCCAGTGGTTTTTGAAGGAGGAGCTGGCCAAGGCCAGTGCCAAGGCCGGGCTTTACCTCCCAATTGAGGAGGTGCAGCAGACCAGTGATAAGGTCATGCGCGTCCAGACGCTGCAGCCGGATGTGAAAAACAAGTATATCAAGTTTAACCGACGCCACAAGCGGCTGCTGGAGCAGCTGACGCAGTTCCCCATGGGTGCGCACGATGACGGCCCGGACGCACTGGAGGGCGCGCGCTCCATTGCAAAGAAAGTGAAGCGGTTCCGCATTCTGGATCGGGCTGAGTTTGGAATTTAAGGAGGGGTTTCATGGGCTTATCAAGAATGGCCAGCAAGTGTAACATTTGCCCGCAGCGCGACAGATGTTCACACAAGCGGATGGAAGGCTTGGGCTATATTCAGCCCGCCACCACAGATGTGGCAGAGGCTGCGGCGGCTTCTGTTCTGAAAAAGCACAGTTACAGAGATGTGAAAATAGCAGACGGCATGACCGTAACGATTGACTTGGAAGAAGTGGCCGAGAAAATCAAACAGGACGTTTACCGTTCTCAGCTGGGGAGGTTTTGTTAAATGCCGGTCATCTTTATGGAACGCTCCCTGCTGGACAGTCTGACCGAGGCGGACATCAAGGAGATCATCGACGAAAACGAGGGTCACACCAAGTATGCCAGGCTGGAGGGGTACTACGAGGGCAACCACGACATCCTCCGGCACACGAAGAAAGACAGCACCGCTCCCAACAACCGTCTGGTCAACAACATGGCGAAGTATATTACCGACACCGCCACAGGTTACTTCATCGGCAAGCCGGTGGTTTACAGCTCCCAAAATGACGCATACCTGGCGATGCTGCAGGACATCTTCGACTATAACGACGAGCAGGATGAGAACATGGAGCTGGCCAAGGGTGCCAGCATCAATGGGGACTGCTTCGAGATGCTGTACCTGGACGAGGACGCGCAGATCCGCTTCGCCAAGGTGCCGCCTGATGGCTGCATCTATATCTGTGAAACCGGGTTAAATACCCCTATGGCAGCCATCCGCATTGTGTACTCCAAGGATAAGGACAAGAACATCATCAAAAAGGTGGAGTTTTGGACGGACCAGGATTGCTGGTACTTCCGCAGCATCAATGGCGGGGAGCTGGAGCTGCTGGACATCCGGGAGCATTACTGGGGGGATGTGCCCTTCGTGGAGTACATCAACAACGAGGAGCGCCTAGGGGACTTTGAGGGCGTGATCACGCTCATCGATGCATACAACCGGGTTGAGAGCAACACGGCGAACTTCTTCCAGTACAACGATGAGGCGCTGCTGAAGGTACTGAAGATGGGGGCCGTGACCTCCCAGGACATCGCGGAGATGAAGGAAAAGGGCGCTATCATCCTGGAGGATGGCGGCGACATCCAGTGGCTCATCAAAGAAGTAAGTGATACGGCCCTGGAGAACTATAAGAAGCGGCTGCGGGAGGATATGCACATCTTCTCGGCAGTACCTAATTTGACGGACGCGAACTTTGGCGGCAATCTGTCCGGCGTGGCGGTGTCGTATAAGCTGTGGGGGCTGGAACAGATCTGCGCCATTAAGGAGCGGAAGTTTAAGCGCGGACTGCAGCGCCGCATCGAGCTGATCACCCACATCCTGAATATCCAGGGCAGCCAGTTTGATTACCGGGACATTGATATCCAATTCCGGCGCAACAAGCCGCAGAATTTGCTGGAGATCGCGCAGATCATCACCATGCTGTCCGGGGAGCTGTCCCGCGAAACTCGCCTGCAGATGCTGCCCACCATCGATAATGTGCAAGATGAGCTGCAGAAGCTGGAGGATGAGAAGCAGCAGGAGGTCAACAGCTTTGGGCAGTACAACGCCCTCGCCCAGGCGCTGGCACAGGCCAAGGCCCAGCCGGAGGAGGCGGAGGCTTCCCTGGAAGATGATCCGGAGGAAAAGGCTGGTGAGGGCACATGAGTTACTGGACGCGCAACGAGTGGATCGAGGACGCCAAGGATCGTGTGCTGCGAAACACCAAACGGGCGGACGATTACGCCAGGGAGCTGATCTTCCTCTATGACGAGGCGGCTTTCAACATTGAGAAGGAGATTGAGGCGCTGTTCGCCCGCTTTGCCAAGGACAACGGGCTGACCGAGGAGGCGGCCCGGCAGCTCCTGGAGGGCAAGGAATACAGCGTATGGCGCAAGTCTATCGAGGAGTATATCGCTGAGGCATCCGGCGCGGCCAAGGACAGCAAGGCCCTGCTGGAGCTGAACACCCTGGCCATGAAGAGCCGGATCACCCGCAAGGAGCAGCTGCTGGCCAATGTGTACCAGAACATGATCGACTTGGCCGAGGACAGCACCACCAAGCTGGACACCCTGCTGGGCGATATGCTGCAGGTCAACTACTACGAGAGCTGTTTCTCCATCCAGCGCGGAATCGGTCTGGGTTTCCATGTGGCGAAAATTGATAAAAAGCTGATCCAGCGGGTATTGTCCTTCCCTTGGAGCGAGAAGCACTACTCCGAGGCTGTATGGGGGGCCTGTGACCACCTTGCGGCGCTGGCCAAGCGGGAGATCACCCTGGGCTTCATCCAAGGGAGCAGCGTCCAAAAGATGGCCCGCGCCATCGATGAGGTGATGGACAAAGGACGCTACAATGCCGAGCGTCTGGTTCGGACGGAGTGTAAATACTTCGCCAACCAGGGCGAAGTGATGGGCTACAAGGAAACCGGCATCGAGGAATACCAGTTTCTTGGCGGCACCGAACATTCCGGCAGCTGCACCTGCAGCGAGTTGAATGGGCGGGTGTTCCGAGTAGATGAAGCGGAGCCGGGCGTGAATCTGCCGCCCATCCACCCCAACTGTCTGTGTATCATCCGGGCGTATTTCAAGAAGAGCGTCTTCGCCAAACGCGAGGGCAATCCTCTGGATGGCAATATTAAATTTGAGGAATGGAAGAAAAAATATGCTTCCTGAACGCGGGCGCGGCCCGCCTGTAAACCATGTAAAAACGCCTTTTGAGGGGCGTTTTTATATTCTACTTTTACACAATTACACAAGGAGGAATTGACGATGGCAGACACCACTACCACCACCGGAACCGCCCCTGCCGCAGGCGGTGAGGGGCAGCCCCCCCAGCAGACCAATCAGCAGCCCACAGCGCCTACCGCAGAGCAGCGCACGGCCTTCCAGAAGTTTTGGGACTCCCTCTTCGGCGGCAAGGAGGAACCGACCCCCGGCTCCGGCGAGGGAACCAAGAAGGATGGCGACCCGGCCCCCAAGGAAGGCGAGGGCACCAAGCAGGAACCCCAGGGCAGCAAGAGCTACTCCGAGTCCGATGTGGAGGCCAAGATTGCGGAGGCCAAGGCTGCTTGGGAGGCTGAACAGCAGGAGAAGCAGCGGCTGGCCAAGCTGTCCCCGGAGGAGCGGGCCAAGGCCGAGGGCGAGGCTCAGGCGCAGGAGCTGACCAAGCTGCGCACGGAGCTGCTGCAGCGCGACCTGAAGGACGCGGCGGTGAAGAAGCTGACCGATGAGGGCTTCCCCGTGGGGCTGGCCGACCTGCTGACCTACACGGACAAGGAGAGCATGGAAAAGAGCCTGCAGCAGACCCAGGATGTATTCAAGAGCGCGCTGGAGACCGCCGTGAAGGAGCGCCTGCGGGGTAAGACCCCTGAGGGACTTGGCGGCGGAGCCAAGGCGGAGAACACCGTGAAAGACCAGATCGCGCAGAGCATTCGAGGAGGCATGATGTAATTATGGCAAATGTGTTTGAGTACGCGAGTGTATTCCAGAGTGAGCTGGACAAGGCCGCCGTGGAGCAGGCCACCTCCGGCTGGATGGAGCTGAACGACAAGCTGGTGCGCTACAACGGCGGCGCGGAAGTGAAGATCCCCAACATGGACATGGACGGCCTGGCCGACTATGACCGGGACACCGGCTTTGTGGAAGGCTCGGTGAATCTGAAGTGGCAGACCAAGGAGATGACCCAGGACAGAGGCCGCCAGTTCACCTTCGACGAGAACGAGGTCAACGAGACCAACTTCGTGGTGACCGCCGCCCAGGTCATGGGCGAGTTCCAGCGCACCAAGGTCATCCCGGAGATTGACGCATACCGCTACAGCAAGATCGCGGCGCTCTGCTCCGCCAAGGAGCGGGCGGGCTACGGCTACACCGCCACGGAGGATGACATCCTGAAGAAGCTCTACTACGACATCGCGGCGGTGCAGGATGTGGTGGGCGACGAAACCCCGCTGGTGATCACAATGTCCCGCCCCGTGGCGGCCATCTTTGATATGTCCAGCACCCTGTCCAAGAGCCTGAGCGTGATGGACTTCAAGCAGGGCAATGTGACGGTGAAGGTGAAGAGCCTGAACGGGGAGCATCCCATCCTGCGCGTGGGCAGCGGGCGTATGAAAACCAGCTATCAGTTCTATGACGGCACCACTTCGGGCCAGGAGAAGGGCGGATTTGTGGCGGCTGAGGACGCCCAGGACATCAACTGGATCATCTGCCCCCGCACGGCCCCCATCGCCGTATCCCGCACGGACAAGGTGCGGATCTTCGACCCGGAGACCTTCCAGAAGAAGCGGGCCTGGGCGACGGACTACCGCAAGTACCATGACCTGTGGATCCCGGACAACAAGCTGACGGCCATGTGGGTGAACATCAAGCAGGCCAAGGCTGGCGTTGGCGGCTAAGAGGAGGGCATATCATGATTGCTTTGAAGAGACTGAATGAAGTCCGGCAGGTGGCCAGCGAGGAGCGGGCCGCCAAGCTGGAGCAGAAGGGCTTCACCCGGATCGGCGGCTCCGCCGAGCCGGGAAGCCGCCCGGTGACGGAGGCTGACCTGGAAAAACTGGGCGAATCCCTGTTCGACCGTATGAAAGCTGAAATCAAGAACAGCAAGAGGGGCGGCAAGCCCAAGGAGGAATCGGATGGGACAGGAACTGGTGAGCCGGATCGCGGCGACGGCGAAAAGTAACCTGCAGCTGCCGGATGAGCAGCTGCCCACCATTGAGCGGTATGTGAAGCGGGCCATCAACCGCATCCTGGTATTCTGCGGGCGGGAGGACTTCCCTCTCCCGCTGGAGGATGTGGCGGCGCAGATTGTGGAGGATATGCTCCGGGCCGACCAGGTGGCCCCATCGGAGAACGATGTGGCCAGCGTCACGCGGGGCGACACCAGCATCAGCTACCGGGACAAGGCCAACAGTCTGAAGGAAACGGTGGCTTTTGTGAAGAACTATGAGAGCCAGCTCATCCCCTTCAAGCGGATGAAGCTGCCGAAGGACTGCCCTACATGACGGAAGCCGACATCCTGGCACTGACCTATCAGGACAGCTGCTGGGTGTACCGTCCGCAGAAAACGACCCTGCCCTCCGGGGAGAGCGTGTTCCAGAAGGGGCTGGACGGCAGGCAGGTATATGAAAATATACCCTGCGCCCTCTCCAGCCCCTCCGGGGGCAAGCTGGGGAAAAAGGAACCGACCGCCAGCATTGACACCGACTTCCTGCTCTTTGTCCGCCCAGAGGTGGAGATTGAGCCTGGGGACACGGTGAAGGTGATCCGGTTGGGCCGGGAGTACCTGACGGAGGCTGGGCTTGCGGATCGGCAGCCCTCCCACAACAATGTGCCGCTGAAGCTGGCGAAGGCGAAAGCATGAGCCGGACAGAATACCGCTTCGATGGCCTCGACGCGCTGGAGCAGCAGCTCTCCCGCATGATCGAGGAGGAATATCCCGCTGAGTTTCGGGCGATGGTCACTCAGATCGCCCATGAGCTGCAGGGCAAGGTCAAGGAAAAGACCCCACACAAGACGGGCCGCCTTCAGGACAGTTGGAAGGTCGGCCCGATTGTCAAAAAGGGCGACACCTATTATATCGAGGTCTACACCAATGTGGAGTACGCGGAGCCAGTGGAATATGGGCACCGGACGCGGGGCGGGCGCGGCTTTGTGCCGGGCAAGCACATGATGGAGCTGTCCCTGGAGGAGCTGAACCAGGCCCTGCCCGGTTTCCTGCGGGAATGGCTCAGCGACTTCATCAGCACCCATGACCTGTGAGGAGGGACACCATGGCCACCACCATTTACGAGGCCATCCGCAGCAGCCTGATCGCCCTGCTGAAGGGGCGCTGGCCCGCCTTCGATGTGTTCGGCGAGGGGATCGACAAGACGCAGGAGGCAGGCCGGGCAGAGCTGGAGGATTATATCTATCTGGACATCATCCCCTCCGGCAACCAGCCCGCAGGCCGGGGCTACACAGACCGCAGCATCCTGGTGGACGCCGCGATCCACACCAAGGGCGAGAGCAATCTGGAGTACCTGCAGATCAGCCAGGAGCTGGACGATCTGCTGCGCCCGGTATTCCGCTTTACCGACAAAGGCGAGGCCAG
Organism: Clostridiales bacterium; assembly: GCA_019418625.1. Lineage (GTDB taxonomy): Bacteria > Bacillota > Clostridia > Oscillospirales > Oscillospiraceae > Oscillibacter. Next base: position 8,700 of record DYBL01000086.1, on the reverse strand, counting down.
GGCGGTGACCATTCCCGACCTGGCCTTCAATATTGTGGATAAGGTACTCCACGCCACCTTCACGCTGGCCTTCCGCGACAGCATTGAGGAGCCGGAGGCCCCGCCGCTCATGGCGGAGCTGGAGTCCAACATCCGAACCAACCGAAAGGAGTGATTTTATGGGCTTGCCCGAAATCATCATTGAATTTAAGACCAAGGGCGTGACCGCCATCAAGCGCAGCGCACGGGGCATCGTGGCCATCGTTCTGAAAGACGACACCGAAGAGGGCCAGGCGCTGAACATCTACAAGAGTGTGCTGGATGTGGATCCCACCCACTTCACGGCGCGCAACTATGAGTACCTGAAGCTGGTCTATGAGGGTTCCCCCTCCAAGACCATCGTGCTGAAGGTGGCCACCACGGAAGAGAACCTGAACCCGCAGCTGAAGCAGCTGAACGACCTGAAGTGGAATTACCTGGTCATCCCTGGGATCACCGAGGATGAAAAGACCACGGTGGCCGCCTGGATCAAGGAGGCGCGGGATGATCATCACAAGACCTTCAAGGCGGTGCTGCCCAACTGCAAGGGCGACCACGAGGGCATCATCAACCTGACCACGGACAAAATCACCAGTACCCTCGGCACCACGGCCTTCAGCACGGCGGAGTATTGCTGCCGCATCGCTGGTGTGCTGGCGGGGCTGTCCCTGGCCCGGAGCTGCACCTACTTCGAGCTGTCCGACATCACCGCCGCCGAAGTACCGGAGGATGCGGATGAGCGCATCGACAACGGGGAACTGGTCATCGTCTTTGACGGGGAGAAGTACAAGATCGGGCGCGGCGTGAACAGCCTGACCTCCTTCACCCCGGAGCATGGCCAGGACTTCTCGAAGATCAAGATCATCGAGGGCGTTGACCTGTACCAGGATGACATCCGGGAAACCTTTGAGTCCTCCTATGTGGGAAAGGTCATCAACGACTACGACAACAAGCAGGCGTTTGTGGCCGCGATCCTGGCCTATCACCGGGAGCTGGAGGGCAATGTTCTGGACAGAACCTTTGACAATACCGCCGCCATCGATGTGGAGGCCCAGGAGACCTATCTGCAGAGCCAGGGCACCGACACCTCCGAGATGGATGAAACCGCCCTGGCCCAGGCGAATACCGGCTCCAAGGTCTTTATCGCCAGCAATGTCAAGTTTGTGGACGCGATGGAAGATCTGAAGCTGACCTGCAATATGTAAGGAGGGCAGAAGCATGAGCAAATTGAGAGGCAACCGTACCCTGACGGGCACCTGGGGCGAGATTTGGGTGGACGGCGAGCTGATCGCCGAGCTGTCCAAGATTGAGGTCAAGGTAAGCGCCAACCGTGAAGATGTGCAGCTGGACATTGATGTGGACAGCAAGATGACCGGCATCAAGGGTGAGTTCACTCTGACCATCAAGAAGGCGTACACCCGCTACAACAAGGTGCTGGAGAGCTGGAAGAAGGGTGTTGACCTTCGCAGCCAGATCATCACCAAGCTGGCCGACCCGGACGCCACCAACGGGCAGCAGGAGCGTTACAGCATCGACAACTGCTGGTATAACGACCTGCCCCTGGTCACCTACGAGAAGGGTGGCCTGATCGAGGAGGAAGCCACTGGCGGCTTCACCCCGTCCGACATGGTCAACCTGGACGCCATTTCCGCATAAGAGGAGGAAGCAAGCATGGACACTGATAAGAAAAAGCTGCTGGCTGATTTTTCGCACCGCGCCCTTCAGCGGTTGAGGGATAAGAAGATCCCCAAGCGGCAGACTTTGCATATTCCCAGCATGGACATGGATCTGACGATTCGCAGCCTGGACTATGGGGAAATTATGGAGTGTATGACGCTGGAGGACAACGGCGACATCAAGCGCAGTGACAAGTACAGCATCTATCTGGCCGCCGTGGAACCGAGCCTGCGGGATACAGCCAAAGAGGTCATGGCCATGGAAGCCGAACTGCCCCCGGAGGATCGGGAGCTGAAGGAGCCGCTGGACATCGTGAATATGTTTGACCTGTCGGAGATCACACAGATCTCCACAGCCATCATGGAGCTGTCCGGCGCGATGAACGGCAAAGTGACCGTGGTGGAAGATTTAAAAAAGTAATTGCCCAGGACGGCGATGCATATCTGCTCCACTACTACATCCAGAAGGGATGGAAGGCGGAGGAGTTTCTAAGCCTGGACTTGGAGTCCAGGCTTTTCTATCAGGCATCTATGCTGGTCGCCTTGGACGAACGCGCAAAAATGTTCTCACTTGAATAGGAGGTGAACCGCTGATGGGCGTAGTTAAGGGCGCAATCTCAATCAAAGATAATATGTCGGCGGTACTCCGCAGTATCAAGCAGGAGCAGAGCGCCTTCCGGCGTGATGTGCAGCGGACGCGCCGGGAGCTGGAGTCCACCTGGGATCGGCGGCGCACAGCCCGGCTTGACGCAACGGCGGCAAACCGGGCTGCGCAGCAGCTGCGGCAGCGGTTGGAGCCGCTGCGTAAGAAAATCGTCACCGCCGTGGCCATCAAGGATATGGTCAGCGATAAAATCAAGGCGGTGGGCAATAAGGTAAAAGCAGTCGGCAAGATGATCGCAACGCCGATTGTCAAGCTGAAGGACGGCGTGACCGCCGGGATCTCCAAAATCAAGAGCCAGCTGACGAGCCTGGCAAAGACGGTGGCCATTCCGGTGACGCTGGCGGGCACCGTGGTCTTGGGCGGGGCCATCAGCCAGGGGGCCGCGCTGGAACAGAGCATCGGCGGCGTGGAGACCCTGTTCAAGGACAACGCCGGGGTGGTAAAGGCAAACGCTGATGCGGCCTTCCGCACGGCGGGCCTCTCCGCCAACGCCTACATGGAGCAGGTGACCAGCTTCTCCGCCTCGCTGATCAGCAGCCTGAGCGGTGACACGGCAAAGGCGGCCACGGTCGCGGATATGGCCATGATCGACATGGCGGACAACGCCAACAAGTTCGGCACAGATATGGAGTCCATCCAGAACGCCTACCAGGGCTTCGCCAAGCAGAACTACACCATGTTGGACAACCTGAAGCTGGGCTACGGCGGCACCAAGGAAGAGATGCAGAGACTGCTGTCGGACGCGCAGAAGCTCACCGGCACCAAGTACGACATCGACAACCTGGCCGATGTGTATAACGCCATCCATGCCATTCAGGAGAACCTGGGCGTGACGGGGACGACGGCCAAGGAAGCCAGCGAGACCTTCAGCGGCTCCTTCTCGGCGATGAAGGCCGCCGCACAGAACCTGCTGGGCAACATGGCCATTGGCGGGGATGTGACCGGCTCCATGAAAGAACTGGTGTCCACCGCCTCCACATTCCTGCTGGACAATGCCATTCCCATGGTGGGCCGCGTCATCACCTCCCTGCCGGAGGCCATCCAGACCGGCTTGCAGACTGCCGCACCTAAAATTAAGAGCCTGGGGGCTGGGATCGTCAAAAGCCTGCGGGATGGCATCGTCAGTTTCCTGCCTGCCGGTATGGGCGGCATCGTGGACGATCTGTTCAGCGCCATCGGGGACTTCAAGAGCGGGTTTGCAGCCATGCAGCCGCAGCTGGCCAGCTTCGGTGCATCCGTCAAGGCCACCCTGCAGCAGGTGAGTGTGGCGGCCATGCCTGCCATCACCAGCATTATACAAACTGTGCAGACTGTTATTCCCACGGTGCTGCCTGTGATCCAGACAGTGGTGGGCACCATCGGCCAGGTTATCAGCGCGGCGGCTCCGGTCATCGCGGGGCTGGTGCAGGGCATCGGGACGGTCATCTCCACGCTGGCCCCCGTGTTCCAGGTCATCTTCGACGGCATCGGCCAGAAGGTCGGCTCCGTGCTGTCCTTCATCGGCAGCAAGATGGGCTGGATCCAAGAGATCATCGGTACGGTGATGCCGGTGGTGGCAGACATCCTGACCTCCGCATGGTCGGTCATCTCCCCGATTATCGACATCGCCATCAGCGTGTTTAAAGTCCTTTTCAATGTGGTGCAAACGGTCTTTAATGGCATCGCCAGCGTCATCAGCAGCGTGTGGGATAAGATAAAGCCCGTTGTTGAGGGCATTGGCAACGGCCTGAGCTGGATTGCGGATAAGGTCGGCGGCCTGTTTGGATTTGGTGGCGGCGGTGGCGGTGAGACAGGCTCCAACGCAGAAGGCACCAACAACTGGCGCGGCGGCCCCACCTGGGTGGGTGAGAAAGGGCCGGAGCTGATCGACCTGCCGCGCGGGACACGGATCCTGCCCAACAAGGAAAGCGTCCAGCTGGCCAGCAGCCTGCAGCGGATGAGGGCGGCCACGGCAGCGCAGAACGCCCCCTCTCCTGTCCCGGCCAACGCGCCCATCCGCAGGGGCGGCGGATCTTCTCCTGTTTCCTCGGTCATCCAGCTTACCCTGGCAAAGCTGGCCGACACCATCGTGGTGCGGGAGGAGGCCGACATCGACAAGATCGGCGAGAAGGTCGCCAAGGAAGTGGTGCTGGCCGTGAAGAACATGGTGCCGGTGCCCGCGTAAGGAGGTGGCCGCTTGAAGCAGCGCATTATTGAACTGAGCTACAACAACCATGAGGAGATGTTCACTCTCCCCATCAACCCCTCGGAGTTTGAGTTCTCCGAGGCACAGAATAACCAGAAGATCACCCTGCTGAACATCGGCGAGGCAAACCTGATCGGACACCGGGGCCTGGTAACAGGCTCCTTGTCCAGTTTTTTCCCATCCCCATCATCCCCGCTGGCCCGCTACGCTGACCGGGAACCGATGGAGTATATCCGGCTGCTGGAGAAGTGGAAAACCAGCACACAGCCCATTCGCGTTATCATCAGCGACTGTGACTTCAATCTGGCCATGAGCATCGACAAGCTGACCAAGAAGCATCGGGAAGGCGATAAGGATGTGTATTACACCCTGGAGTTGTCCGAGTACCGCTTTTTGAATGTCCCTGCGGTGCAGGTGGAGAGCCAGCAGCAGAGTGATACTAACGGGCTGAACAACCGTCCCAATACGCAGACTACCCCAAAGAGCTACACCGTGGTGTCTGGGGACTGTCTGTGGAACATTGCCAAGAAATATTATGGCGATGGCTCCCAATATACGAAAATCTATGAGGCCAACAAGGGGACGATAGGGAGCAACCCCAACCTGATCAAGCCCGGCCAGAAGCTGGTGATCCCATGAGCTATGAACTGAACGCCGGGGGAAAGCAGCTGGCTGAGGTCATCGAAAAGATCACCTGGAGCGGTGACAGCAAGCAGGTGGCCCGGAAATTGGTATTCACTGTGGCCAGCAAGGACAGTGACCGCTTCCTCCCAAAGGTGAATATCAATGAAGGCGATCAGGTACAGTTCCTGGAGGACGGGAAGCTGCTCTTCAGCGGCCCGGTCTTTGACATTGAGAAGTCCGGCAGTGGAAATGTGGTGACCTATACCGCCTTCGACCTTATGTTCTATGTCACGAAGTCCGACATCAACCGGGTGTTCGACAACGAAACGCCGGAGGCTATCACCGCCTGGATATGTTCCCATCTGGGGATCCCCTTCGGCTCGGCTGCAGCCACGGGGATCCCCGTTTATATGCCATGTCTGGGAAAGAAAGCGTATGACGGCATTATGGCGACCTACACAGCCGCCAGCCGGAAGAATGGAAAGAAGTACATCCCACTGATTAAAAACGCCACACAGCTCCATGTAATCGAAAAGGGGACACTCTGCGGGGCGGTGCTGGACGGCTCCTACAATTTGACGGAAGCCAATTACAAGACCAGCCTGCAAAATCTGGTTGACCGGGTGCTGATCACAGATAAGGACGGCAACCAGATCGGCGTGGTGGAAGATACCGCCGCGCAGCAGAAGTATGGCGTGGTGCAGACGGTCTATAAGCAGGAGGACGGCAAGGACGCACAGACCGAGGCCAAGGCCTTCCTGCAGACGCTGGAGCAGACCGGCAGCGTCACCGGCTGTCCGGGGGACAGCCGGGCGGTCAGCGGTTACGCGCTGATCGTCCAGGAAACCACTACCGGGCTATTTGGCAAATTCTATATTGAGAGCGACACCCACACCTTCACGGACGGCAAACACGAGATGGCCCTGACGCTGGCCTTCTCCAATATGATGGACGAGAAGGAGATTGAAAACCAACCCCAAGGATAGGAGGCGAGAGATATGTCAAGATGGGCTGTGGAGATGGCCGAGGCTCTGCGCGGTGATGGCTCCAGCGGCACGGACGGCACCTGGCGGTTTGCAACTGTCAATACCACCACTCCGCTGACCATCAAAGCACATGATCAGGTGATCTCGAAGTACCTCTACAAAAGCGCCTCCCTGTCCCTCCAGGCCGGGGATGAGGTGCTGGTGTATGAATCCGGCGTCGCGTTTTATGTTATCGCAAAGGTGGTGCCAGCATGAGCATATTCCCCTTTATCAGCCCGGAGGTTTTGGAGTCCTCCGAGAGCAGTGAGCTGCCGATATTTCGGGAGTACGCATACGACTTTGAAAACAACTGCCTGCTGCTCCGCGATGGGAACACCTACCTGGTGGAGGGCAACGAGGCGCTGCGTATCTGGATATTTAAGGCGCTGACCACGGAGCGGTTTCGCTATACTGCTTATGACAGTGCCTTCGGCAGCGAAATCCATACATTGATAGGGAGTTCCTCGCACTCTGACATTGTAAAATCTGAGTTCAAGCGTTTTATTATAGAGGCTCTAATGGTAAATCCATATATTTCTGAGATTTCTGATTTTACTTTTACTCAGGCTAAAAGCGGACTCCAAGTAGAATTTACCTGCACAACAATCTATGGATTAGCTCAGGTCGAATGGGAGGCCAAGGAGGTATGTTTATGAGTAGAGAATCAGAACTGGACTTTAGTTTTGAAGGAATTTTAACACGTCTAAAAGCCGCCTTAAAAGATGAGGTAAACAAGGTTGAAGGCGGATTTTGTATGGATAACATTCAGGCCGTTGCCGAAGAAATGGCACGGATCGTTCGAATGGAAGTCGCTACAATTCCTGACCATGTACTTTTGGACACTGCGGAAGGCGAATATTTGGACCGAAAGGCGCTTGACTATAATGAAGTTCGGCTGGAGGGTGAAACAGATGGTGCCTTTCGCGCTCGTATTTTTCAAAAAATTCAGAATCCTTTGACGAGTGGGAACAAAAATCACTACATTTACTGGGCCAAAAGTGTTCCCAATATCGGGGATGCGAAATGTATCCCGTGTTGGAATGGACCTGGAACAGTAAAGGTAATCGTGATCTCCTTGCAAAAAGATGTCCCTGGGGAGGAAGACCTTCAAGCAGTCCGAGACTATATCGAAGAGAACCGACCTGTTGGCGCTGCAGTTACAGTAGTTGCCGCAACTCCCATTCTTGTCAGCATTGACGCCACAATTTCAATGGAATCCGGGTTCGGGTTTGAGGATGCCAAGGAATCTATCGGCCAATACATCCAAGAATATTTGAATGAGATTGCCTTTCAAGATGAAACCCCACTGAGCTATTTTAGAATCGGAGATCGCATTTTCAACGCCCCTGGTGTAAAGGACATTTCTTCCTATACGATCAACGGCGGGACTTCATCTTTACAAGCCGATGTAGGTGAGTTTTTTAAGCTTCAGGAGGTTATCGTTCATGAAGCTGAATGATTTTAAGATGCTCCCTCCTTTCCTTTTGCGGATGGAAAATATGCGGGACTTATTGCAGGCTGAAGAAATCGCTATGCAGGAGCTACGCGATGACGTAAGCAGCCAGGAATTGCAACTTGTCATTTCAACCTCTACATGGGGATTGGAACGGCACGAGCAGATTCTCGGGCTCCCAACTGACTCCAAATCCTCTATTGAGGACAGACGTTCTAGAATTATTGCAAAACTGGCAGGTCAGGGAACAGTTACCAAAGAATTGATTCGACACGTGGCATCGAGTTTTACCAATGGAGAGGTCGAAGTAATTGAACATCCAGAGCAATACAGCTTCGATGTGAGGTTCATCAGCACTTTGGGAACACCTCCCAATATGGAAGATCTTAGTACAGCCTTAGATGAAATCAAACCAGCCCATCTTGTATATCAGTATTTATATCGGTATTTACTGATTCGGGAGATCCATATGGTTATGAGTATCTCTGAGCTGCAGACCCAGACTTTGGACAACTTTGCTTTTGGAGGTATTGGAAAATGAGTTCCGAGACGGAAAATCTTGGGTTATTTAAATATGACCCTGTTGCTGATAAGGACCAAACATTCAATATTGACCTCGCGTTGAATCAGAACTGGGATACAGTTGATAAGGAAATGGCTCAACGGGAGGTGCTGTTAAAATCGTCGGCGTCTAAAGAAGCTATTGCCGATACAGATGCGGTGGCGGTAGTTGACAGTACAGACAGCAGCAAGACCAAGCGTGTGCTTTGGAGCACGATCAAATCTGCACTGAGCAAAATCTATGTCCCGCTGACCAGGAAGATCAACAGTAAGAGCCTTTCTTCGGACGTGACACTGACCGGCGCAGATATTCAGGTAAGCGGGACGGATAACACCAAGATTGATGCGGCCTTGTCGAATAAGGTGAATAAAGATGGCGACACCATGAGATATGGCCGTGAAGGGGCAACATTGAACGATGGTGGATGTGCAAGTATGACAGGCACTAAAAATGGCGCTTATATTGAAGCATTTACTTCTTACGACACCTATAT